>JAKLFG010000012.1 GCA_022711315.1 bacterium | reverse complement strand
CATCATTTCCGTCATCACATTCCTCATCCTCGCATGGATAACCGTCACCGCATATATTTGTGTGTAAGATACAGTTATTCAAGCAACCATCACAAGGATCCGTGTTGCCATCGTCACATTGTTCGCCGAGATCCGGCACACCGTTCCCACAGAGGGTCGTTACAAAACTAAAGACATGCTCCGCCTCAAGAGCGTTGCCCGCAAGATCGGTGATGCCCGTTCTCACCGTCACCGTGTATGCAACGCCATGATCAAGCGGAGTGGTCGGGGTTATCAATACCGAATGGTCGTCCGACCTGTAGGTTATCGCGACAAGCACCGATTCTCCCGATCTTTCCAGAAGGATGTTCTCCCCCGTCACTTTGGCTCCGTCGAGCGCTTCGCTGAAGGTTATCGTTATTATCACATCGACCAAGACATCCGTCGCATCGGACTCGGGCTCGGTGCTCGTTATCCACGGAGAGGTCTCGTCTACCATCAGATCGAAGTCAGGATCGGTCACCGTATCTTCCACCTCAGCCGCGTCATCGGACAAAAGGATGTCTTCTTCCGTCGGCAGAACATGGTCGGTCGCCACATCGGCATCGTCCCCCTCGGGCATGTCATGCTCGGCCACATATTCATCATCTTCTGATGTGTCGTTATCCGGCGGTGTCGTTTCTTCCGCGGGAGATTCTTCATCGGGCCATTCTTCCTCGTCGAGCGTTACCATATTATCGGGCGATGCATCCTTGTCCCCGAACACCTTATCCCAGTCTATCGTGTTCGGCTTGGTACAACCCAAGAACAGGGCGATCACGAACAGAAGAACCTGCGACACCGTGAAAGACCTCATAATATCCTCCCTCTTATCCTTATCTCATGCAAGGTAGCGATCTTCATCGCAAATATCATTTTACACATGAACTACCGTTCCATGAATAGCCATTCGCCGTGTCGCATTTATAACGGCAAGAACTGGTGCTGGCGGTCGTACTGTATTCGGTCGTCGGGTCATCGACCGGAATCCACGCTGAACCGTTCCATGTCTGCACATAACTCGAAACGGTATTCCAGAGCGTCCCTGTCGAAGGTTTTCCGGCACAAGTATAATTTTTTGAACAGGCGGTGGTGACAAAGTCACAGGCGCCGCTACAGGAAAGTTTACCCCATTCAGCACCGGGAACCTGCGTCAAGCAGGTTTTCCCGTTAAGATCCTCGCCTTCACATTTTTCGCTACCACAGATATAACCGTCTCCGCAGTAATTAGCCGGCTTATTTTTGCAAATGGAAGAACAAAGATCGCAGTTACTCGTGTTGTTATCGTCACATTCTTCAAGTCCCTCTTGCGTAGCGCCATCTCCACAGAAAGGAGAAGGAGAGGAAGCAAAGCAGTTGCCGGTGTAGGAATAGTTCGCCGGCCACTGGCCGCTGGCGGTCGCCACGGTGGTGGCGATGACGACGCCGCCACCATTCGGGGCATCGTTTATTTGGAAATAACACTCATGCGGGTCATAGGCTCCCTTGGCCGTATAGGTAGCCTCTACCGTTTGACCATGATCAAAAGTGTAGTTGTACCAAGTCCCCCAGCATTTCGCGCCAGACGAGTATTCATACCACTGGTATGTAGAGAAGGACGGCGATGTCCATTTCACCGTACTGTTGGTTGTTATCTGTAGAGTAGTACCGACCCAACTTCGATAATAGTACTCGCTATAAGAGGGGTCGTAATAATCTTCGACGCTGTCACAGATATTTATCGAGTGGGTGCAGGTGAACGAAGACGGTTCGGCGAGACATGTCGAGGGGGAGCCGTAGCAGATATGACCGGCATCGACCTGACAACCGGTACAGCCGTCATTCGGGTTCCCGTCGCCGTCGTCACAGTACTCGGTATGGGAACCCCTGATGGAGTTTATCTCGTTCTGTGAGAGGGCGCGGGTATATATCCGCAATTCATCGATGTAGCCGGTCGAGTCGTAGTAGTGCATCGGGTACTCGGTCCCGGGCGGTATCTGCCCAATGGTGAAGGCGCGGTCGTTCGGCAAGGGCGCCTGGGGACAGGGATCCGAGGTCACGAGATCTTCGAGCGTACCGGTACTGCTGTAGACATAGAGCCGCACATAGGTGCCGTCGTAGGTACCGGCGAAATAGTGCCAGGTGCTGTCGTCGATGTCTATGGTCGACTTGGCGCCGCAGCCGGTGCCGGTCTCTTCCCACCGGTGGAACCCGAAGTTGAGTTTTCGATCGGCCTCGCGCCACACATAATAATTTGCCTGCCTGCCGTTCCCCTTGATCACGACGGGGTACGGCCATATGTTGTTCGCGTGCGGGTCGAGATAGACCCACGCCATGACGGTCATCGGCCCAGTTATGTCGAGTTTTGAAGTGTCCGGTACTTGAAAGTCGCTATTCTCGTCAAAAGCAAGCGCCTTTCCGCGGACACCAACATTACCTAACGATGCACCTTGTGTAAAATAACCGTGTCCGGTCAAAGGATTCGCAGATGAATCATATGCCGCCCTGAAATAAGACGGCTCATCCATGCGAAGATGGAGTACAAGACCATTAGATATCTCATGCTTGCCGTCACCGCAGAACGGCACGAGATCGATGTCGGGGAGCGTATTATCCATGTCTATGGACGCATCCTCATCAGATGGATCATCAACCGCATCTTCATCGAGGGTATCATCGTCCGGCCCGGAAGCATCGTCCCCTACTTCTTCCCAATCATCGGGCTCGATGTACTCGTCATCGACCTCCGTCTCCGTGTCTTCCTCCGGTTCTATTGTGTCTTCCTCCGGCTCCTCGATATCGGTGTTGTCCGGCTCTTCCTCGGTGACGGCATCCTCCGCTTCGTCGGGCAGGTCTTCCCCCGTTTCATCGGGCGTCACATTGTCCGTTGCCTCGTCAGGTATCGTTTCGTCCGGCTGGATGTCGTCGGGAACCGCGCTGTCGTCGTCAGCGGCGGCGGCGGTGTCCTTATCCCCAAACACCTTATTCCAGTCTATATCGTTCGGCTTGGTACAGCCGACAGCGGCAAGGAGTACCAAGGAAACAAGGCAAAGACAGCGCATCGGACACCTCGATGTCATCTAAAACTTGAATGCGTACCCTATCGAAAAACCTTTTTCATCGAAATTCATGGTGACAGTCGGCGCCTCTTCAGTGATGAGCGTGAGCACCAGCCCGGTCACGACCGCCGCGCCACCGACCGAGATCAAGGCGATACCGGTATCGCTGTAAGTATCACCCGGCGTCTGGTATTTGTCTTTCGCGTCACGGACATACTGAACGAAAGCGGCTTCTGAAAGGCGCTCTCTCATTTCTATCAGATTCTCCGTATTCACTATGTCATTGTATTTTTTGTAAAAGAGATCGGCTTGCACCATGAGTCCGGCGCCAGCCCCTGCGCTCGCTACACCAAAAGCCAAAAGCCCGATGCCATACCAGAGATAGGGGCGCTTTGACGGAGGCTCTTCGATCACCGGAGGTAGCGGCGCCTCTTCTTTGGGGGTTTCCTTGAAAGTTTCCGGAGAAGCCACCGCCTTCGGGGTCACCACCGGCATTGTTTCACGCAACTCTACCGCCTTCTGTAGACGACAATCGTCCGTATTGCTTCCCGAGCAACCCCTTTTCACTATCCGCGCGCCCAACACACGATCCTCTTCCTTGCCCGTCTTCAAGATCTCAGCCATTTCATCACAGCCACGGGAGAATCCCCACGCACAAGCGTTGCCGTATGCCTCGCGAGCGACCGGAGTATTCTTTTGTTGCTTGGCGAGGTCACCGGCGGGCATGCAGACCGACGCAATGCCCCCCTTGCAGGCAAGGAGCGAATATTCCAATGCCTTGACAGGCTCACTGCGACCCGTCATCGAAGCAACGAATGCGCAGGGAAGCGGGCGGAACAGAGCACAGTCAACCTCCGACTGCTTTTTCCACTGGGGCGTGATGACCATATCACGCATCTGCAGGATCCCCGGCACTTTCTGTTGGTCAAGTTCGGAAAGGACCAGATCAAGGTCATCGAGCCGGAACACGGCACCATAAGCAGTCACATATTTTTTCATTACCTCGCTCTTCTTCGCCGCATCGAGTATCTCAAGCGGCAGTATGCGGCGAAGCGTTTCGATATCCCGCTCTTTTTGCTCGGCGACCACCTTCCGTTTAGCGTGATATTCGCTAAGTCGCCTCATGAAGGAGCCCCACTGTTCTATGCGTGATCGTGCCGTCGCTACGAGCGGCGTTCCTTCAGCCGCCGCCGCAACCTCTTTCCACGCCGCTATGGCCTCCTCGGGAAAGAATCTCGCGACATTCTCGGCGGCGACTGCCACTCGATACTTGTCGCCCAACCCGCGCATCCTGATGACCCGCTCCCATTCCCTTATGCGCTCCCGCGCCACCTTGCCATAGGGATTCGGTTCCTTGAACTGCGCTATTTTCCTCCATGCCGAGATGGCGCCCTGTGGATCCTTTGACCCGTTCCGGTCCGCCGCCACCACCGCATCGAACTCGACGAGGAGATCGGGGTCGGTCGTTGCATCCACCGAAACCTGCGGCGTAAAGGGTGCCGCTTCGGTCGCGACCGGTAATGGCTCTTCTCGATACTCCATGGGTATGATCAAGACGATGTCGTTCAGCGTTTCGCCACCGATATCAAGTGTGCCTGCCTTTGAAGGCGGGGGCGGCGCCTCCGATCCGGCGGCATCCTCGCCCGACTCCAGAACACGACGCGCCTCCTGCTCTTCCTTCTCCCGTTCATCTTTTGCCGCGAGTTCCACTATTTTCTGACGCTCACATGCGTCTTGCAACCCACCACTGCAAGCCTTTTCGTAAAGTTTTGCCGTAAGGGCAAGAGATCGTTCTATTCCTTTGCCGGTCTCGACGAAACCGCCCAGGGTAAGACAGGAATGCGCAACGCCCCACGCGCAGGCGTTCCAGTTGGCTTCGACCGTCGTTTTATCGTCCTTGCCGGCAGTCATGGTCGCCACTTTCTCACAGGCGGTCCCTATGCCGCCACGACAGGCGGTCAGATAAAGAGCCGTTGCAACCGCCGGTCGATCGCGTTCCGCATAATGGGCCGCTATCAGGCACGACACCGGACTCTTATCGTCACAACTCTTTTCCATCTCCTCCCGAAACTGCGGGGTGTCTATTAACTTCTTCATCACCTCAGCAACCGCAGGATTACGCAATTCCACAAATAGAGCATCAAGGTCACCCACCCCATAGTAAGGGCTGTAGACAATGAGATATTTTTTCAACAGGTCTTTTTTCTGGTTCTCGGGCACGACAGAGAGAGGCAGAATCTTCATGAGTGTCTTGCGGTCCTTGTCACGCTGTTCGGCAAAGGACTTTTTTTTCTTCTGATAATCATTCACTTTCCCTATAAAATCCCTCCATGCCGCTATCCGTTTTTTCGCCATATCAAGGTAATCGTTATCCTTCTCTATCAAAGCGACCTTTTCCCATTGAGAAATGACGAGCTCTGGAAACAAATTCCCGTACTTGTCATTCTTTTTCGCTTTTTCATATCGTTTCTGAATGAATTGTTTTTTGGTGTAAACACCCCACAGGCTCCTCCGCTCGTTCGCCTGAGCAAGGAACGGGTTCTCCCCTTTGAATGCGACCACATGCCCCCATGCGCGACTGGCGCCACGAGGATCACCCTTTCCCTTCCGATCGGCCTTAATGGCAGCATCGTAGAGGACAAGCAGGTCGGCGCTCACATCA
This sequence comes from bacterium, assembly GCA_022711315.1. Lineage (GTDB taxonomy): Bacteria > UBP6 > UBA1177 > UBA1177 > JAKLFG01 > JAKLFG01. The sequence continues at coordinate 44,525 of JAKLFG010000012.1, read as the reverse complement.
GATGCCGTGACCGGTATAGGCTTAAGCTCAGGCATCTCGGACGCCGGCAATGGCACCTGTTTCGATTCCTTGATAGCGAATGGGGAAACAAGCGGGATGTTGTCCATGGTTTCCTTACCGATGTCCTCGGCGGCACCCAGTAACATGGAGAACATCAGACAGATGACGAACAAAGATCTTTTCATGTCACACTCCTATTTAACCATTCTCGCAGGTCATGTCGTTTTGAGTTCGGCGCAAAAACAGACACCCTCCCAAAAGGTGCGGACGGGTGATTATATCTTTTACCTAATAATATGCAAAAAATATTCGGGGCATTTATGGGGCATGAAGGAGGCGGTGTCTCGCTCTCTTCTCTATCGTCGGGAAACACCCCCTTTTTTCACATTTATAAAAAACGGTCGAATGTCCGTTTTTCATTTTTTGATGCGCTAAGGGCAATTACAGTCGGCGGCTACGCAATCCAGCAATTTAACTGTAAAAGAATAGTCTCCTCCATCTTCAAAAATGGTTGCTCCGTCCACAACGATGTAGTACCAACCATCAGCCGGGGCAGTATAGATCGTTGTCCCGCTAAAGTTGTCGTCACACCATGATTGGGCCGCCGATGCACACCCGACATCATTGTATATGGCAAGGGTCGCATCCCAGGAAAAATCATCGTAAAACGGACAAGCCATATCAAGGGCAAGGGTCATTGCCGCTGTTTCACTTGCTCTCAGATATATGCGATATACATGGTCCGCCCCAGCATCCCAGCATCCGCTCGACTGATCGACACGATTGTATGCGGAACAGGTGTTGTCCGATATGGTATAGCCGCTCGATGTCTTTGCGGTGCTCCGGCCGACGACGCGTGCGTTCAAGCAACGATCGCGGCTCTGGGTGCCGGTCGAGCAGGCTTCGGCTGGCACGGCCAGTACGCACTGATTGGAGGCATTGCAGACATAACCCGGCAAGCAGTTCCCATCGGTCAGGCACTGGACGCAGAACGATTCATTCCAGACATACCCGGACGCACACTTATATCTGCAGGCGGCTACGCTTGCCTCCGTGCTGTATTCGGTTGTGGGATCGTCGACCGGATCCCACGCGCTCCCCGTCCAAGTCTGCTCATATTGGCTTACCGTGTTCCATTCGGTACCGATCGCCGGTTTTTCGGCACACTGGAAGGTTTTCGTATCAACAAAATGGTCGATGTCCGGCTGGACATCCGCCGTGTCAGGAACCCAATCGTCAAAGATATTCTCGTCCACCGTATCGGGATCCGGCAAAACATCCACCGTGTCAGGAACCTGACCTTCAAAGGTATCCGCCTCCCACGCATCGTCTTCGATCTCTTCTTCGTCATAGGAAACTATATCTTCATCGTCAGCCGGCTCCGGTTCGTCCCCCTCCGGTTCGACCGTATCGGCACTGTCAGGTTCTTCTTCGGTGACGGCGTCTTCTGCTTCGTTCAAGACAGGATCATTCTCGACCATTTCGTCGATTATTCCTTCATCCGCCACATCATTAGGAACCGTTTCGTCAGGCTGGATTTCATCGGGAACGGGTTTGTGGTCGTCAACGGTGGCCGCAGAGTCCTCATCGCCGAACACTTTTCTCCAGTCTATGTCGTTCGGCCTAGTACAGCCGAGGAAAAGGACGAATACCAACGAAAAAAAGAAGAACCCTTGCATCGGGAACCTCCTCAAAATGGAAGCCTGAGGTTAATTATATCTTTTTCAGGATCGCAAACAAAGAATTTTCTCATGTTAGTCTTATATGAAAGCGTTCCTAACCGTCCCGCGTACCGTCGCGGGTGCCGTCGGGGGACACCGCCGCCGAAAGATCGGCCAGCCGCTTGTCGCCGCGCGGCGCAACGCCGAGTTCCAACAGCCGTTCGCCCTGCGGTCGCACCCGTTTCTCGTAACTGCCCGCCGCCTTACCGAACGCGTCGTTGGCCGCGGCGAGCGCCTTGCCTATCTTGTCGAAATGCTCGGTGAACACCGTTATCCGCTCGTAGAGTTCCTGCGCCGTCCGGCTTATGAGTTGGGCGTTCTCGGCCTGCTGGGCCTGCTGCCAACTGATGCTGACCGACCGCAAAAGAGCGATGAGCGATGCAGGAGTGGCGAGCAGTATCTTCCGCTCGGCCGCCCAGACGATGAGGTCGCGATCGGCCTCGAGCGCCGCGCTGAAAAGCGATTCGGCAGGCATGAACAGGACGACATGATCAAGGGAGTTGGCGAACTTCGCGGGATAGCCTCGGTCGGCGAGCCCCTTGACGGTGTCGCGCAGTTTCTTCGCGTGACGGATAAGCGCCTCGTTCCGCTGGGCGGCATCGGCGACATCGAGCGCCGAGAGGAAATCGAGATCGGGCACCTTGGCGTCCACGATGATGACCCGCTCGCCGGGCAGACGGATAATGAGGTCGGGGCGCGCCTCGTCGCCGCTCATCTGTTCCACGAAGTCGCAGTGGGCGCTCATCCCGGCCGCCTCGACGACGCGCCGGAGCGTCTCTTCGCCCCATTTGCCGCGGGCCTGTGACGACGAGAGGACCATGCGGAACTTCTGCGTCACCTCGGTCAGCGTCTCGCTCTGCCTGCCAATGGTCTCGAGTTGCTTTTTCACCTCGCCAAGTGTCGTCGCCTGATCCTTCTCGCTCTGCTGGAGCCGCTGTTGATATATCTTCAACTGCTCTTCGAGCGGCTTGAGCATGCCCGCGATCGCCTCCTGCCGCTTGGCGAGATCGCCCTGCGCGGTCGCCTGCAGTTTTCCGAAATTCTCGCCGGCGAGCCGCAGGAATTCGGGGGCCTGCTCCTTGAGCGCATCGACCGACAGCGCTTTGAAAGCGTCGCGCATCTCGGCGAGCGCCGCCGCGTGCTGGGCCTTGAGATCGGCTATCTGCTGGGTGAAGAACGATTCCTTGACCGCCATGAGGTTCTGCGCCGCCTCTTTCTCGGCGGTCGCCCGCGCCGTCGCGACACGGACGGCGATGAACCACCCAGCCGCGAAACCGACCGCGACGCCGACGAGTATCCAGAGCGCTTCCATCAGGCACCTCCCTCCGTGTCGGTCCGTTGCAAGAGTGCGTTGAATCCCGCCTCGTCGAGGACGGGGACGCCGAGTTCTTTTGCCTTGTCGAGTTTCGAGCCGGGGTCAGTTCCCGCCAGCACATAGGAAGTTTTCTTCGACACCGATCCGGTGACGCGGCCCCCTTTCGATTCTATGAGTTGCTTGAATTCGTCGCGCGGTTTGGAAAGTTCGCCGGTGATGACGAAGGAAAGTCCCGCGAGCGTCGCGTCGAACGCCACCTTCTCGGGATAGACGATGGTCACCCCCTCGGCGAGAAGCCGTTCCACCTCGCGCCGGTTCACCTCATTGCCGAAGTACTCGACGATCGCCGTGGCGACCACGCCGCCGACGCCGTCAATGGTGAGCAGTTCGGCCTCGGTCGCCCGCATCAGTTCGTCGAGCGTGAATCGCTTCGCCAACTCGCCCGCCATGAATTCGCCCACCTCGGGGATGCCGAGGGCGAAGAGCATGTTCTGGAACTTGACCGTTTTCGCTTTTTCTATCGCGTCGAGCAGATTGTAGACCGATTTCTCGCCCCAGCCCTTCTGCCCCATCAGCCACATCGACCAGTCTTTCAGCCGGAAGATGTCGCCGACCGACTTGAGCCACCCCTTCTCGTGGAAGAACTCGACCTGTTTGTCGCCGAGGCCGTCGATGTTGAACCCTTTGCGCGAGGCGAAGTGAATGATGCTTTCGACCACGCGGGCGGGGCAGACGGGGTTGGGACAGCGCAAGGCCACCTTGTCGGCGTCGCGGGTAAGCGGCGTTGCGCATTCGGAGCATTCAACGGGCGCGACGATGCGCTGTTCGGGCGCGATGGCCGACAGATCGAGCGTCTGCACCGCCGAGACGACCTCCGGGATCACATCGCCGGCGCGCCGCACAAACACTTCGGCGCCGAGGTAGAGCCCCTTGCGCTCTATCTCGTCGATGTTGTGGAGCGTCGCGTTCTCGACCATCGTCCCCATGAGTTCTATCTTCTTCAGCCGCGCGACCGGCGTCACGACCCCGGTGCGGCCGACCTGCCAGTCGACCTTTTCGAGAATGGTGGTCTTCTCCTGCGCCGGGAGTTTGTAGGCGATGGCCCAACGCGGTGTCCGGGTGAGGAACCCGGCCGCCTCCTGCGCGGCGAACGAGTCGAGTTTTATCACGAGCCCATCGATGTCGTAGCCGAGTTCCCCGCGCGCCGCGATGGTCTTCTCGATGACCGGTGCGAGGTGGTCGATGGTGTCGACGAGGTGAAATTCGGGGGTCGAAAAACCGAGGCGGCGCAGGAATTCGTGGAGCGCCGACTGGGTGGCGACCGGCGGCGCACCGTCCATTCCGATGCCGTAGGCGAAGAATCTGAGGTCGCGCCCCGCGGTCACCTTCGGGTCGAGTTGCCGCAACGATCCGGCGGCGGCGTTGCGCGGGTTGGCGAAGGGCGCCTCACCGGCGGCAAGCCGATCCGCATTCAGTTTCTGGAAACTCGCCTCGGGGAGGTAGACCTCGCCGCGCACCTCGAACTCGGTCGGGACGAGCGTTGCATCGAGCATCAGCGGGATATTCTTCACCGTCGCGACATTCTGCGTGACATCTTCGCCCGTCTCGCCATCGCCACGCGTGGCGGCCTGCGTGAACCGGCCATCGCGGTAACGGACGGAGACGGCGAGCCCGTCTATCTTCTGTTCGACGATGAAACCGCCCGGCAGTTCCATTTTGAGCCGTTCAAAGAAGGCCTGCACCTCCTCGGTCGAGAAGGCATCTTCCAGCGACATCATCCGGCGCGGATGGGTCACTTTCTTGAAGCCGTCGCGTAGCGGTCCACCGACCCGCATCGTCGGGGAGTGATTGATCTTCCATTCGGGGTGCATGGTTTCTACGACGGTCAGGGCACGCATCCCCTCGTCGTAGTCGGCGTCGCTTATTACGGGAGCGTCGAGCGTGTGGTAGGCGGTGGAGGCGACGAGCAGTTCTTCGACCAATTCACGATATTCCGTTTCATTAGATATCTTGTTGCTCAACAGGCGGCGTATCTTCATCGCCCCTCGCGGTCACGCACGAGGTTCTCGTAGGTCCGGTCGTAGGTCCGCTCTTTTTCCTTGGAGAAGAAGCAGGCGGGGAATTCACCCATGCGGTTGTGATAGGCGATGCACTCGCAACAGATACCGTGGCGTGGACACCCCTCATAGGTGCAGGTGCACCGCGAGATGTTCTTCTGTCTGTTCGCGCATTCCATAAGAGGAACCTCCCGAAAACAACCCTGTCCTCACGGTTGTATCAGATGCCCGCGATCAAGTCAATGGGAGCGCCACGCAACACAAAATAGTTGCAAAGCCCGACCGGTCGCTGTAGCATCCCGACGACCGGAAGGACGGATAATGGGGATGGTGATGATACTGACGCATCTACGAAACGGCATGTTGCCTGTTACCCTCTGCGCCGCCTTTCTGCTGGGCGCGCAGGAGCTGCCCGGACCCGATGCCCCGGCGGCGACCGGACCCGCGCCCGCCTCCGAAGCGGTCGTGACAGAGTCTGCCCCCCCCGCCGAACCGCCAGCCCCGACGCTTTTCGCCGCCGAGGAACAGGTCCCCTTCGACGAGGCGGGGGCTATCATGGCGATCGACCCGAACCTCCGCACCCGCTATGGACTCTTCCCCGACCTGCCCGGCTTCAGGCAGGCGCTCCTCTTTAAAACGCCGCGCGGCTTTGAACTGGCGCTCACGGTCGAGGAGCATGGCTCTATCGTCGACCGGCGCATAGCGATAACCGAACAACAGATGACCGATCTGCGCCGGAAATGTTCGACCGCGGCGACGCCCGCCCCCGTGGCACCACCGACGCCGACGCCGGCGCCGGTCCCGGTTCCGCCTCCATCGAGCACCGCTCCGGTGACCGTCGCGGTCCAGAAACGGCCATCATCCTTCGAGAACGAGGAGGACGGCTTCGCCCCGTTCCTCGCCTACACCACTCTCTGGAGTGCCGGCTACGGACTCATGATGCCCTACATCTTCGGCGGCGACAACGCCCATTGGGCCTACTATCCCGGCACATCGCTCCTTGCCGGCGGCGCCGCCTTCACACTCGGCTATGTGCTGGGGCGGAACGCCGACATCACCCGCGGCATGGCGCTCAGCTCGGCCGAAGGGGCGCTCCGCGGCGCGGTGGACGGCGCTTCCCTCTTCTGGCTCATCGCGGGGAGCATGGAACTGGAATTCGACGAGGGGGGGTGGCGCAACGATATCGGACTCCGGCCCGATACCTACACGCGACTGCTCCTCGCCTCGACGATGCTCTTCAGCATGGGCGAATACGCCCTTGGCATGTGGTATGCGGACCATTACGGACTCACCGGCGGCGAAGCACGGATGCTCGGTGTCGGATCGACGCTCGGCTATGGCGTCATGCTGGAACTCGCCCTGACCATATTCATGGGGCTCGACTCGTTCGCCCCGCCGGTCATTCGCGTCATGCCCGCCATGCTTCTCGCGGGCGGCGCCGGAGGGCTCTTCCTCGGGCATTTCGCCAACCGGTGGGACCATTACACCGAAGGCGACGCATCGCTCATACAGTCCTTCAGCGCCATCACCAGTTTCTTCCCGCCTTCCATCGCTCTCGCCGCCAAGACCGACGACGCCCGGGTCTATCCGGGGCTCTTCCTTGCCGGCACCATCAGCGGCGCGGTCGGCGGCTATTTCCTGCTCAAAGGGCTCGACTTTTCTAACATGGACGCCTTCATCATCGGGCTCGGCACCGCCGCGGGAGGACTCACTACCACCGGCATCGCCTTTCTCGCGACGATGGAAACAAAACAGTACGAAACGCTCGGCGTCGCCGCCTCGCTCGGTACGCTCGCCGGCTTCGGGCTCATGTACTATGTCTACTACGATCGTGGCCTGCGGCAGGCACAGGAACGGGAAGCGAGCAGTTGGAATCTTCAGTTGAACCCGGCCGGCATGGTCACGGCGCTGTCGGGCGGCCGCTCCGTCGCGCCGCGCACCGAAGAGGATCTCCGCATACTGCGCGAGACACCGCCGTCGCCGGTCGTGTCGTTCGAATACCACTGGTGAGATACGCGGTCATGCCCATCATCCTGCTCATCGCCATGCTTCTGCTCGCCGCCTGTGACGAACCGTCGCCACAGTGGCGGGATGACAACGCCGCGCTGGATGAGGAGACGGGGGAAAAGGACATAACGGACGAAAGCAACCTCAGCGACGAGGTACTGCTGAACGACGATGATCAACCGACGATCGACTGCACCCCCGCGACGCCGACGACGAACGAGGAGAACGCGCTCCGGCAACTGTTCCCGAACGGCGAGATGTTCTGCACGGCGAAGACCGGAAGCGGCGCCGGCTATTTCATCGCGGTCAAGGACGGAACGACGGTCGGCTATGCCTTCCCCGGCAGCAACTACGGGTTCGACGGTACGGTCGAGGCCCTCACCGCGATCTCCCCGGAGGCGAAAAGCATCGCCGTCGCCATCGTTTCGCAACGCGAGTCGTGGTGGTACCGGCTGGGGCAGTGGTTCTTCGATCAGTTCAAGGGAATGGTCCTCTCGGACATAACGCTTTCACCGAAGTATGACAAGAACTGCTACCCCTGTTCCGATATGTACGAGGCCTTCAAGCCCTACGAAGTGGACGCCGTCTCCGGAGCGACCTATACCTCGAACGCCGTCACCAAGGATGTCTGGGACGCGTTCTACCTCTACGACGAAGTGTTCACCCCGCCCTCTAAATTTTAGGGAAGGGAAAATTGCCAAACGGAGGCGGGTTGGTTATACTTCACCCGCAAAAAGAGGAAGCGGCATGCAGGGAAAGCACATCACGCTGGCGGTGACCGGCGCCATAGCGGCCTACAAGGCGATCCATCTGCTCCGTCTCTTCCGCGAGGCGGGAGCGGAGGTGCAGGTCATCGGCACCGAACATTCGCTCCATTTCGTCGGACGCGAGACCTGGGAGGCGCTGTCGGGCCGTCCGCCGCTCTTCGGGCTCTGGGAAACACCGGACCCATCTAAGATACCGCACATCATGCTCGGGCAGGAGGTCGATCTGGTGGTGGTCGCCCCGGCGACCGCGAACATGCTCGCCAAGGCGGCCTGCGGCATCGCCGACGACCTCGTTTCGACGGTGCTCCTCGCGGCGACCGCGCCGGTGCTCTTCGCCCCCTGCATGAACACCGCGATGTGGGAACACCCGGCGACCCGCCGCAATGTCGAGACGCTCGCCGCGCGGCCGGGCATCCACTTCGTTCAGTGCGCCGAAGGCAAACTGGCCTGCGGCACCGAAGGAAAAGGCCGGCTCGCCGAACCGCCGACCATATTCGAAATGGCCGAGTTCCTGCTGACCCCCAAGCGGCCCGAACGGTTCCGCTGGCTCATCACGGCAGGCGCCACGCGGGAATATATCGACCCGGTACGCTTCCTCTCGAACGGCTCCTCCGGGCTCATGGGCCGCTCCATCGCCGACGCCGCGTGGCGGCTCGGCGGCGAGGTGACGCTGGTGACCGGCCCCGTGGCCGATACGACGCCACGCCCCTACCCGGTCCATACGGTGACGAGCGCCGCCGAGATGGCGACGGCCGTGAACGAGCAGGTGCCTCTCTGCGACATACTCGTGATGAGCGCCGCGGTCGCCGACCACGCGCCGGTAAAAAGCGTCGCCAAACAGAAAAAGGCCGGCGGCGATATCTCCCTGACGCTTCATTCGACGCCCGATATCCTGACCGGCACGATACCGCTCATGCGTCCAGACGCCCTGCGTGTCGGGTTCGCTGCCGAGACCGAAGATCTGATAAAGAACGCCCGGGGCAAACGGGAACGGAAGAAACTCGATCTCATCGTCGCCAATCTCGTCTCGATGGAGCTCGACCCGCTGGGCAGCCAGACCAACCGGGTGACCCTCATCACCGCCGATGCGCAGGAGGAACTGCCGCTCATGCCCAAGAGAGAACTCGGCACGCTGCTTGCCGTGAAGATACACGACATGGCGGCGCGGAAACGGAGTCGCTGATGGAAAAGATATTCTCCTCGGGCAGCGTCATCGTACGGCGACATGAGATAGCCCCTTTTCTCATGCGTATCGTTTCGGGCAAGGTCTCGTGCGAGATACCGGGCCGCTCGTGGCACCTTTCGGACGGGGACTTCTTCGGGGACGAGGGCGTGCTGCTCAAAAAACCGGCCCCCTACACCGCGTACGCCGCGGAGGAAACGGTCATCATGATGATGAACGAGGTCGAAGCGTCGGCCTTTCTTGCCGGTGACCCGGCCGCGGCGCTGACCGCGATACGACGGACCGCGGCGCGCCTCTACGAGCCGACCGGACCGCTCGCGCCCGATAACCCGCTGTACCTCCGGCTCCTCAAGACACTCCTGCCCTACGCACAGCAGCAGGGGGGACCCGACGACTTTTTCCCGCTCACCGTAACCCTCGACCATCTCGCCTCATCCCTTGACGGGACCGTTGAAAGCATCCGGGGCCTGCTCAAGGAGGCGACCACGCTCGACACCGTCAGGCTCGCCGAGGACGACACCATCCGGGCCAAGGGCTCCGAATACCTGCGCCGCGCGCTTTCCGCCGGGCAGAGTAACCGGCACCCCTTTTCCACGGAGACCCAACGCTACGGCAGAGGACATTTCAACCTACTAAGCAGAATAGACCCTCGACAGGAAGGACAGACGCCATGAAGATCGCATGCCCCTCGTGCAGTCGGCAGTACACCATCGACGACCAGAAGATAGGCCCCAAAGGGCTCCTGGTCAAATGCTCGGTCTGCGGGGCCGAGTTCCGGGCGCAGAGGTCGGCCGCGACCGCCGGATCGCCCCCTCCTTCAAGCGTCATCCCCACCGCATCCGAAGAGTCGCTGGACGACATCTTCAACGATATCCTCGACAAACCCGCCGACGGACCGAAAGCGCCCGCCGACGCACCTAAGGCGCCCGCCGACACGCCGAAGGGACAGTTCGATCTTGATGCGCTTCACGATAAATACTCGTCCCTGCTTCCCGGCGAGGAAGAACCCGCGTCGATGACGACAGAAAAACGGGAGGAGCGACCGGTCAAGCGGACCGAAGGGGCGGTCATCCCCTCTGTTGATGAGCCGCCGGCCACCGATCCCTTCATAGAACGCAACGAAGATTATGTCGCGGCGACACCCGGGCACCCCGCTTCGGCACCCGCAGCGGGCGGCGGCGAGGGCCAGAAGACCGCGGCGCCCGTCGAAAAGGACCTGCTCGACAGCCTGTTCGACGACATGGGCGGCGACACCCCTTCCGATGAGGAGAAGACCCAGAACTTCAATATGCTCGACCTGCCTCTTCCCTCGGAGGAGAAAAAAGCGACCACCGCGCCTCGCGAACGCATCGAAAAAAAGGGGGCGGAGAAACTGGCGCGGGCTCCCGAAGGCCTGAGCGCCGAGAAAAAGGACGCGCTGGGCGACCTTTTCAGCGATTTCTCCTCCGAGAACATCGAACAGCGGCTTTTGGATAAAAGTTCCTTCGGCGACGCCACCGACACCGGCGACCTTCCGGTGGGCGCCGCCGCCGAACCGACCGAAAAGAAGATATACATCCGCCGCCGACAGACCAACGAAACGATCGGCCCCTTCCCCGCGGAGCAACTTTCCGGCATGCTACTGCGCAAGGAGATAAACAAGAATGATTTCGTGAGTTATGACGGTGTCCGCTGGGAACCTATCCGCGACAGCGGCGGCGCCGGCGGTGGAGGACAGACCATCACCGCCTCGCTCAAGACCAACGAACCGGGACTCATCAATTTCGACGAGGACGGCCGGAAAGCGAAACTCTCGCTCGTCGAAAGCGTCGCCTCCCGGCAGGCCGCGCCAAGCAGCGCGCCGGTCCACCTGTTCAACGATTCCATCGCCACCTTCGACGACGAGACCATGCAACGGCGCGACATCGAGCATACCGTCATCCCCGACACGGGTGGTCCGAGCCTGCTCGACGGCACCTCGCCCGGCACCGAGGATGTCCGGCCATCAAAGAAAAAGAAAAAGAAGAAACGCGGTCTCATGGTGCTCCTGCTCAAACTGATGCTCGTGCTGGTCGTCGTTTCGGCCGCCGCGATCTCTGCGGCGTGGTGGTACAAGAACCGCAGACCGAAGGCGGATATACTGGAAAGGATCAGCGAGACCATCACCGAGTCGGCCGGCACGATCTCCGATGTGCGCGGATCGCTGGAACAGGACACCCGGCAGGGGTACCTGAAAAGCCTCGGCATCCTCAAACAGTACCTGCGCGCCGAGAACCCGTCCCTCGCGGCCGTTTCACTGGACGCGCAGGTGAAGGCGAATCTCCTGTTCTCATACGACAAGAGGACCGAGCCGTTCGAATCGGTCGCCGAGCGCATCGAGGCGCTACGCCGCCAGCACCCGCAGGATCCCGACCTCGCCAAGGCGCTCGCCTTCGTTCTCACGGCGCAGCAGGACCATGCGCGGGCGACCGAACTGATAGAGTCGATCCCCGACAAGAACGACCCGGAACTTTTCTTCCTGCTCGGGCTCATCGCGAAGGCGCGCAAGGACCTCCAGAATGCCGAATCGCTCTTCAGTTCCGGCTATATCGCCTCACAGACGAAAAGCAACAAACTGGCTTTCGCCATCGCGGAACTCAAGATGATGCAGGGCGATGTGGACGGCGCCGTCGCGTTCCTTAACCGCATCATATCGGCGAGCCCCTACTATATCAAAGCCTATCTGAAGAAGGCGGAGGCGCTCGCCTACGAGAAAAAGAACATCGGCGACGCGATAGCATTCCTCGCCTCCATCGACGCCAATGTCCTGTCACAGGCCGACGAGACCGAAAAAGCGGTCTACTACGCCCTGCTGGGCGACATGCATTACCGGAACGGCGCGACCGCCGAGGCGATAGAGAGTTATCTGCGGGTCGTCGCGCTCGACAAGGAGAACATCAGATACCTTACCGATCTCGCCAAGATCTATCAGGAGACCAAACAGTCGTCCGCCGCGCTCGAATATTACGAAAAAGCGCTCGCCGTGGACAACCGGTATGTCCCCGCCATCATCGGCAAGGCCGAGGTCTTCGTCCGACTGAAGAGATACAACGACGCGTTCCTCGAGATCGCCAAGATAGACATCACGAACCTCAACGACGCGAACCAGTTGCTCCGGCTCGCCAACCTCTTCCACCAGCAGGGGGAACGGGAAAAGGCCATGCAACTCTACGAGCGGGCCATCACCACCGACCCGTCGCTCGTCGACGCTTATCTCGGCCGCGTATTTCTTTACCTTGAGATGAACATGTATGACGAGATACGCAAACTGCTTGCGAGCATCGGGGAACTCAACCGTGAATCGCACAGTTACTATCTCATACAAGGTATACTGAACCACCGGGACGGCAACTATAAAAAGGCCGAAGAGTCGTTCCGCAAGTCGTTGGACCTCAATCGTTCCGAGGATCCCCGCGTGTTCCTGTTCTACGGGCGCTTCCTGTACGACCGCCAGAATTTTCCCCAGGCATCGGAATATTTCGCGAAGGCGGTCAATATATCGCCCGACGATCCCGAATATCGCGTGGCGCTCGCCAGGTCCCTTGAAAAGGAGAAGAAATACCGCGACATGCTCCCCCTCCTTGAACCGGTCGAGGGCAATCAAAAGGTCCACGCGCAGGCGTTCCAACTGCGCGCCGAAGCGCTCATGCAGACCGGCGATCTCGACAATGCGATCAAACTCATCGAACGGGCCATCGCGATAGACGCGAAGAACGCCTACTTCTTCTATAAAAAAGCCGACATCCTCTTCCACCGGGAAGAGATGAACCCGGCGATATCGGTCATCGAAACGGCGCTTCTGCTCGACATAAACAGTTTCGAGAGTTATGTCCTGTTCTCCAAGATACTCCTCAAAAAAGGAGACTTCAAGACGGCGGTCGAGAAACTGGAAGAGGCGGCGCGCATAGACGCGACGAGCCAACAGGTCTACCTCCTCAAGGGGATACTCCTCAAGAACCTCGACAACTACCCCGAGGCGCTCCGGAACTTCCGGAAGATACGGAACAACCCCGAACTCGAAAAGGAGGCGCTCCTCGAGATCGCCGAGTGCTACCTCAATCTCGAGAAGACCGACGAGGCGCTGAAATATTTCACCAAAGCGCTCAAGGCAGGCAACAAGACGGCGCTTCGTTTCCTCGGTCGCATCTACTACGACAAGGGCAAACTCGATCAGGCGGCCGAGTATTACCGCCAATCGCTCAAGGTGTTCCCCGACGACCACGAACCGCTGAAACAACTGGGATACATCTTCAAGGAACGGGGACGCCACACCACGGCCCGCTCATATTTCAAACGCTATATAAAATTCCTGAGAGCCGGGGATCCCGAACGGGCGATGATAGAGGATGAGATATACTACAGCGAGAAGAACATCGGCACGAAAAAACTCTCCAAAATAAAGAAAGAAGAGGCCGAAGAGGAAAGCGTCGGCGACGACGAGTTCGGCGAGGACGCGGAGGGAAAGACCGAAGAGGCGAAGAAACTCTATATGGAAGCGGTATCGCTCGCCGAAGCCGATAAAAAAGAGGCGAAGCGGATACTCCGCAAGGTCATGAAGACGGTGCCCGCCAACGACAAATATCATATCAAGGCGCGGAAACTGCTGAAAAAGATACAGGAAGACGAAGAGGAATACTAGCGATCACCCCTCGCGCCGGCGCAGATAGAGCGCCGATGCCGCCAGATACGCCAGCAGAGCCAACACGAACACCGCAGTGAATCCGAGGTTGATGCTTACCTGTACCGCGACCACCGAAGCGACGACCGAGAAGAATCCGTTCACGCCCCAGAACACCGGCACTTCGCGCTCCCCGGACCGCAATATCCCGGCGGGGAACGGGAAGCCCATGAAGAAGGCGGGGAGTCCCCCCGCCAGCACCGCTATAAAAAAACGCACCGGAAAGCCGCTGCGAAGGGTCGCCTCCGTGACGAAGGGAAGCGAAAAAAGCACGATCGCGATCACCACCGGAAGAAACAGCAACACCGATCGTCGTCGCACAGCCGAAAGACGCTGACACACGACGCTGCCGATACCGGAAAAAAGAAGCATCGAGAAGATGACCACCGAGAGCGCGTAGACCGGATGCCCCAGATAGAGCACCAGTTTCTGCGAGAGCGCGATCTCTATCAGCATGAAGGCGAGACCGATGAACGAGAAATAGGCGATATCGGAAGGTGCGGGGCTTATCGCGCCGCGCCGGGCGAGCCAACGCAACGGCAGGAGTATAAGCAGGATGCCGAGTAGCGCGAGTTCGGCAAGCACCGCGAGCAGGATGGTCTGCCCCGAAAGTTCGTTGAAGGGCGCTACCGGATTGAGCATGCCCGAAAGGAGCGTCGAGAACCGGCGTATCTCGAAATAGAACGGCTTATCGTCGGTAGGCGGCTCGACATTGTAGGGGTACTCGGCGACCATACGGTCGAAAGCATCGGGCGGGGCATACAGGAAATCCTCGAACTTTCGGCTCCATCCGAACGACCGGCCCGGCACGATGATCGGGATGAAGCGGTTCTTCTCTATGAACGCCGCACCGCGCGCGACCTCGTCTTCCGAGAACTTCCCCTTTTTTATGGTGAGTAAGGTGTAGTTCTGCGACACGAAATAGAAGATATTCCCCTCCACGCCGACACCGAGCCGGAGCAACGCCTCGCGCGCGATATTGAGCAGGCGCAGTTCGTAGCGAAGGTTCAGTTCCTCGTCCGGCGCGAACCAGCGGGTCATCGTGAGCATCCCCCCCTCATTCAATTTCCGGTAGTAGGAGAGGAACGCCTCGACGGTGTAGAGATTGTTCTCCGAGAGAGCGAAGGCACCCGCCTGCGTCGAGGAATAGGTGTCCACTCCCGAAAGTTGGATGAGATCCCATGAACGGTCCGCCCGTTCGACGAAGTGACGGCCCTCGTCGACGAACACCTCCACCCCGGGCATGCCGCCGCCGTAGATACCGCCCGACCGGTCGCCGAACTTCTCCGCGACCGTGCGCACGATGACCGGGTTTATCTCGACCCCCTGCACCGACCGCACCCCGTAGTGGCGGGCCGCGAGCAGGTCGATGCCGCCGCCCGCGCCGATATGCAACGACGAATCGTAGGGTCGGAGCGCAAAGGCGAAGGTGGTCGGCATGTAGTCGTAAAAGGAGAGGTCCTGCGGATAATGCACCATCGAGGTGTACGCCCACGAATCGATGACGATACCTGTCCGCGCGGGCCACGGACGCCCCTCGGCCATGAATCGTTCCGATATGCCCCAGAGACCACAGCCGGGGGCGAGATGCTCATCGGGGTCCCGTACGAAATCGACCTTGGAAAGAGAACTCCACCCGGTATAAGAAACGGCGGCGACCGGATCCTTCACGAACCCGAGCATCTTGTCGCGTGGCGGGTCGAGCGGGAATGCTCCCGGGATGAAAAGGAACGGAAGCGTCAGGGCGGCGCTCACGACGGCCATGGCGCGTTCTCGCGGGCGGTCGGCGATAACGAGTCCGGCGGCAAACATCAGCAACACGGTCAGCGGCACCGCGATATCCCCCGGGAAATGGTCGAAAAGGAACAGGAAAAGTAGCGCGCCGGCGGCCGAACCGGCCAGATTTGCGCCATAATAAAGACCGGCGTCGCGCCGCCGCACCGCGATAACGCGGGCGACCGTAAGCCCGAGGAAGAAAAACGGCAGGAACAGCAGTATGACGATGACCGCCATCTCCACTATCTTGACACTGCTCAGCATGCGTGACGGGAATAACGCCTCGCTCACCGCCGCGACGCGGGTCATGAGCGCGTAGGCGCACCAGGTCGCGCCCCCCGCGAGGGTCATGAGCGATGCAGGGGCAGCGCGGAGTTCATCACCACGAACGGCAAGATAAACACCCGCGACCGCGAAGCCGAGCATCGCGGTGCTGATGATGAGAAAACCGAAATGATACCAGAGGATGACCGAGAACACCTTGGTGAAGGAAAGTTCCACTGCGAGTATCGCCATCGAGAAGATAAAAAATGCTGTCAGTTCACGGCGCATATCGGTAGCACCTCCGGTGGTTGTTAACGGAACTCGTAGGCGCGCGGCCCTATCCGGTAAAGACGAAGGCCGCGTCGCTCATCGACCAGATCCAGCGCCCCGAGGACGCGCAGAAAGGTTTCTTCCTCGCACCGCTCGTCGGTGAGCGGCCACGCGCTGCAGAAAAGTATCTTGAGCCAGTCGACATGTTCGACGAAATAGTCGCTCCCGCGGAAACAGCCCTGCGCCGTCCCCATGCAGGAATACCGTTGCAACTCGACGATGGTGAGTGGCATCCCGTCCCGCTCCACGATATATTCCCCCGATCGCGGTAGGGTCATGGCGACGCGCGCCCCCGGCGTTTCGTCGGCGGCCCGGGCAAGGATGTCCCGCAGCGCGGCGGTCTCGTCACGGAAGGAAACGAAGCCCCAGAGCGCCCAGAGCGAGAGCGCCATCATCGCGCCGGTAGCCACCTTTGCGAGGATCGCCCGTTTCGCGAGAAAGCAGGCGATGGGGACCAGCAGGAGCATCGACAGCGGGATGAGATAGTAATCGAACTTACGCGGGAAATAGAGGAAAAAGGCGCCCCACAGGATCACCCCGAGGACCGAGAAAGTAAGGAATGGATCATCTGAAACGCTTTTTTTTGTCAGACCCGCGAACGAATATACCGTCAGGACGGCAAAGGCCGCGGCGATCGCCCAACCGAAACCGAAAAGGCGGGCGGGATCGATGGCGAACTGGCGAAGAAGATTCATGAGCATCATGTCGGGCTGAAAACCGGAAAAACGGATGAAGGGGGTGGTCACCTCGTAGAAAAGGTCATACTCATGCGGGAAGAAACTCTGCGCGAAGAGCGGGGAAAGCAGGAGGAAGAACAAAAGCCCCGCGCGAAGGGCCAGCCGCCGTTCGCCCCGCAGGGACCACACGACAAGGAACAGCGGGATGAACCCGATCGCGGTCTCCTTTATCCAGACGCCCGCCGCAAGGAGAATGGCGGTGCCGGCGGCGCGCCATCGTTCCTCGGCATCGGAAAAGGCGACATAGCAGGCGGCGAGCACCGCGCACAGCATCGGCAGCTCCACCTGCCCCACCGCCGAGTAGGATGCCTTGATGGGCATGAAAAAGGCCCAGAGGACCGCGATCCACGCCGCGCGGTCGCCGACATGCCGCCGCATAAGCACGAAGAACAGGGCGTTCACCCCGGCGCCCGCAAGGACCGCGATGAGGCGCACCGCCGCAAGCCGCTCGACACCGAGCAGGATGATGCCACCGGAAAGATAGTTGAAGAGCGGAGGGAAGAAGAAGAGGTCGCCGCTCCCGTAGAGCCGTAGCCAACCGCCCTCCGTCGCGAGACGCCGTGCCGTCGCCGAATAGGCCGCCTCGTCGTAACTGATGATGGGGAACCGATAGGTCCACCACGCGATGGCCCCGTAAGCAACGAGCGAAAAGAAAAATACCGCGGCGACCGCGACCGCCCGTTTTCTTGCGGGGCTCATATCATAACAGCGCGGCGAGCCCGTGCTTTTCGAGATATTCGGTCACCCGCCGCACCTCCTGATGGTCGGCGAGATCGGCGCAGAGCAGGGCATCGTCCACCGCCACCACGAGTTGCCCCTGCTTTTTCAGCAGGAATATCGGCCGGGCGGTCAGGTTGACCACCAGATTGTCGCGGCAGTCGATGAGATGCACCGGGCCGCGAACCGCGTTCCCGTGCTCATCCTTCGGCAACAGATCGCGGTAACTCGCCCAGCCGCCGACATCGCTCCAGCCGAAATCACCGAGAGCGCAACAGATCGGCAGGGCGGTCTTTTCCATAACCGCGTAGTCTATCGATATGGAGCGGATGGCGCCGTACTGTTCCTTGGTGACCGTGGTCGGATCAGGAAGCGCTTCGACCGCCGCCATGATGTCGGGGACCTGCGTCTCGAGTTCGCGCCGCATGGTCGCGGCACGGAACAGGAATATGCCGCCGTTCCAAAGATACCTGCCACTTTTAACGAATTCCTCGGCCCGTTCGCGCTTCGGCTTCTCTTCGAACCGCTCGACCGCGAACACCCCGTCAGCCAACGACGCGCCGATGTGGATATAGCCATACCCGGTCTCGGGATAGGTCGGGCGCATCCCGATGGTGCCAATGCCATCGTGTTTTTCAAGCACAGCAAGGCACCGCGCCATCGTTGCGCGGAACTCTTCGGGGTCGGCGATGTGGTGATCGGCGGGCAGCACCGCCACCCGATCGTCGCCACCCCAGAACTCCCCTATCGCCCGAAGCGCAAGCGCGATGCAGGGCGCCGTGTTCCGGCCGACCGGCTCGAAGATGGCGCGGACACCAGGAAAGGCGGCGATATCTGCTTCGATGTGGCGACGCTGTTTGGCGGAAGAAACGACGAGGATCTTATCGGTCAGCGGCAAGAGGCGCGTTATCGTCTCGCCGAGCAGGGTCCGTTCGGAAAAAAGGGCGAGCGACTGTTTCGCCTTGTCCTCGCGCGAAAGCGGCCAGAACCGCTTGCCGCTCCCGCCCGCCATGATAACGGCCACGATCGACATCGCCGCACCCCCTATCGGTCGCTGTTAGAAAAGACTGGTGCCGGAGGTCGGACTTGAACCGACACGGTGTCACCACCACCGGATTTTGAGTCCGGCGCGTCTGCCAATTTCACCACTCCGGCACTGATAACGGGCGCATTCTATGGCCCGACTGGGGGTTGTCAATTTTTTCGCGGGACGGCGGCAAAACGCTCGGCCACCGGGATATCGGCCGGCGCGAGATCATAGGAGGACAGTTCGGCGGGACACACCCACGCCATGGCGCTGTGTTCGGTCGGCACGAAACGACCCGTTACCTTCGTGACACGGAACACCATCAGCCGGACCACCCGCGCGCCGTAATCGTGCTCGTGTTCGATGAACAGGTCCCCCACCGTCGCACGGACGCCGAACTCCTCGTTCAGTTCACGGGCAAGACATTCTTCGGGCGTTTCCCCCGGCTCTATCTTGCCGCCGGGGAATTCCCATTTGCCGCGGGTATCGCCCTTGTCGGCGCGGCGCGCGATGAATACCTTCCCGCGCCGGACGATGATCGCGGCGGTGACGGGTATGACCGGTTTCGCCATCTGTTCCTCCTTTCGCGGCAGTATGGCACCACGATGGACCTTTTGCAATTTTTACCTCTCCTTTACAAATCATCGCCGCTCCGGTATAAGTGTGGCGTAATACACGGGGTCGCATGGATACCGTACAGAAAAAGAAAGAACGACCCAACCTTGAGGGGAAGGCGTTCCTCAACCTCCACAAGCGGGTCGAGACCGCCATCATGGACTACGACATGATACACCCCGGCGACCATATCATGGTGGGGCTGTCGGGCGGCAAGGATTCGTCGCTGCTACTGGCGCTGCTCGCCCGCAAGAAGATAGAGACCACCAACGACTTCAAACTCTCGGCGATATTCGTCCATCTGGGCTTTGAGGGAGACGACGATAAACGAGCCTACCTGAAAAATTATGCCGGATCGCTTGGCGTTCCGTTCCACACCGTTGATGAACCGATGCTCGACACCTTCAAACGGGAAAAAAAGAAACCCTGCTACCTCTGCTCGCGTAACCGTCGCATCGCGATATTCAAGTACGCCAAGAAGATCGGCGCCAATGTCATCGCCTTCGGCCACCACCGTGACGACTTCATGCAGACGCTGTTCCTCAACATCCTCTACGGTTCCTGCATCGAGACGATGAAGCCCAACAACCCCTTCTTCGGCGGCGAATTCCGCGTCATCCGGCCGATGTTGTACATCGACGAAAAGATGATAGCGGCCGAGGCGAAGCGCCGCAAGATCGAGACCTTCCCCGCTGGCTGTCCCTACGGCGAAGAGAACCAGCGCGCCTATGTGAAGGAACTCATCGCCGCGGCGCACAAACGGCATCGCCGCGTCCGGCAGAGCATATTCCGCTCGATGTTCACCGTACGGCCCGAATACCTGCTCAAAGAGCCGAGCCGAAAAAGCATGCTATAGGAGGTCGTTATGAAGGTCCTCGTATCGGTCGGCACCCGACCCGAATTCATCAAGATCGTGCCGGTCATCCGCGAACTCAAAAAGCGCGGCATCGACACCCATTTTCTCTATACCGGCCAACACCGCGATCTCTGCCGGCCGCTGTTCGACTTCTTCGCCGTCCACCCCGACACCGACCTCGATATCATGAAAGAGAACCAATCCATCGCTCATATCACCAGTTCCATCCTGACGCGGCTCGACGCGACGCTCGATACGGTGAAGCCCGACCTCGTCGTCGTCCACGGCGACACCTCGACCACTCTCGCCTCGTCGCTCGCCGCCTTCTACAAAAAGATACCGGTCGCCCATGTCGAGGCAGGACTGCGCAGCAACGACCGCTACTCTCCCTTCCCCGAGGAGATGAACCGGGTGCTCACCGACCGCATCGCCTCGTACCACTTCGCCCCGACGACGCAGAATCGCGACAACCTCCTGCGCGAGGGGATCGCCCCGGCTAACATCTTCGTCACCGGCAATACCGTCATCGACACCGTGAAGTTCGTCGCGGCGAAGATACAGACCAAAAAGAAGAAACAGGTACTCATCACCGCCCACCGGCGCGAGAATTTCGGCGGACCGATGGAACACATCTGCAGGGCGATAGCCGAACTGGCGCGCCTTTTCCCCGACCGCGCGTTCCTCTACCCGGTCCACCCGAACCCGAATGTCCGCAAGACGACCGGCGCGCTACTGACCGGCATCGCGAATGTCAAACTCGTCGAACCGCTCGACTATATCGCCTTCATCACCGAGATGGCCTCCTCCGAACTGGTCCTCACCGATTCGGGCGGCATTCAGGAGGAGGCGCCCGCCTTCGGCATCCCCGTGGTCGTGATGCGGCGCGAAACCGAACGGACCGAAGGGGTCGACGCGGGGACGCTTATACTTGCCGGGACCGAACAGAGCGATATCGTCGCGGCGGCCAAACGGCTCCTCACCGACCCCGCCTACTACGCCTCCTTCGCCAAGGCCACCAACCCCTACGGCGACGGCCACGCCGCCGAACGGATAGCGGAAAAACTGTCCGGGATATCTTCCTGAAGCACGCCTACTGTGGGAACAGCGTATCCTTGTTCGCCTTTATCTCGGAGCAGGTCCAGTTCTGATCGACGAGGCGGACCATCTTGAACCAACTGTTGGCGTAATCGGGCTCCACCGTCTTCTCATTCATAAGAGTATTGCTGCTCGCTTCGAGCACGATCTGCTCACTCTCCCAGATAAGAGCCCCCTCGATGAGGGTATCGTTCTGGGTCTCGCCGACCATGTCGTTGACGGTACGCTGAATGGTCGCCATCCAGCCGTCGCCGCCGATGATGGACCCTTTGCAATTGACCGTCATACCCGGTTTGCCGTCCTCGTCCTGATCGTAGATGTGCGTATCGTTCTTGTCGGTCGGGAGCGGATCGTTGAGCGGATCGGCGAGATCCTTAACTCCGTTGAGCATCAGGATGTCGGTCGCGGTGACATCAAAGCCGACGCCGCTACGGTCAAGTATAGTCGTGAAGTCCCAGATCATCGGCTTGAGGTGGGAGATATAGTTGTCGCTGATGGTGACGGACAGAAGGTTCGAACCACTGTCTATGAGCGTCTCGCAGGGGGTAGCGACCGCGCTCACGGTGCCGTCGCCGTTGTCGGTCAGACCGACCAGCGCGTAGGAGGAGGTCGTGGAAACGCTCTTCGTTTCGCCGATGATCGGAACGGTCGTCGTGACATTCGAGGTGGTGAAGTTGAGCATCGCCCACTTGCCGTTGAAGTTGTAGGCGGGAGCGGTATCCTCGTCGGGCGTTTCGTTGTCGACCACCGTGTCGTCGGTGACGGTATCGTCGGTGACCGTGTCGTCGGTCACGGTGTCGTCGGTGACCGACTGATCGGTCTGATCGGTCGGATCGGACTGATCGGACTGATCGTCAACGGTCGTATCATCGGTGACGGCGCTCTCGTCGGGCACCTGCGCGTTGTCGGGAATGGTCTTCGTGCCGTCGTCGCCGCACGAGACGGCAAGAAACAGGCACACGGACAGAAGAGCGGTCATACCGGTCCTTTTCATCGTACTCCTCCTTTTTTTTTCTTGAGACAACAATGCGTTATATAGGGAAAAACGGCAAAAGTCAATCGGCCCGGCGTCAGAAAAAAAATCATTGACAGCGGTATCTTCCCTGTTATGGTACCCTCGTTCTGGAAGAGGAGCGCCGAGCAGGCGTTCCGGCGGAGGGGCGGTCCCCGATGATGCCGGAACGGGGGCATCGGCGCCGAAACGACGCGGCGGATCGTCGGCGCGGGCGTTGGACGACGGGGTCGAATCCCCGCGGCTGTCACGAGTGATCGTGGAGGGCTTCTGAAGAGCGCGACCGCTTTTCCTGACTCTTTCACCCACTCAGGCCTCTTCGGTTTTGTGAACTTCCGACGAGGGAGAGTAGCATGAGGATCCTCAAATTCGGCGGCACCTCGGTCGGCACGGCCGACGCCGTCAGGCAGGTCGAAAGGATCGTGCGGGACGCCGGACCGGGCGCGCTGGCCGTCGTGTCGGCCTTCTCGGGTGTCACCAACGCCCTTACCCGCACCATCGAACTGATGCGCCGCGGCGACACGGCGGGCGCCCTCGCGGAACTCGACAGGGTCGAAGAGCGGCACCGCGCGATGATCGCCGATCTGGGCCTTCCCGCCGCGACCGCCTGTTTCACGGCCGATACCATCGACCGCATCCGCGGCCTCATCCCGGCCCTTACGGCGCTGGGCGACATCACCCCGCGCGCCGCCGACACCATCCTCGCAACGGGCGAGACGCTCTCGTCGCGCATCATCGCCGACCATTTCACGGCGCGGGGGCTCGACGCGGCGCACCTCGACGCCCGAGAGGTGCTCGTCACCGACGCCTCGTTCGGCGCGGCCCAACCCGACACGGCAGGCATTGAGGCGGCGGTACGAGGCAAACTTCTGCCGCTGCTCGCGCGGTACCGCGCCGTAGTGACCGGCGGCTACATCGGCGCGACGCCGCAGGGGGTGACCACCACGCTCGGACGGGGCGGATCGGACTATTCGGCGGCGCTTCTCGCGGCGGCCGCCGGGGCCGATGAATGCCAGATATGGACCGATGTGGACGGCATCATGACCTGCGACCCGCGCATCATCCCGGCGGCGCGCACCGTGCCGCGGCTCACCTACGACGAAGCGGCCGAACTGGCCTTCTTCGGGGCGAAGGTCCTTCACCCGCTCACGATATTCCCGGCGGTCCGAAAGGGCATCCCGGTCGTCATCCGCAACACCTTCGCTCCCGACCGCCCCGGCACGCGGGTCGTCGCGCAGAACGGCAACGACCGGCGTCTCAAGGCGATCGCCTTTCAGCGCGGCATCACGGTGCTCCACATCCGCAGCAACCGGATGCTCGGCGCCTACGGGTTCCTCGCCGCCGTTTTCGATGTGTTCCGCGGCCACCGCACGCCGGTGGATCTCGTCACCACCTCCGAGGTGAGCATATCGGTCACCATCGACGATACCGCGCACCTCGACGCGATAACGGCCGATCTCGCGCGGCTCGGCGAAGTATCGGTCGAACAGGGACGCGCCATCGTGTCGCTCATCGGCGACGGGATGCGCGAAACGGCCGGGATCGGCGCCCGTTTCTTCAACACGCTCCGCGCCATCAATGTCGGCATGGTGAGCGTGGGAGCGAGCGAGGTCAACATATCGATCGTCATCGCCGAGAAAGATCTCGAGTCGGCGGTCGGCCTGCTTCACCACGAATTCTTCGACGGAGGCTCCGCATGAAGGGCATCGGCGGTTGCGATCTGCATGAACTCGCGGCGCGTTTCGGCACGCCGCTCTATCTGTATGACGCGGAACGCATCGAAAGGAATTGCCGCGCCCTGCAGGGCGCCTTCAACGCGCACTATCCGGCGACCGACAGCTTTTACGCGGTCAAGGCGAACGGCAACCCGCATCTTTTACGGCTCATCGCGGCGCGCGGGCTCGGCGCCGACTGCGCCGCGCCGCTCGAAGTGACGCTCGCCGAGCGGGCCGGCATACCGCGCGAGAATATCATGTACACCGGCAACTACGAGTCACGCGACGACCTTGCCGCCGCCGCACGGTGCGGCGCGATCAATCTCGACGATATCACGGCGCTCGACAAACTGCCCGCCGGGTTCGACGGCATCCTCTCGTTCCGGGTCAACCCGGGCGAAGGGGGCGGCTCTCATCCCGGCATCATCACTGGCGGTCCCGGTGCGAAGTTCGGCATACCGCTCGAAAGCGTACCGGCCGCCTACCGGCTCGCGGCCGATCGGGGGTTCACCCGATTCGGTATCCACCTCATGGCCGGATCGAACAACCGCGACCCGCTCTTCTTCGCACGGATGACCGCCATCATCTGCCATAACGCCGCCGGCATCTTCCGGCCGCTCGGCATACTGCCGGAATATCTCGACATCGGCGGCGGCTTCGGCATCCCCTATACCGACGACGAGACGCCGCTCGACCTCGATGCGACGGCCAAAGCGGTGGCGGGAACGCTCGCGCTCTGCGCCGCACAGCACGGCGTCACCCCGCCGCGGCTCCGCATCGAACCGGGCCGCTATATCGTCGGCGACGCCGGGTACCTGCTGACCCGTGTCACAGGGATCAAGGAGGGGATCCACCGGTTCGTCGGACTCGACGCCGGCATGAATACCCTCCTCCGACCGGCGCTCTACGGGGCGCGCCACCGCGTCACGGTCGTCGGGAAAGATACCCCGGCCGGCGTGGCGACGCTCTGCGGCCGCATCTGCGAGAACACCGACATCTTCGCCACCGACATCCCCTTCCCTGCCGTCACCGAAGGCGATATCGTCCTCTTTCACGATGCCGGCGCCTACTGCGCAGCCATGGCGTTCCCTTACAACGGTCGTCTGCGACCCGCCGAAGTACTCTGCGAGAACGGCGTGGCGCGGCTCATCGCGCGGGCCGAGGACAAAACGGACTTTCTGGGACGCTACGCGGTGTGATTCAGTCGGGGTCGGGGCGCGGCGGCTCCTCTTTCCGGTACACGGTGAGGAGCGGCACTCCCTGCCGTTCGAGGATATAGACCGGCGTACGCCGTTTGACCTTGCGCAAAAGATCGGGGTACTCGCGCCAGCGGTACTCGTGGGTCAGCACATAGTAGGCGGCCGTATCCCGGTTGTCGGAGTAGTAGAATTTCGGCGTCAGCAGTTTCGCCCGTTTGAGGTAGCCGGAGGTGAAGGGATATTCCTTGCCGTTCGGGTCGAACGCGACGGGTGAGAAGGTCTTCAGTTCGCGATTGAAATACTCGGCGAGGTCGTAGTAGAACAGGTCGTAGTAGTGCGTTTCGAACTTGTACTGCGCCGCTCCCTTGGTGCCACCGATGAGTTCGCTGTAGTACGAGAGATGATCGTGCTTAAGGTCCACCATCGAGAGAATGGCCGGCAGGAACACGATGCCGAACGGGGCGAACCGCCACCGCTCCGGCAGTATCGTCGCGCGGTCGAGCGCCCGCCAGAGCCCGACGCCCGCGGCGGCCGCGAGGAACGGGAAGAAGGGTTGGAACAGTTTCACGCCGCTGTAGAACGGCGCCGGCAGGAACATCACCGTCCCGATCGCGACAAAGGCCGACAGCGACACGAGAAGCATCGGCCGGAAGCGGTCGCGGTCGTCGCGCCACCGGTACAGCAGGAACCCGATCGCGGCGCACAGCACCGTGAGAAGCGGCGTGGTGACGAGCATCATCACGAAGGGCGCCGACCACGGCGGCCGCGGGGTCGAGTATATCTCGCCGAGGTAGTACATGCTGATGCCATAGTGGTTGACATGGAACAGGACATACTCCTTGAATCGCTGGACGGTATCGTGCCACAGCCACGGCCAGAGCGCGAAGAACATCGGCAGCGACAGCAGGAGCATCGACACGAACTGCGGCGCGAATATCGTACGGACCGGCCGCCGTTTGAGATCGTCCCACTTCACGACGCAGTAATGGAGGAGCACCGGCAGGACCATGAACGGCGCGTTGAGTTTCGAGGCGAGCGCGAAGCCGAAGGCGATCCCGGTCATCCACGCCCAGAACCGCGAGGTGAGCCCGCGCCAGTAACAGTAGACGAATATGAAGCAGGTCGCCCCGACGGTGAAGTCGAGCGTGGCGACGCGGGCATGGAAAAAGGTGCGCGGCAGGAAGATGAAGAATAACGACGCGAACACGGCGGCCCGGAACGACACGGCGCGGCGGACGAAACTGAAGAGGAACAGCAGGAGCACGGCGGCAAGCGCGCTGATGCCAACGCGGTAGGCGACCGTCTCGCGCAGGATGCCGGATTTCTTGTGGATAAGATAGCCGCCCGCCATGAGCAATTTCGCGAACGAGGGATGTTCGTGGTTATTGTGCCAGTAGCGGTCGATGAACCCCTTGTCGAAGTACTTGAACCCCTTCCACCCCGTTTCGAGGTAGTCGCCGTAACTTTTCGCCGCATCCATGTAGAACCGGGCGTCATCGGTGATGGCGACCCGTTCGGCCTGATAGACGAGCAGGAAGAAATAGAACCCGGCGAGCATAAGCGGCGTCAGCGCCATGAGTATGCGCCAGAGGAGCGACCGGCTCATGGCGTCACCTCCCCGGCGGCACGGAATATCAGATCGCAGTAGAAATGGCGCTTGCCCGCCTTATCGGCGACGACGCGTATCGTAAGCGGCCGGTCGGCGGCGAACCCTTTCAGTTCGGCCTGCTGCCATACCCCGTCACGGGTGGTGAACGACCGTTCCCGCTCCTCCTGCGTCACCGTCACCGTCACCGGCGGGCACTGCCCCTTGCAGTCGCCCGAGGCGGCGATGCCGTAACCGAGCGATATCGCCGCGGCGCGCCAGCGGGCCGGGTCGGCCGTCAGTTCTATCCATTTGTCGGGGCCGTCGAGCGGGTGGACCGAAAGGGCGGTGCGCCGTTCGGGGCCGAACTCGCCGCTCTTGACCTGCGCCCGTTCCCAGGGGGCGGGACCTATCACGAACTCGCCGTTACGAAAGGCCGCGCCGTCGGGGAAGGCGGAGGATCGGATCACCAGACCATCCGGAAAGGCGTCGGACAGCAGATATTCGGCCGGGGCGCCGTCGGTGCGCTCGAAGCGCCACAGCGTCAGCCCCTCGACCGCCGCCGCGACCGTCGCGGAGAACCCGTCGAGATCGCCGAAGTCACCGGGCATCGAGGCGCCGACGACGAGGAAGAAACGGGAGGCACGGGCCGCCTTCGGGGCGTTCGACCCGCCGCCCGGGAAGATGTTGTACTGCGGGTGGCTTCCGACGAACCGGTCGAACCGCTGGTCGGCAAGATAGATCGGCTCGCCGGGACGCACCTCGCGCGAAAGGGTGTCGAGGAGCGGGCCGGGCATCCGCTCCGGGAGAGGCGCGATATGGTAGGAGAAGAAACTGAAGACGCTCCAGACCGCCGTCAGCAGGATGAGCGCAAAGGCGATGTTGTAGGGCGTTCGGGGGGACACCTTCATGCGGGGGTGATGACCTCGCAACCCATGAGGGGGCGGAGCGCTTCGGGCACCGCGATGGACCCGTCGGCGCGCTGGTAGTTCTCGACGACCGCGATGAGCGTCCGGCCGACCGCAAGCCCCGATCCGTTCAGGGTGTGGCAGAGTTCGGTCGCCTTCGCTCCCGCCCGTTTGAAGCGGATGTTGCCGCGCCGCGCCTGATAGTCGGTGAAGGAACTGCACGACGATATCTCGCGGTAGCGTCCCTGTCCGGGGAGCCACACCTCGATGTCGAAGGTCTTGGCCGACGAGAAGCCCTGATCCTGAGCGGCGAGCCGCACGACGCGGTAGTGAAGGCCCAGCCGGCGCAGTATCTCCTCGGCGTCGAGGAGCAGTTTCATAAGTTCGGCGTCCGAAGCCTCGGGCCGCGTGAACTTGACGAGTTCGACCTTATTGAACTGATGCTGGCGGATGTAGCCCTTGGTGTCCTTGCCGTAACTGCCCGCCTCGCGCCGGAAACAGGGGGTGTAGGCGCAGTAGGAGCGCGGCAGGTCCTCCTCGCGCAGTATCTCGTCGCGGTGGAGATTGGTCACCGGCACCTCGGCGGTCGGTATGAGGAACAGATCGTCGTTCGTCCTGAACAGGTCCTCCTCGAACTTGGGGAGTTGCCCGGTCGCCGTCATCGTCGCGCGGTTGACCATGAACGGCGGCAACACCTCGGTGTAGCCCCGTTCGCGGGTCTGGATGTCGAGCATGAACTGGATGAGCACCCGTTCGAGCGTCGCGAGTTTCCCCCACAGCACGCTGAACCGCGCGCCGGACAGTTTCGCCCCCCGCTCCGGATCGAAGAGACCCTTGGCGAGGTCGTCGTGCTCCTTCGGGGTGAAATCGAACACCGGCTTTTCGCCCCACGCCGACACTTCCACGGCGTTATCCTCTCCTCCCTCCGGCGCGTCATCGGCAAGCATATTCGGTATCGCAAGCAGTATCTGGTCGAGTTCCTCCTCGACCGCCTTGACCTTGGGCTGGAACGACTTCACCTGCTCGGAAAGCGCCTTCAGTTCCTCCTGTATCGCCTTTTTCTCGTCGGGGGTGCCGCTCTTCATGATCTGCGGCATATCCTTGGACCGTTTGTTCTGCTGGGCGCGGGCCGTTTCCGACTCGGTGATGATCCGTTTGCGCCGCTCGATCAGTTCGGCCGCCGTCTCTATCAGATGGATATCCTTGAAGTTCCGCTTGCGCATCGAAGCCAGAACGCGCTCCTTCTGCTCCATGATGAGTCTGCCGTCGAACATCGCCGTTCTCCCTTGAAGTTCGTAGAAATAACGGGCGCTTCATCATAGTGGGCGGGGTCTTCTTTGCAAGTTTTTTTCTTGCGCGGCGGACTGGATTTTCTTGCCTTTTCGGCTCGCGGCGGCTACACCTTCAGGGTGTTTGTTCATCTTTTGCCGGAGTTTGACATGATAACCGCCTCGAAACGCGGCGCGGCGATGCCGCCCTCCCCGATCCGCAAACTGAAGCCCTACGCCGATAAGGCGATAGCGGCCGGGAAGACCGTCTATCAACTGAACATCGGTCAGCCCGACATCGAAACGCCCCCCGCGATGTTCGACGCCTTGAAGAAACTCGGCTCGAAGGTCATCGCCTACGGCCCGTCGCAGGGCATCCCCGAATATCAGGACGCACTCATCAAATACTACAAAAAGCACGGCATCGAACTGGGCCGCGAGAACATCATCGTGACGAACGGCGGCTCAGAGGCGATCATCATGGGGATGACCGTCTGCTGCGACCCGGGCGACGAGATACTGGTCCCCGAGCCGTTCTACACCAACTACAACGGCTTCGCGACACAGGCGGCGGTGACGGTGCGCCCGATCACCACGCGGCTCGAGGACGACTGGGAACTGCCCGACATATCGGTCATTGAGCGGCTCATCACCCCGAAGACGAAGGCGCTCATGATCTGCAACCCGAACAACCCCACCGGCAAACTCTACGGCGAGGAGGAACTTCGCAAACTCGCCTATCTCGCCAAGAAGCACAACCTGTTCCTGTTCGGCGACGAGGTGTACCGCGAATTCATATTCAGCGGCGAGAAGCACACCTCGCTCCTCGAGTTCCGCGACATGGACGAACATGTGGTGATGATGGACAGCATCTCGAAGCGCTTTTCGGCCTGCGGGTCGCGCATCGGCGCTTTTGTGAGCCGCAACAAGGCGGTGATGCAGGCGGCGCTCTGCTTCGGTCAGGCGCGGCTCTGCCCGCCGACGATAGACCAGTGGATGGCGGTCCCGACGGTCGATCTGGGCAAGGACTACTTCGACACGATGGTCGGCGAATACAAGAAACGGCGCGACGCGGTGCTCGAAGGGCTCGCCAAGATGGCCGAGGTCGAGTACAAGGTGCCGAAGGGGGCCTTCTACATCGTGATGCGTCTGCCGGTCGCCGACGCCGAGGATTTCGTGATCTGGATGCTGACCGAATTCCATGTCAACAACGAGACGGTCATGCTGGCTCCCGCCGAGGGGTTCTACGCCACCCCGGGGCTGGGCCGCAACGAGGCGCGCATCGCGTTCGTCCTCAATGTCGAGAAGACGAAAAAAGCGATGGAGATCCTCCGGCTCGCGCTCGAGGCGTACCGCAAGAAATGCTGAGGATATAACGAGGAGGATACCATGCCGCTCGTCATCGGGATAGCCGGAGGGACCGGATCGGGCAAGTCGACCATCGCCCACAACATCAAAGCGGCCGTGGCGCTGCAGGAGACGGTCGCCATCATCGAGATGGACGCCTACTACAAGGACCACTCGCACCTGTCGGACATCGACCGCGAGGCGCTCAACTACGACCACCCCGACGCGATAGACTTCGAACTGTTCGCCAAGCAGTTGAAGGCGCTCATCGCCGGGCAGGCGATAGAAAAGCCGATCTACGATTTCGTGAAGCACGGACGCCGCGCGGAGATCGATCTCACCGAACCGGCCGACATCGTCATCGTCGAGGGGATACTCGCGTTCCACCGCAAGGAGATACGCGACCTGTTCGACATAAAACTGTATGTGGACACCGACCCCGACATCCGCGCCTTCCGCCGCATCCGTCGCGACATCGAGGTGCGCGGCCGCAAGTTCGAACAGATACGCAAACAGTACTACGACTCGGTCAAGCCGATGCACGCCCAGTTCGTCGAGCCGTCGAAGAAGTGGGCCGACCTCGTCCTGCCCGAGGGAGGCGACAATGTCGTCGCGACCGACATGATCGTGACCAAGATACGGCAGTGGCTCGTCGAACACCGCTCCCCCCGCAGCGCCGCCGGATGAGAACGCCGCTGTTCCTCCTTTCTCTCCTTTCGTGCCTGACCGTCGCCGCGCAGACGGCGCCGTTCGCCCCCGACCTCGGCATCGTCGCGCCCGAGGACGCCGGCATCGTCGTGTACGACATCGCGGCGAAGAAAGAGGCGTTCGCCCACAACCGCGACAAGGAGTTCCCCTACGCCTCGAATGTGAAACTCATCACGACCGGCGCGGCGCTGAAACACCTCGGACGCAACTACACCTTCAAGACCCGCTTCTACTACAAGCCCGAAACGGCGACGCTCTACATGAAGACGCAGGGCGACCCGACGATGGTGATGGAGGAACTCTGGCTCGTCGCCAACGAACTCAAGAACCGCGGCGTCAAGTACATCGCGCGGGTCGTCGCCGACGACTACGCTTACGGCGAGAAAGGGTCGATCCCGATGGCGGGAAGCGACGGCACCGGCCGCGCCTACAACGCCTATCTTTCGCCCTTCGCGCTCAACTATAATTCGGTCGAATTGGTATTCCTTCCCGGCAAGGAAGGGGAAAAGGCGCAGGTGTTCATCTCGACGCCGGGGCGCCACTTCATCCTCGAAGGCGAGGTCATGACCGTGAAGGGGAAGGAGAAGAAGGTCGAGATACTCTCCGAGAACACCGACGGGCGGACCAAACTCACCGTGTCGGGCACCATCGGCACCGAACTCAAGGAAGGACTGCGCAAAGAACGGAAGATATGGGACCCGTTGCGCCACTACACCGACCTGCTGATGTACTTCATGTTCCAGGCAAAGGATGTCGTCCCCGACCGGGCGCGGCTCGACGACTCGCTCTTCGACGCCGCCGACGGCATCCGCTACACCCACGAGAGCAGGGAACTGTTCCTCATCCTCACCTACATGAACCGCTGGTCCACCAACTTCATCGCCGACGCGATCATGTACGCCATCGGCATCGAGAAGAAAAAGGACCACCGCGCCGGACTCGCCGTCCTCAAACAGTACGCGAAGGAACTGACCGGCGTCGAACCCAACATCATCAACGCCTGCGGGCTCGGCACCGTCGCGCAGAACCTGCTGACCCCCGGCTTCATCATCGACCTCATGAAAAAAGAGTACGGCAACCCCTTCGCGATGCCCGATTATTTCGCGACGCTCCCGGTGGCGGGCGAGGAAGGGACGATGAAGAAGATAAAGGCCGATTACAAGCACGAGGCGCGGTTCAAGACCGGGTCGCTCTCGTTCGTCACCGCAGTGTCGGGCCTCATGCGCGCGAAGAGCGGCAGGGTCTATCTCGTCACGCTCGTACTCAACTCGAAGAAGAAGGCCTATCTCGTTCCCGATCGGGACCTCGTCCTCGACCAGATATGGCAGGCGTTCTAGCGGACGCTCCCGACCATTTTTCCCCCGCGCTCCTCTTGACTTACCGCCTTCCGGCGTTATCGTATGCGAAAGCGCGACGAAGACCGTCGGGTGAAGATACGAAGGAGATACTCATGACCGAGAACGCGAAGAACGACTGGAAAAAGAAGGTGCCCGAGGTGCTCGAAAAGGTGCGCCCGATGTTACAGCGCGATGGCGGCGATGTCGAACTCATCGGCGTGAGCGATGACGGGGTGGTCACGGTCGCCCTGCGCGGCGCCTGCCACGGCTGTCCGATGTCGCAGATGACGCTCAAGATGGGCGTCGAGTTCGAACTCAAGCGGAACATCCCCGAAGTGACGAAGGTCGTCAGCGTCTGATGGACGATACCATACGCCGCATCGCGGCGTTGAAGAAGGATAAGAACGCCATCATCCTCGCCCACACCTATACCCGGCCTGAAGTGCAGGATATCGCCGATGTGGTCGGCGACTCGTTCGAACTGGCGGTCCGCGCCGCCGACTCGGCCGCCGAGATCATCGTGCTCGCCGGCGTCCGGTTCATGGGCGAGACGGCCGCCATCCTCACCCCCGGCCGCACGGTGCTCCTGCCGGTCGCCGACGCCGGCTGTCCGCTCGCCGACATGATAACGCCCGAACAGGTGCGGCAACTCAAGGCGCAATACCCCGGCGCGGCGGTCGCCTGCTATGTCAACTCGTCGGTCGAGGTAAAGGCGCTGTCGGATGTCTGCGTGACCAGTTCATCGGCGGTCCGCATCGTCCGCAACCTGCCCGCAAAACAGGTCATCTTCGTCCCCGACCGGAACCTCGGTTCGTGGGTCGCCGAGCAGGTCCCCGAAAAGGATATCATCCTCCACAGCGGCTTCTGCCCGGTCCACCATAAGGTGTCGCCCGAAGATGTGCGCAAAGTGAAGGCTCGCCACCCCGGCGCGGTGGTCCTCATGCACCCCGAATGCATGAAAGAGACGCGCGCCGAGGCCGACCACATACTTTCGACCGGCGGCATGGTGGCGCTCGTGAAGGAAAAGAAGCACGAACGCTACATCGTCGTGACCGAGTCGGGGATCACCCACACGCTCCGGCGGCACGATCCGGCGGCCGAATTCATCGACCTTTCCAACCCGACCATGTACTGCCAGAACATGAAGAAGATAACGATCGAGACGATCCTCCGGTCGCTTGACGAGGGGGGAACGGCGGTCACGGTGGCGAGCGACATCGCCGAGAAAGCACGCTACGCCCTCAGCCGGATGCTTGAACTGAACAGGTGAGATAATGGAAAAAGAACTGCGCGTCGGCCCGCTCTTATTCACCTCGCGGCTCTTCCTCGGTACCGGCAAATACCGGTCGAACGACGCGATGATCGCTGCGGTCAAGTCTTCCGGCACGCAGGTGGTAACGGCCTCTCTGCGGCGGATGGACCTCGGCGGGGAGGACGAATCGCTCTTAAAGCCGCTCCTTAACTGCCCCGGCATCACGATACTGCCGAACACCGCCGGGGCGCGGACGGCCGACGAGGCGGTCTACTACGCCGAGATGGCGGCCGAGGCGGGGCTTCCCAAGTGGGTGAAACTCGAACTCACCCCTGAACCGCGCTACCTCCTCCCCGACCCGATCGAGACCCTGAAGGCGACCGAGATACTGGTGAAGAAAGGCTTCGCGGTGCTCCCCTACATCAACGCCGACCCGATGCTGGCACTCCGCCTGCAGGACGCGGGGGCGGCGACGGTCATGCCGCTTGCAGCGCCCATCGGCACCAACAAGGGGATACTGATGCGCGAGATGATCCGCATCATCATCGAACAGGCGCGCGTCCCAGTCGTGGTCGACGCCGGTATCGGCGCGCCGTCGGACGCCGCCGCCGCGATAGAACTCGGCGCCGACGCGGTGCTGGTGAACACGGCGATAGCCACGGCGAAGGATCCCGCCGCGATGGGAACGGCGTTCAAGATGGCGGTCGAAGCGGCGCTCATCGCCCGGGAAGCGGGCATCCCGAAGAAGTACGACAGCGCACACGCCTCCAGCCCCGAACTTGACTTCCTGAAAAAGTGACATCGTCCCTTATTTAGTTGACAATCGCACGGAACTATACCTAATATATGACGCTTTACCCTTACCAGAGGAGTCATGGCAGGCATCGGCCTCATATCCAACCCGAAGGCACGACAGAACAAGCGTCGCCCGCGGCTCCTGCGGCTTATGCAGGAATACCATGACGAGGTGCTCCTTTCCCGCTTCACCAACGACCTGCACGAACTCGACGCGGCGCTCGACGAATTCCACCGCAAGAAGGTTGACATCGTCGCGGTGAACGGCGGCGACGGCACGCTCCATCTGGTCATCACAAAGATGATACAGGTCTGGGGCGACCGGCCGCTTCCCCCCATCGCGGTCCTGCGCGGCGGCACCATCAATCAGGTCGCGACCAATGTGAAAGCGCGGCGCGGCGCGCTCGCCAACCTGAAAAGACTGGTCAAGAAGTACAAGAACGGCGACGAGCCGCGGATAGTCCAGAAGCCGCTCTTCCGCATCGACGACAAGTACGGGTTCATCTTCGGCAACGGCATCGTGACCGCCTTCATGGACTACTACTACGAACACGGGGACCCCTCCCCATTCGTCGCGTTCAGGACGCTCGTCAACTCGGTCGGCTCCATCTTCCTGCGGACCCGCCTGTACCGCAAACTCTTCGAGGGGTTCGAGGCGCATCTCGTCGTGGACGGCAAGGATCTCGGCAAAAAACCGTACCTCGGCATCTTCGTCACCTCGCTCTCGCAGATCGGGCTCGGCTTTGAGCCCTTCTGGCGCAACCGTCACCTCACCGACAAGATGCAGATGCTCGCGATACACAAAGGGAGCTGGATCGTGCCCTTCCTCGGGCTCGCGTGGCTCGGCAAGCCGCTCCCCAAGAGCACGGTGCTCGACACCATCGGCAAGCATTTCTCGATACGGGTGGGACGACCGTTCAAATACACGATAGACGGCGACCTCTACCAGAGCGCCGGCTCGCTCGACCTGTTCGTTGACAGAAGCGTTGATATCATAGCGGGGTAACGATGAAGTTCAGTTGTTTCGGAAAGACCGATGTCGGCAGAAAGCGGGAACTCAACGAGGACTCCTTCGCGGTGCTCGACGAGGAGCGCGTGTTCGTGGTCGCCGACGGCATGGGGGGGCACAACGCCGGCGAGGTGGCCAGTTCCATCGCCATAGAGACCATCGTCAACTTCTTCCGGGCGAGCAAAGAGGATGAGGACATGACCTGGCCCTACAAGATGGACCCCAACCTGTCGATCGAGGCCAACAAACTGAAGGTCGGCATCAAATTCGCCAACCGCAAGATATTCCGCGTCGCGCAGGGCAACGCGAGTTACTCCGGCATGGGGACCACGATCGTCGCGATGCTCCTGCTCGAGAACGGGCCGCTCTACATCGCCCATGTCGGCGACAGCCGGTGTTACCGCTACGCCGACGGCGCCATCTCGCAGGTCACCGAGGACCATTCGCTCGTCAACGAATATGTCAAGGCGGGGCAACTGACGCCCGAACAGGCACGGAACTTCCCTCACAAGAATGTCATCATGCGGGCGCTCGGCATGAAGGAGAATGTGCTGGTGGATGTGCTGGAACGCCCGGTCAGCAAGGGCGAGATATACTTCGCCTGCTCCGACGGGCTGTCGGACATGGTGACCGACGACGACATGGCCGTCATCCTCGCCGACTCGAAGAATCTGCGCGAGGCGGCCGACAAACTGATAGACCGGGCCAACGCCAATGGCGGCAAGGACAACATATCGGTGGTACTGCTGCGCATCGACGAATAACCTTAACGATAGGAGAGGCTCCCCATGACCAAAAACAGACTTTTCACGACGGTCCTTTTCGCGATCCTGCTGGCGATACTGCCGGCCTGCGGCGACGACAACGACCCCGCTACCGACAACAGCCCCGCCTCCGATGAAACGGCGACGGCAGACGACATCGTCGCCGATGAGATCGCCGACATCGACACCGCCGAACCGCTCCCCGAGTATCCCCAAGAGACCCCGACCAGCAATCAGGTCGACGACATCGCCGCGAACATCACCTTCTTCGATCACGAGAATGTGGAATGGACCCTCGGCCATTTCTACAAGAAGAAAAAGCTCATCTGGCTCATCTTCTCCGCCTACGACTGCCCCTACTGCAATGTCGAGAAGAGCGACCTGCCCGAACTCTACAAAAAGGAGTACATAGACGGCGGACTCGAGATCATCTTCATCGAGAACGGTCTGCTGTCGGGCCCTCAGCCCTCCAAGGAGCCGGAAAAACTGAACAACATGCGCAACGCGATGATAGACGGCTACGGCGACAAGGCCAAGTTCATCTACGGCTACCTCAAGACGGATATGCAGGCGACGATGGGCAAATACATCATGGCCGGATACCCGACCAACGCCCTCATCGACGCAACCTCGATGAAGATACTCAATTATTTTGAAGGGTGGGACAGCTCCCTTTCCGACAATCAGGAGCACGCCATCCAATTCTGGCTTGATGAACTCTGAGGATCCGGAGTATCCGATGATCCGCACCCTTCTCGCGATGTGTGCCACGGCGCTTTTTCTTTCGGGGTCCTGCGCCTCCACCGAGAACACCGGTCCCGCACCGTCGCCTGCGGCGCCCGTTGCGAACGCCCCGGCCTCACCGGGTGGGGATTTCACGCTCGATCTGGCGACATGGGACGGCGGTCGCTTCTCGTTCGGCGATATCCGCGGCAAGAAACACCTGCTCGTCGCCTTCTGGGCGACCTGGTGCGACCCCTGCAAGGCGGAGTTACGCGATCTCGCCGCCATCTACGACCGCTACCGCGATACGGTCGAGTTCGTCGCCGTTTCGACCGACACCGAAGAAAGCATGGACAAGGTACGCGCCTTCGTCATCGAGAGCAACCTCCCCTTCCCGGTGCTCGTGGACCCGACCAAGTCGCGGATCGCCTCGCTCATCCCCGGCGGCGACACAGTACCTTATTCGATCCTCGTGAACCGCAACGGCACGGTCGTTTCCAGCCACACCGGCTACGAACCGGGCGACGGCGACCGGACCATCCGCGAACTCGATGCCCTGACGGCCGACTGACGCGCCGATGCGACCGTTCCTCATCGCATTGCTTTTGTTCTCCACGCTGACCGGGCAGGAGACCTCGATCGCCCCGAAGGCCCCGGAGAACACCGAGCCGTTGCCGCCGCGGTTCACCGGCTATTCATCGAGCCGCGTCAACATCCGTTTTGACTATCAGAGCACCGACGCCGCGATACCCGATGATTACACCGACCTTTCCCACGAACTGTTCGTCGAGGGCACCTACGACCGCTACACCGTCGGCATGCGCAAGAACCTTCTGCTGTTCCTCGGTCGCGGCCCCGACGACAAGGTGAAGAATTTCGACTATCGCTACGCACCGGAGGCATTCAATCACGGCTGGATGCACGCCCTCGACCGCATCTATCTCAAGATGAACTGGCCGATCGTCACCGTCACGGCGGGAGATCTCCACGAGAGCATGAATCGCGGTCTGCTCTTCTCGCTCCTCAAGGACCCTGCGGGAGAGGACAACGCGCTCCGCGGCGGATCGGTCACGGTCCGGTCGGGCGACCTGCATGCCAAGGCCTTCGGCGGCGTCGCCAACCCCCTTCTGCGCGACCGTGCGACGCTCGAACGGATGGCGGAGGCGAACGACATCCTCTGGGGAAGCGAGGCGGGGTACCGTATCGCGGGCATGGTCGACACCGGCGTCGAGTACGGGGGCGGCCTCTACGGCGACTACACCCTCGACCGCCAGCGGTGGGACGATCCCGACTCGCCACGCACCTACCAGAGCAAATACTTTCATATCGTCGGGCTCTACGCCGACGCCTACCGCCTGATACCGCGCACCACCGTCTACCTCGGCGCCACCCTTCTGCCTGCCGGAGCCGACCGCTGGACGCGCGAGGCGGAGTGGGGCGACACCCGGAAACGGACCGACCTGACCCTCGCCAACGCGCTCTATTTCTCCATCATCAACTGGCACGACATCAGCAAGAGCCGACTGACCATAACGGTGGAAGGGAAACGGTACGAACGCTACTGGCTCAACTACCGGCGCATGGAGGATCTCGATTTCTCGCGCCGTTATTTCAAGCCGCCCGCCCTCGTCTGGGATAACCTGCCGCTCCTCAACGACCTTAACACCATGGGGCTCCGGACCCGGGTCCAGTTCACCGACAGGGACCTGACCGGGCTCACCGCGTCGGCCGAATTCATCGGCGGCCTCTCGAACCCCTACCGCGAGCACTGGGAATACGAAGAGGATCTGTCGCTCAAAGAGGATTACTGGTTCGCCGGCGGTTCTCTGGAGCGGCGCTTCGACCCGGTGACCGTAAGCGCCAAGGCGGGGTACCTGAAGGTGAACGGCCCATCGAACGACGATTACTACGGCGAGACGCTCTATACGCAACTCATCGCCGGTCTCGGCATCGCCGGCTTTTCGGCCAAACTCAATCTCGAACTGTACCGGCGGGACCTGACGCTCCACAAAACCCCCGAGGAACAGGGCGCGATCGAACAGCGGCATATCCTCGACCTGTCGTGGAAAAATCTGCTCTTCGCCTCCTACATCGGCACCTATTACTACAACAGTGTCCCCGAATACGAGAAGCGCGTTTCGGAATATTACCCGGGCGGCTCGATCGGGGTCTCCTACCGGGACATCCGCCTGTCGGTGTTCGGCGGCCTGATGCGCGGCGGGCTCACCTGCCTCGGCGGCGTCTGCCGGTACCTGCCCGATTTCAAGGGCATGAAAATGGAACTGGAGGTGAAACTATGAAAAAAAGGTTCCGGAAGACACTCAGGGCGAGCCCCTTCAAATGGGGCGTTATCGGCGTCGTGACCAGCGGGATCTTCCTGATCCTGTCGGTCATCTTCCACGATAGTGCCGAACGCCATCTCGAGGAGATAGCGGCGGACCCCCGCTACGAGGTGAGCGTCTGGGAACAACTTCCGGCCGAACAGCAACAGCGACTCGGCCGCGATCTCATGAGTGCACGGAATAACCTTTCGCAGATAGCCATGGGCAAGGTCATCTTTTCGATAACTTTGACTATTTCGCTCATCCTGCTTATAGTGCCGCTCGTACGGGTGAGGAACGGGGCCGAACAAAGCGACGACGAGGAACACGGCGACGATGCATGACATCTCCCCCATCATACCGGTCATCCGGCGGCTTCTCGAGGCCGACGAGTTCGATTTCCTCTTCTCCCGGGCCATCGAGATAGCGGCCGACCTGTTCACCGATCATCCTTCCGCCGTCGTGACCCGGCGCGATGATCGCTACTGGGTGCAGGTCGCCTACCCGGCGCGCAAGACGCTCCATTTCCCGATCGCGATACCCGGCGACCTTTCCTTCATACCGATGGACGGCGCCTGCCACCGCCCCGACATCGCTCTGCCCGAAATGGGGACCGACCGGTTCTTCTTTTTCCCCATCGGTCATCAGGACGACCAAAAGGTATGGGGCGAGGCCTGGCTCTGCCTTTCCACCTCGCTGGAGAACGACCCGCTCCTCGCAGTACAGGCCGACCTGTTCGCCGACATAGTGCGCGAGGCGGTCCGTAAGATAGCGAAGATCGAACGGATCAAGCAACTTACCATCATCGACGAGGTAACGGGACTCTACAATACACGACACCTCTTCTCGATCATCGACCAGGCGATCCAACAGGCGGGCCGCTATTTCTCGGAATTCTCGCTCATCTTCTTCGACCTCGATCACTTCAAACTGGTCAACGACTCGCACGGCCACATCGTCGGATCGCGCCTCCTGCGCGAGATCGGCCAGGTGATGCTCCAGCACCTCCGCAAGGCCGATGTGGCGTTCCGCTACGGCGGCGACGAATTCGTCGTGTTCCTCCCCTACACTCCCAAACGGAACGCACAGGTGGTCGTCGAACGCCTCTGGGAGAACATCCGGAAACACGATTTTGTGATAGACGGCGCATCCTTCAGGATCGCCGCCAGTTACGGCTGGGCCGGGTTCCCCGAGGACGGTCGCACCGCCAAGGAGGTCATCGCCAAGGCCGACGAGGCGATGTACCGCGCCAAAAGACGGTCGCGCGACAGTTTCGAGATGGCTTGACATGATCGCCGGATACCTCGACACCTTCCCTCGCATCGATGAGAGCGCGGTCGTCTTCCGCGGCGCCACCCTCATCGGCGATGTTACGGTCGGCCCTGAGACGAACATCTGGTTCGGCGTCATCGTACGCGGCGATGTCAACCACATCCGTATCGGCGCGCGCACCAATGTACAGGACAACGCCGTCATCCATGTCACCGCGGCGAAGTATCCGACCGAGATCGGCGACGAGGTGACGATAGCCCACCATACCGTCATCCACGGCTCTATCATAGGTGACCGGACGCTCATCGGCATGGGAGCGGTGCTCCTCGACGGGTGTCGGGTCGGCTCCGAGGTCATGGTGGCCGCCGGGTCGCTCCTGCGCACCGGCACCGTCATTCCCGACGGGGTCCTCGTCGCGGGGAACCCGGCGATGGTCAAACGACCGCTGACCGAAGAGGAGCGGCTTTCCCTGAAACGGTCGGCCGACAACTATGTAAAATACTCGCGCAACTATTTGACTTCTTCCCCCGACACACTATATTCTCTGGAAGAATTGAAGAACGGGGCTCAATGGTAGGTAGTTACAGTGGCATAATGAAGGAGCGAACAATGGCTAGATCATTGGTGTTCTCTGTTATCCTTTTTCTCACCGTCCTCGTCGGGGCGCAGGAAAAGGAGACCATGCTGACCGTGCTTTTCATGAACGATATCCATGGAATGGCTTGGCAGTATGACGAGTCCGACAATCCCGGCATCGGCGGACTCGCCGCCGTTAAGACGCTCGTGGACCAGATCCGCGCCGAGGTGCAGGGCAAAGGCGGGGATGTGCTGGTGCTCATGGGGGGCGATATCGCGCTCGGCGACCCGCGTAGCAATGTCTGCAAGAACCTTCCGGTCGTGAAGGGGATGAACCTCGTCGGCTTCGACGCGACGGTCGTCGGCAACCATGACCTCTTCTTCGGCATAGACACCTTCAACGAGATGAAGAAGGAGTCCAAATTCGATTGGATATCGGCGAACATCTACAAAGAGGGCGGCACCAAGCCGCTCGCCGACCGCGAATACATCGAGAAGACCTTCGACAGCGGGCTTAAGGTCGCGATACTCGGCCTATCGACCCGCGAGATAGAGCAGATAACCACCGCCGGACTCTCGGGCGACATCGTGGTCACCGACCCGATACAGGAGGCGAAGACGCGGGTGCCTCTTCTCAAGAAGAACAATCACCTGGTGATCGCGCTTACCCACCTCGGGTACTTCGACACCGACAAAAGTTACGACGGGTTCGAGGGCGACAACTTCCTCGCACGCTCGGTACCGGGCGTCGATCTCATCGTCGGCGGCCACACCCATCGCCAGTTCTACGCGCCGGTCAAGATAGGCGACTCGCTCCTCATCCAGACCGAAGGCATGGGCAAATGGCTCGGCCGGTTCGACCTGTTCGTGAAGGGCGGCAAGATCACCAAGAACTACTTCAAGATGTACCCCATCAATCTCAAGAAAAAGGTGGGGAGCGGCAACAACATATCCTACCAGTTCATGGAAAAGGAGATCAAGGAGAACAAGGCGATGCTCGATATGCTCGCCGGCTTCAAGTGCGAATTCTCCGAAACGGTCCTCGGCACCATTGAGACCCCGCTTGCGGGTTACCGCGAAGAGGCGCGATTCAAGGAGATAGAGCTCGGCGACATTATCGCCGACATCATGCGCGAACGCGGCAAGACCGACCTCGCCTTCTTCAACGCCGGCTCGATACGGCAGGGCCTGCCGGCCGGCAAGATAACCGAACGGGAACTGTACTCGATGTTCCCCTTCCTCGACACCCTGTTCGTCGGCAAGATAAAAGGCAAGGAACTGCAGGATGTCCTCGATTACTTCGCCCAGAAAGGCCAAGGGGCCGGCGGCTTCCTGCAAGTGTCTGGTATCTCGATGAAGATATACAAGGGGTCCGCGCTCGACATCAAGGTCGGCGGTAAGCCGCTCGATAAGAACAAGGTCTACACCTTCGCGATAAACAGTTTCATCGCCAACGGCGGCGACGGCTACACCATGCTCAAGGACCTGAAGAACAAGAAGGACACCTTCATCTCCCTGCCGGCCATACTGGTCGAGTACCTCAAGAAGAACAAGAAATTCCCCAAACCGGAGATGGGCCGCCTCACCATCGTGCAATAATGACCCGTTCCCGCACCCCGAACGAACCCCCCGACACTGAAGGGAATTGACCCATGACGACGGTCGTCGGCATCGGCAACGCGCTCGTCGATATCCTCATAACGCTTCCCGATGACTCGCTCCTGCGTCGCCTGGGCCTTCCCCGCGGGACCATGAACCTCGTCGACCTCGAACGGTCCCGCGCGGTACTCGACGCGACCGGTCGCCTCTCCCGCACGGTCAGTTCGGGCGGTTCGGCGGCGAACACCGTGCATGGCCTGACCCGGCTCGGCGTCCCCTGCTCGTTTGTCGGCAAGGTGAGCGACGACGAGTGGGGACACTATTTCCTCGATGACCTTACC
The DNA here is from genome assembly GCA_022711315.1 of bacterium. GTDB lineage: Bacteria > UBP6 > UBA1177 > UBA1177 > JAKLFG01 > JAKLFG01. The sequence goes on along the minus strand of JAKLFG010000012.1, from coordinate 1,631 downwards.
GGGTGCGGCATCGTGCCACGCCTGCTGATCGACGGTCCCGAAACGGGACGCGCCGTGGCGCTCATCACCCCCGACGGCGAACGGACCTTCGCCACCTATCTCGGCGCCGCCGTGAAATTATCGGCCGCCGATCTGCACGCCGGGATGTTCGCCGACGCCGCCATCGTTCATATCGAGGGATATCTCGTGCAGGACCACGCGCTCCTTGAACAGGCGCTGTCGGTCGCCCGGCAAAGCGGCGCACGCGTCTCGCTCGATCTCGCGAGCCACAATGTCGTGTCCGAGAATATCGAGTTCCTTCGTTCGCTCGCCGCGCGACGGCTCATAGATATCCTCTTCGCCAACGAAGAGGAGGCGCAGGCCTTCACCGGTCGTCCGCCGGAGGAGGCGCTCCCGATGATGGCCGCGACCTGTCCCACCGTCATCGTCAAACTCGGCAAGGAGGGCTCCATCGTCTCCCGCAACGGCATCACGACAAGGATCGCGGCGGTGTCGGCCCCCTGCCTCGACACGACCGGCGCGGGCGATCTGTATGCCGCCGGCTTCCTCTACGGACTCCTGCGCGACCTCCCGTCCGAGCGGTGCGGCGCGATCGGTTCTCTCCTCGCCTCGCGGGTCATCTGCCGGGTCGGCGCCAAGATGGACGATCACGAGTGGGGGGAGATACGGAGAGCCATCGGGATATGACACGCATACTCGTGCTCGATGTCTCGGCCTACCTGTTCCGTGCCTACCATGCCCTGCCACCGATGCATGCCCCCGACGGGAGCCCGGTCAACGCCATATACGGCTGCGCCGCCATGTTCCTGCGCGTCGCCAAGCGGTTCAGCACCTTCCGGGCGGTGGCGGCGCTCGATTGCGGCCGCGATACGGTGCGCCGCGAACGCTACCCCGATTACAAGGCGAACCGCAAGGAACTCGACGAGGAACTGCGCGTCCAGTTCGCCCATATCCCGGAGATGCTGGATGCGCTCGGACTCACCGCGATGGCGGTGCCGGGCTACGAGGCCGACGATGTCATCGCGGCGATACGCAAGGCGTACCCCGGCGACGAGGTTATCGTCGTCAGTTCCGACAAGGATCTGATGCAACTCATCGACGAGAAGACCTTTCTCTACGACGGGGTGAAAGAGCGGATCGTCGACGCGGCCGCGGTGACCGAGAAGTTCGGGGTACCGCCCGTGAAACTGCGCGACCTTCTCGCGATGAGCGGTGACTCCTCCGACAACATCCCCGGCCTCCCCGGGGTCGGCCCCAAAACGGCGGCGAAATTACTTTCCGAATACGCCGACATTGAGGACATCTATGCCCACCTCGATGCGCTTTCGCCGAAACTGCGGGACAAATTCCTGAACTTCCGCGACCAGTTGATACTGTCGCGGGAACTGGTATCGCTTATCCCCGACATCGCCCTGCCGCCACTCCCCGCCGAGCCATGGGACGGGCCCGACCCCGAACGGTTCCGAGCCTTCATAGAACGGTTCGGCTTCCGTTCACTTGCCCGCCATCTCGAGGGAACGAAGACGCCCGCACAGCCGATATCATCCACCGGAACGGTACCGGCCGATCACAGCGACGATATGCCGGAGGGCTTCCTGTTCGCCGACGACGGCGTCCTCTATCTGGCGATG
>JAKLFG010000110.1 GCA_022711315.1 bacterium | reverse complement strand
ATCGGACAGTTTCCTCGTCAAATACTCGGCATCCGGTGAGCGACTCTGGCTCTACCAGTGGGGAAGTACAGGGAATGATGTCGCCTACGCCGTCGCGGTGACTCCCGATGGCAAGGCCTATGTCGCCGGACACACCGAAGGGTCGCTCGGTGGTGTCGCGCACAAGGGCAAGAAGGACATTTTCCTGACCGCGATATCGGCAAGTGGCGCGGAGGAGTGGACGGTCCTTTACGGCACGCCGGAGGATGATGGTGCGCTGTCGATGTGCCTCTCCGACGGCTGGGCCGTCATCGCCGGGTGGACCGCCGGCACCTTGGGGGAAAAAAGCTTCGGTGACCACGACATCGTCGTGATATATCATCCGGTGGAATAAAAAGGCGTCCCGCCCGAAACTTCTTTACTCGCCGAACGGTCTATCCGATTCAGAGTTTGGTCAGTTCCATAAAGGTTTTTTAGAAGGAGGACGGTCATGAAAAGAACGGTGTGGTCTATCTGGGCGGTACTGGTGTTATTCTCCTGCTCGAACGGTGATCCCGTTCCCTTCGTTACACCGGATAACGGTACCGGCGGCGGCGATAACGATGCGGTGGTCGAGACCGATCCTATCCCCGACAATGCGGAAGGTGGCGGGACCCCCGATGACGATGTCCCCGCGGTCGAGAACGATCCCGGTGTGCAGGACCCCGATCTGCCCGAAGGGGAGATCCCGGACGACGGCGTGATAGGGAAGAACTGCAAGGTGGACGGCGATTGCGGTGCGCCGCTTATCTGTGTCAACGCGAAATGCGCCGAAGGGTGCGCCGGCGACGGCGATTGCGGCGCCTACCCGAACACCGTCTGCAACAAGAAACTGGCGCGGTGCGTCAACGCGACGGCTTCGGACGGTGCCTGCGATGAGACCAACTGTCCCGCCGGCTGCTGTTATGCCGAAAAGGGCTTTGTCGGGCTCAAGTGCGCCGCGGTCGCATCGTTCAATGTCTGCGGTCTCTGCCCGCAGGGCGAGATATACATGGACGGCAAGCAGTGCGTGCCGGCCGCCTGTAAGACGGGCGATACGAAATGCTCGGTCTACAATTCATCCAGCCCGCGTGCCGACTGTTTCAAGTGCATGAGTGAAAAGGACTACCTGTGCGCCGATGATGTGCAGTGCAATCCGGGCTCGACGATGCTCATGATCAATGTCATGGAATGCGTACCGGCGGGGGAACGGTGTCAGCGGCGCGATATCTGCTGCAGCGGTATGCCCTGCATACAGGGATACTGTTACTGACGAACCTTTTTCGCCGCTTTCCCTCGGCGCCGATCCAACACCACGATCCGCAACAACCCGAGGATGCTTCCTGCGACCACCGGCCAGAGGAAGAAGTTTCCCCAGCGCAGGTAAGGCGGCTCAAGGTGGTATATCGGCACCGTTTCGACGAGCAGCCGCTCGGTGAATATCGGCGTGCGCACCGGCATCGTGCCGTCAGGGAGGACGACGCCCGATATGCCGACGTTGGCGGCGCGGACGATGGTGCGGCCCGTCTCGACCGCCCGGAAGTTGTAGAAACTCATGTGCTGGGCGGCGGCCGAACTGTAGCCGAACCAGGCGTCATTGGTGATGCTGACGATGAGGTCCGACCCGTTCAGGACGAATTCACGCACATTCTCCGAGAAGGTACCGTCATAGCAGATGAGAATGGAGGCCTTCGCAAAGCCGAAATCGTAGACCGTGTATTCGGTGCCGCGCTCGAAGGCGCCGACGGTGCTCGGGACGAGCGTGGTACGCCCCAGCGAGTTCA
>JAKLFG010000011.1 GCA_022711315.1 bacterium | reverse complement strand
GGCGTTTCCGGCTTTTTGCCGGTGTCCCCCCCCCTCCCCATTGTTGCCCCGTCCTTCGACCCGGAGGTTGCCACCTTCCCGACGAGGTCGTCATCCCCACCTGCGGCAACGGCATACTCGATGTCGGCGGGCCGGAGGGCGAACTCTGCGACGGTGGAATGAAACTCTGCTCCGAGATATCGGGCATGTACATGTTCGGTTCGGCCCCCTGTAACGGGACCTGCGATGGATACGATAACAACTACTGCATGATAAGCGCCGATTGCGAGGGTTCTCCGGACTATGTGCCCGGCATCGGGTACAGTTCCTGCTACTTCAAGGGGTATTACATCCCCGACACGGCGCAGGGACAGTGCTATGACCTGACGGCGGAAATGGGGGCCGGATGTCCCGCTGCGGAAGTGGACGACTTCTATGGGCAGGACTCTCAGTACGGCGGTAGCGGCAAGAGCATCGAGATGGTGGTGACCGATGTGGTGCAGGACAACTACACCGGTCTCCAGTGGCACCAGATGGTGCCGCAACTGTACAGCGACTGCAACAGCGAGATGTACTGTACCTGGGCACAGGCGGTCACCTACTGCGAGAATTCGGTGTCGGGCGGCTACAGCGACTGGCGCCTGCCGACCGACAAGGAACTCGAGAGCATCATTGAATACAGCGGCATTTCCCCGATGGTGCCCGAAGGCGCGTTCACGATGTTCGAAAGTTACTATTTCTGGACCGCGACCGAGAATGTGGCGAACCCGACGATGAGCGCGTGGGCGGTCTATTTCGCGATAGGGACCAGCCAGCCGGCTCCCAAGACCGATCAATACAAGGCGATCTGCGTGCGCGGAGAATTTTTCCCTGTGGATGCCAAGACCTTTACGCACGAGTGGCGCGGCGGGGACGAAGTGTATATCGACGACCAGACCGGCCTTATGTGGACCGGCGACTACTGGTACAGCGATGTGGTGCCGCTGTCCGATTGGACCGAGGCACTCGCCTATTGCGAGGTGGGCGAGTTCGCCGGCTACACCGACTGGCGCCTGCCCAGCATCAACGAACTGCGGACGACCTACGACCGGACCTGGACGACCCCTCCGGTCGATTTCCCCGGTTTTTCCTCCTATGCTTTCTGGTCGTCGACCTCGCGGCCCGACGCACCGACCGCCGCCTACTATCTCACGAGCGGCGGCTCGACCGGCTCGCAGGTCAAAACGCTGTCCGGCGCGGTACGCTGCGTCAGGTAAAGGGCGGGGGTGTCGCCCCGCTCAATTCTCGTGGATGATGCTCAAGAAGGCAGCCGTTTCGCCGGAAAAGACGGCCCCGTCGATCGCTTCTTGCGTTTCTCCGACAACATATATCGTGCCGTTCGTGTCCGTATCCATGGCGTGAGCGGCGTCTGAATATATACTTCCCCATTGACTGGACCATAATTTTGTCCCGTCGGTGTTCCACTTGGTCAGGAACATATCGTTTTCTCCCACCGCAGCATTCCCGTCAAGGCTCTCCGGCGTGGAACCGAGAACAAGAATGTTCCCGAAGGCATCGACCGCTATCGGACCGCCTCCCTCACGGTCGTTTGTTCCCCACTGCCGGGTCCATTTTTTGTTCCCGTCAGAGTCCCATTTGGTAAGAACGGGATCGCTTTTCCCGGCGAGAAGATCGCCGTCAAGAGCGCCGAGGGTCACCCCGGTGACAAAAACATTGCCCGCGGTGTCGGCCGCGAGTGTGCCGCCGAAATCGGCGACATCCGTGCCCCATTGCTTGGTCCACTCTTTCGTCCCGTCGGGGCTCCATTTCGACAGGAAAAGGTCCGATTCTCCGGTCAAGATGTTGCCGTCCAAGGCCCCATAGGTGTAGCCTGCGACAAAGATGTTCCCGGTGGCATCGGTCACGAGAGAGCCGCCAAAGTCATCTTCACTTGTTCCCCATTGTCTGGTCCAGACTTTTGCGCCGTCGGGTTCCCAGCGGGTCAGGAAAAGGTCATTCTTGCCGGCGGCAGTATTCCCGTCCAGTCCTCCACTGGTGTATCCCGCCATGAAAATGTCTCCGGAAATGCCGATCTCGACAGCAGCGAGATAGTCATCAAAAGCCGTCCCCCATTCTTTTGTCCACAGCAAAGCGCCTTCCGGGCTGTATTTGGAAAGAAAAAGATCGGAGGCGCGCACATTGTTGCTTCCGAGGAACACCCGGTTGCCGGCGACATAAATGTTGCCGCTGCTATCCACCGCTGCATCGACGGGGTAGTAATAATTCGGTATCGTTCCTCCCTGTACCGTCCATGCTTGCGTTCCGTCGGCATGCCATTTGGTCAGGAAATAGTCACATTCTTCCTGAATGTACCGTCCTGCTGTTTGGAGGCAGAGGTAGCCCATAATGAGCATGTTCCCGTCGGCGTCTATATCTATGAAGGTGCTCCATGTGTAAGGATGTGTTCCCCATAGCCGGGTGGTGCGCGATACGATAGCCGTGCAAGAGGTGGTGCAGTGCCCGTTCGTACCGTTGATCGCGCCGTCGTCGCAGCGTTCGCCCGCGTCGGTTATGCCGTTGCCGCAGGTGGTCGGCGGCATGTCGTCGGGGAGGAGAGGTTCATCCGTTGCCGCGACATCGTCATCGGTCAGAAGTTCGTCGGTCGCGGTATCATCGATGACGACGGTGTCGGTGTCAGCGACGGCCTGGTCGGTATCGGCCGTGTTGCCGCTGTTCCGGCCGCAACCCGACAGGATGAGGAACGCCAGCGTCATGATGCATGCCGTGTGCCGGATGATCCGCATGAGGCCTCCGAATTAGCGTATAATGTCTGAAAACCGGTCCGATGATAGGTGAATGTTCCCGTCGCGTAAAGTTTTTCGAGAAAGGTTTAGACTAATAGGTCCCCGTTCTCTGCCTGAAACCCTTGAACACCTGTAGATGAGCCGCGAGAAGCGGTTTCTGGTCGCGGAACCTCTCGATGCGGGCGTAGGCGTTGTGGGTGTGGATGCTCTCGAGATGGGTCGCCTCGGTCATGAACCAGTGGATATGGGGCTCGGCGAGAAGCAACTCCGCCGCGCCGCGCACGATGTCCTCGGCGAAGCGGGGCCGCGTGAATGCCTTTTCGGTGACATACTTCTCGTCGGGCCGCTTGAGGAGCGGGTATATCTCCGAACTCGCGCAGTCCTCGAGCCGGTCCACGATGTCCTCGAGCCAGATGACGTGGTCGAACGAGAGGTAGGCGGTGACATAGGAGCGCTGGTTGTGCGCGCCGAATTCGCTGATCTCCTGCGAACAGGGGCAGAGGGTGGTCACCGGTACGCGGACGCCGAGGATGAAACTGGTGCCGTTCCCGTCGCCGTAGCCGTCGAACAGGACATCGACCGGGAAGAGCGACCGCGCCTCGGAAACGGGCGATTTCTTTTCGATGAAGTAGGGGAACTCGAGCGACATCATCGCCTTGGGCGACCCGAGACTCTCGCGGGTCTCCTTGAGTATGTCGCGGATGTTGCCCATCGTTATCTCGCCGCGGTAGCGATTGAGTATCTCGACGAAGCGGCTCATGTGGGTCCCCTTGAACTCGGGGAGCAGTTCGACGCTCATCGATACCGCCGCGACCGTCTCCTGCATGCCGCGCAGTTTATCCTTGACCGTTATAGGGTAGCGGATCGCCGAGACGCCGACCATGTCGACCGGCAGTCCGCGCTCGTCGCGCTCATTCTGAATGTCCTTCATCGAAAGCCTCCGTCGGTTGCGGGGCGCAGTATAGACGAGGGGACCGTTTTGGCAACATAAATTTAATGAAAGAAAGCGGTTGACTTGTTTTTCGAGTTGCGGTAGATTTTACCGTATCAGGAAGGGAGCGGTTTTCTTGAAACAGGTGTTCATACCTTTCGCGGTCTTACTGTGGTGCCTCTCTTGCGGGAACACGATCGAGACGCCGACCGATGCCGAAAGCGATATCGGGTTTGATGCGGGGCCGGACGCGGAAGAGGAAGAGGATGCGGCCATCGTTGTCGATGAGGATGTCGTCAAGGTGCCGCCGGCCCGTGTCATGGTGCAGTTGACATGGAAGGAGGGGCTGAAGACTCGCGCCGACCTCGACAAGCCGGAGGGCGTCGCGGTCGATCTCGACCTGCATCTCATCAAGAGAAAAGGGATGGATGCCTGCGGGAACGAGGTCGATGCCGACGGTCGTATGTGCACGGTGATGGCTTCTCCCGGCGCGATAGTCCTTGATACCCGGACCCACGATGACTGTCATTGGCAGGATATGGGGGAGAACGGCCTCTATGTTTGTAACGGTTGCGAGAACGAGTGCATGACCATCGCGTGGCACGCGGCATTTGTCATCGACAACCGCTGGGGCGGCGACAATTATTTGGATCCTGAGGTGATAATCCTCGGTCCGATAGCCGACGAAGAGCCGAAGGACGGATTCCCCGATGTGACCCCTTTCAATGACGAGTACATGATAGTGGTGAACTACAACAACTGTCAGGACCTGACGGAACCGTGGGACGGGCCGCAGGAGAGATGTCAGGAAGGGAGCGCCTACTACAATGTCCACGCGAAGGTCGAGATATTCGTGGACGATGCATTGGCGCCGCGGGCCGGCACGCAGGATGATAAGTCGCTGAGCCGGACCGAGTTCGTCATCCGTCCCGACGAATGGATCGTCATCGGTACCTTCACCTGGGACCGTCCTCTCGTATCGGCCATTTCCGGATGGCCGGGCGACGCGATCGTCCGCGATGTTCCCGTAAGTCATGAAAAGGTCTGTCGGTTCAACCCGAACCGCTGTTATGATCTCCCGATATGGGATGTGACCGCTTATGAAGAGTGGGTGACCGCGCCGGATGTTCCGCAAGACTTTTTCGCCAGCGGCGACGGTGAATGTTACGACTACGGTGAGCGGGAATAACGGAAAGACGCGATGAAGAACTTCCGTATGATCGTGGTGTCCGCCGCGTTTTTCTGTCTGTGCGCCTGTCGGGAGGCGGTAGCCCCTCCCCTGACCCTAGCGGAGCCGGCCAGTTGGCATGTGGGGCCGGCGGTAAGCGAGGCGACGGCCGATGGTCACTACACGGCGAAGGATGGCACCAACCTCCCTTTCATGCAACAGGATTTTGTGATCCGAAACACCGGGGGAGGAACGGCTCTTCGCCTTTATACCATCAACTTCCTTTCTCCGGACGGCACGGTGTTGTCGGATGCGCTTCGTTCAGCCCTTTTTTCAGTAGAACGATCAAAGGTCAGTGATGAGCGCGGTACGGTGGTCACGGGGTTTATGCCTGTCGATGGGAATCATTTTGAGAACCGTTATCCCGACGGGACCGCTATCGTCGCACCACTGTGTCCTCTTGACGCGGAGGGGAAATGCAAGAAGGGGTTCGATACCACGGAGCACAACACCGCACTGACCATCCGAGTGACTTACCGTGGATTGACCCCAGCGCAGTATGCGGCGTTGACCGCCGACAAACTCAAAAGCGATGGGACCTATCATGTCGAATTGTGCGTGAACGATTATGCGAATCCGATCGAAAGCGCCAGTTGTACGCAAGGCAATTCGTTCCGTATCCCCATCTATCGCTATCCCGAGGCGCCCCCCAAGCCGATCATCGGTCTGAGATATTGGAACCCGATCACCGGCTACAAGGACCACCGCGTCATCAAGGACCGGGTCAACATGGATGTCAGCCTTTCCTGTCCGCGGAAAGAGGGCGCCGACGAGGCGACCTGCAACAAGATCATATCCGACACCGTCTCCGGCCCCGACACCATTACGGCGAACGATTTTCGCAACCAATGTTGTGCCGCGAACTGGGAGGATCGGTACTGCCTCAAGTATCGCTGGGAAATGGTAGAGACGCCGACGCCGCTCACTCCCGAGACCCGTATCGAACTCGGCAATATCCCGCTCGGCGGCGAAGGTAACTGGTACGAGGCCTGCGGCGAACTCGATCCGACGATCGCCTCGTTCAAGGGCTACATGATCACCCCGACGCCCGAAGGCAAATACTACAAGGTCAGCATACAGGCGATCACCATAGACAAGCAGACCCCGTTGGAGAGCGATGTCACCGAGAAAATAGACGCCCCCAACATCATCCCGGCGGCCCGCGTCATGGTGCAGTTGACCTGGAAAGAGGGGTCGAAGGAGAACCAGCCGCTCGATAGCCAAGAGGTAACCCAGGTTGACCTCGATCTTCATTTGGTTAAAAGGAAAGGAATGAATTCTTGTGGAATTGAAGTGGGTAGAGACGGTCTTTTATGTACACTGTGGAACCCTCCCACGGTCGACTTTGGCTCACCGACTCATGATGATTGCCATTTCTCCGACCCCGGCGGTTGTGAAGAAGGAAAGATGTATCTTGGAGAAGGCGGCTGTAGCGAACTCGAACCGTGCGGTCCTATATATACCTCTTGCAACGAGTGCGAGGATGGCGAAGCTGTTTCCCAGACACAAACACTTGCTTGGCATGCTTTCTACGACATTGATAACACATGGGGCGGTGTTGCCTACACGAGCCCCGAAACAATAAACTTCGGCCCCCTCTATGATTCCCGAGGTGGTCCCGTGGTCAACGGTAAGGAAACTGGGGATGGTATTCCTGATGTGACCCCATTCGATGACGAATATCTGGTGATCGTGAATTACAACACATGTTGGGATCTCAAAAATAATGATCCTTCGATTTGTGAGTCCGGCGGAAAGAACTACAATGTCCACGCGAAGGTCGAGATATTCGTGGACGGCAAGGTGGCGCCGCGGGCCGGCACGCAGGACGATAAATCGCTGAGCCGGACCGAGTTCGTTATCCGTCCCTACGAGTGGATCGTCATCGGCACCTTCACCTGGGACGGCGCCCTTGTTCCCTCGACCCCGGGTTGGTCGGGTGACGCGGTCGTCCACGATGTCCCGACGACCCACACGAAGATATGTCGGTTCCGTTCGAGCCATTGCCATAATGTTGCTATATGGGATTACGCCGCCTATGAAACTTGGGTGAAGAACCCCACGCCGGTCAAAGACGAGTTCGGCGGCGGCGACGGCGAATGTTACGACTACGGTGAGCGGGAATAGGAGGTCTCATGCGTCGCTTGTGTTTACTTTTCGCTCTTCTGTGTGCGGTCCATCTGACGGCGCAGGAGCCGGGCGGCGTCACGGTGTCGGTGTCGGGGCTCAAGGTGACGGGCGACCTGCTCGTGACGCTGTTCGATAAGCCCGACGGCTTCCCCGGTGACTACAAGAAGGCGCGCGGCTCGCGGAGCGTCAAGGTGACCGCCGCCACCATGAGCGTCGCTTTCGAGAACCTGCCCGCCGGGACCTACGCCATCGCGGTCCTCCACGACGAGAACGGCAATGCGGTGGTCGACACCGGTGCCTTCGGCATCCCGAAGGAGGGGATCGCGGTGTCGAACAACATCACTAAGTTCTTCCGCGCCCCGAACTTCGACGAGGCGAAGTTCACTCATGACGGCAAGGGACGCACGCTTTTTATCAAAATAGTGTACTGAAACCCGAGACCTTCTCATTTTTTAAGGAGAAGGCAGGTTGAGGTATGTTCGAGGTTATATTGACCCTTTTCATTGACTCTTTCCCTGTTTTTTCTACTATCCGTTCGAACCGGTACGGAGACCCTCATGAAAAAGAAGATAGTTGTCGCGATCGTTGCGCTCGCCGTCATCGGCGGCATCTGGTACCTCGCGTCGCGTCCCGCGACCGTCGCGGTCTGCCGCGTCGAGACGAAGGACCTCAACCGGCGGCTCGTCGTCATGGGGCGGGTGACGCCACAGGCCACCATCAATGTCGCGACCACCTTCCCGGGACGGGTGAAGGAGGTGACGGCGCAGGAGAACGAGACGGTGGCGAAAGGGTCGCTCCTCATCGCGCTCGACGAGAAGGAACTGCAGGCGAACCTCAAGGTGGCCGAGGCGGCGGTGATGCAGGCGCGGGCCAATCTGGAAAAGATCGGCGGGACCGAGGCGCGGGTGGCCGAAGAATCGCTCAACGACGCGAAGAACAAACTGTCCGACGCGCAGAAGAACTTCGAACGCGATAAGCAACTGTTCGACAAACAGGCGCTCTCGCAGAGCGAACTTCAGCGGTCAGAACTCGCGGTCAAGACGGCCAAAAGCCAGTTCGACATCGCCGCGACCCGCGAACGCTCCATCGCGAAGGGGGGCAATGACTACAACCTCGCCAAGGCGTCGCTTGAACAGGCGATGGCAAGCCGCGATCTCGCCCGCCAGCGGCTTGTCGACGCCCGGATCTACGCCTCGTTCGATGCGACGGTGCTGTCGCGGACCGTGGAGCCGGGGGCGGTCGCCCAGCCGGGGCAGACGCTCATGGTCATTGCGGCGGCCAAAGAGTGCTATCTCGCCGCCGATGTCGAGGAGCGCAACCTCGGCATGGTCTTCGAGGGACAGCATGCGCTCGTGTCGACCGAATCGTTCCCCGACCGTCGCTTCGACGCTACGGTCTACCAGATAGCGCGCACCGTCGATCCGCAGCGCGGCACGGTCCGCGTGAAATTGTCGGTCGCCGAAAAGCCCGACTACCTGCGCGCCGATATGACCGTCTCGATAGATCTCGATGTGGAGAAGATAGCCTCGGCCCTGCTCGTTCCCGCCGCCGCGATCGTCGGCGAGGGTAAGGAACAGGCCGTGCTGGTCCTGCACGACGGCCGCGTCGAGAAGCGTCCGGTCATCGCCGCCGAAAAGGAGAACGGCAAGGTCCGCATCGTGGAGGGGGTGAACCCGGGCGATCTCGTGGTCATCCCGGGCGACAAGAACCCGCCGGTCGAGGGGACCAAGGCGACACCCGCCGAACAGGGAGGCTGTTAGTGCCGTTCTCGGTATTCATCGCGTTCAAGTATCTGCTGGACGAGAAGCGGCAAACGCTCTTCATCATGAGCGCCTGCGCCATCGGCGTGGCGGTGATGGTCTTTCTCTACGGGCTCATTTCGGGGCTTCAGCGGTCGCTCGTCGATCGGACGCTCGGCAGTCAGGCGCATATCATCCTCAACGCGAACAAGGAAAAACCGCGACCGCTCGCCGAGGCGGGCGGTGATACGGCGGTCATGGCGCGGGTCGAGCGCGGGTTCGACCGGCCGCAGATGATCGCCGACTGGCCGCGGCGGCTCGAAGCGATCGCCGCCTCTTCCGGTATCGTCGCGGCGGCCCCGCGGCTGACCGGCGCGGCGCTTCTGCGGCGCGGCGATGTGACCCGCCCGGTGGGGGTGAGCGGCATCGATCCGGAGAGTTTCACCACCATCGTGCCGCTCGCGAAAAGCGTCGTCGCGGGGCGCTACGATCTCGTGGGCGATGAGATATTCGTGGGCAAGGACCTCGCCGACGACCTCGGCGTGACGGTGGGCGACCGCGTGGCGCTCCAGACGCGCGGCGGCGCGTTCAATTTCCTTATCAGCGCGGTGTTCGACCTCGGCAACCGCTCGGTCAACGAGAATCAGGTGTTCGTTTCGCTCCGTCAGGCGCAGGCGCTCTTGGAGGCGCCGGGCGACATCAATCAGATCGATACGCGGGTCGGCGAGATATTCGAGGCCGAACGGGTCGCGCGGCGGCTCGAGAAGGAGACCGGCATCGAGACGATATCGTGGATGGAGCAGAATTCACAACTGCTCATCGCGCTCCGCTCGCAGTCGAGTTCCAGTTACCTCATCCAGTTCTTCGTGATGGTGGCGGTGGCGCTCGGCATCGCGAGCGTGCTGGTGGTGTCGGTCGTGCAGAAACGGGCCGAGATCGGCATCCTGCGCGCCTTCGGTACGAAACGGTCGGTCGTCACGCGGATATTCCTCATACAGGGGGCGGTGGTGGGACTGCTCGGTTCGACCGTCGGCTGTTTCATCGGGACCGGGCTTGCGATGTTCTTCCGCGATTCGGCGAAGAACCCCGACGGCACGCCGCTATTCCCGATAAGTTACGAACTTTCCGAATATGTCGTATTCATAATTATCGCGACGCTGGTCGGCATCATCGCGGCGTCGCTCCCGGCGCGGCAGGCGGCGCGGATAGACCCCGCGCAGGTGGTGCACTGATGAGCGCCATACTCGAACTGCGCGGCGTCACCAAGACCTACGGCACCCGCATAAAGACCGAGGTGCTCCACGGCATCGACCTCGCCGTTCCGCGCGGCGATTTCCTCGCCATCACCGGGCAGTCGGGGTCGGGCAAGACGACGCTCCTCAATATCATGGGCCTGCTCGACCGGCCGACGAACGGTACGCTTGCGGTGAACAGCGTTGACACCGCCGGGATGGACGACGAGGCGATAACGGCCCTGCGCGGCCGGACGCTCGGGTTCGTCTTCCAGTTCCATCACCTGCTCCCGGCGCTGACCGTCATCGAGAATGTCATGATGCCGCTCATGGCCGACAAGGGACGCGAGACCCCCGGCATGCGTGACGCGGCGGCCGCACTGCTGAAACGGGTGGGGCTCGGCGAACGGCTGAACTACAAGCCGGATGAGATATCGGGCGGCCAGCGTCAACGCGCCGCGATAGCCCGGGCGCTTGCCATGAAGCCGGCGGTCATTCTCGCCGACGAGCCGACCGGCAACCTCGACAGCGTGAGTTCCGGCGAGGTCTTCGCCCTCATGCGCGAACTCAACAAAAGCGACGGCACCGCCTTCTGCGTGGTCACCCACGCCGCCGACATCGCCAAACAGTGCGACCGCATCGTTGAGATCGTCGACGGACGGCTCGTCTAGAACCACCTTATCGCTGCGAAGAACGCCAACTGAACGATGAAGTACCACGCGGGGAGGATGGTCTTGGTCTTTATCTTGAAGAGGCGGTAGAAATAGGCGGCTATCGTGGCGGTGATGAACCATGCGGCGTAGTTCTGAAGCGGGATGCCCGCCGTGTGCCATGTCCAGTAGTCGAGCCGTATCGCGACCGGCTCCATCACCCAGTCGAAGCCGGTGGCGAGAGCGGCGACGATGAGCGCCGAGAGGAGTGGTCGCGCCGTCACTCGTTCCGAGAGCCGGAGCGCGCCGAGCACGACGATCACCCAGTTCGCCCCGATGATGAGGGGCACTTCAAGGAACTTGGGACCGAGCGTCGCGCCGTAGTGGTAGGGGCCGAAGATGAGTCCCGTCGCGACCCCCGCCGCTTCTAGCGCAAAGGTGGCGGCGTAGGTGATAGGGAACCAGAGGAGCATCTTTTTGTCGTCGCGCACCGACGGGACGAGCATGATGATCGTGAAGGCGAGGAGCACGAGCGGCGTTATCGACAGGAAGAATGGCAGGGTCTCGGCAAAAAGATGCCCCGCGATACCGACGATGTAAAAAATGGTGAGCGCGATGAGGAGCAGATGCTTCTTCATTTCATCCTCCGCGTCACGGCGTCGGCCGCCATCATCCCTGACAGGGTCGCGAGCGGCATCCCGCCGCCCGGGTGGGCCGAGCCGCCGCAGAAGAACACGCCCGGGTGGTCGGCGCATTTCACCGGCTGACGGCGGAAGGCGGCCATCGGGTCGTTGGACGATATGCCGTAGATAGAGCCGTGATTGGTGTTGGTCAGTTCGCGCAATATCTTCGGGGTGCGTACCTGCTCGTGGGCGATGAAGGGCTCGATGTCGCGCCCGATGAGCCGCGAGACCTTTGCGGTGATCGTGTCGCGCAGGCGGGTCACCTCGATATCCCAATCCTGATGGTCGTCGTAGGGGGCGTTGACAAGGACGAACCAGTTCTCGCCGCCCGTCGGAGCGTCGGCCGGGTCGAATTTCGAGGTGATGTTGACATAGACGGTCGGGGCGGAGCCGCACCGGCGGCGGTCGAATATCTCCTCGAACTCGCGGCGATAGTCGGCGGAGAAGAAGATGTTGTTGACGGTGAGTTCGGGAAAGGTGCCGCGCATCGCCCAGTAGAAGACGACGCCCGATACCGACGGCTCGAAACGCTGGTATCGGTCGGCCGCCTCCGATTCGCTCTGGAGGAGCGAAAGGTAGGTGTGGGTGACATCGGCATTGGAGACGACCGCGTCAAAGAGGAGGTCCGCGCCGCCCGTGACGATGCCCACGGCCCGGTCGCTCTTGCGGAGGATCTTTTCGACCGGCGCATTGAAGTGGAATATCGCGCCGTTCTTTTCGGCGAGCGCATGCATCGCCCGGACGAGCGCCGTCACCCCGCCGCGCAGGTTGCGGGCGCCGATGGCGTATTCGACATGGGGGATGATGGCGAGCGTCGCCGGAGCGCGGTAGGGGTCGGACCCGGTGTAGGTGGCGTAGCGGTCGAAAAGTTGTATCGTTCGCTCATCTTTGAAATAGCGGCGGTGGAAGCGGTCCATCGTCGTGAAAGGGGCAATGAAAGGGAGTCCCGCGAGGGCGCGCCAGCCGGTGGTCCGGACGATGTTCAGCGGGTCCCACGGGTTCCCGTAGAGAAAGATGTCGGCGGTGGTGTCGTATATCTTTTTCGCCCGCTTGAGGTAGCGTTTCACCGCCGGTGCCGGGTCGCCAAGTTTCGTCTCGACCTCGGCGGCGAACCGGTCGGGATCCTGCCATGCGTCGAGCGTCGTCCCGTCGTCCCAGAAGTAGCGGGTGATGAGTTCCATCGGCTCGTGGGTCAGGGCCGCATTGAGATCGCCGCCAGCCAGCGCGAAGAGTTTTTCGAAGACCGCCGGCATCGTGAAGAGCGACGGTCCGGTATCGAAGCGCCAGCCGCCGATGCGCAGGTCGCCCGCCTTGCCGCCGGGGCCGGACTGCTGTTCGAACACTTCGACCGCGTAACCGCGATGGGCCAGGATGGCGGCGGCCGCGAGCCCGCCGAAGCCGGCGCCGATGACCGCGACCCGCTTCATGCCGGTCTCCGATCGATGACGGTGCGGTATATCGCGAGATGTCCCGCGAGCATGATGAAGTTATAGACGAAGTCTTCTATCGGGATGGTGCCGATGCGCAGGCCGGTGATCGCCGCCGGATCGTAGGTGACTATCGGAATGCCGGTCAGCACCGAGTTGACGATGCCGAACAGGATGAAGAATATCCCCATCGCGACGACGAACGACCATTCCTCGGCAAGGCGCGGCAGGAAGATCAGGTAAAAGACGAGCACGAGGAAAAGCCCCGAGAAGGCGAGGAAAGCATAGCCTTTTTCCACACTCAGAAAAGCGAGTACGATGGCGATGACCGCCCCGACCGCCAAGAACGGAGAGACCAACGGTACACGGCGCGGCGCGAGATAGACGCGGAGACATTCGTAGGTGAAGAGGCACGCATAGGGGACCGTGACGAAAAAGAGCCACTCTTCGATCGGGAGCCCGGCCAGCCGCAGGTCGCCGACATAGGCGGGGTTGAAGGCCCAGTGCCCGGCGCCGGTCGCATGGCTGTCCCACGCGAGGTAGATCGCGCCGACCGTCGCGATGGAGGTAAAAGCGGCGGGCCACTTGCGCCAGAAGGCGACCCGGCGATCGAACGAGAACAGGAGCGGTATCGCGATGACGCAGAGATTGACGGCCAGATAGGCGCTCACCTAGAAGCCCCGGTCGCGGTTGTAGTCGATGAGTTCGTTCAGGAGCCGTTTCACCTCGTCGCCGACCGTGAGCGCGGCGATGAGTGTTCGCGCCTCGCCGTCGATGTCGGCCGCCTGCGCGCGGACCTTGCCCAGCGCGCCGCTCTTTTCGGCCAGTGTCCGGACGAAAGCGATATCGTCGGGACCGATGTCGGGGTTCCCGAGCGTCCGCGACAGCCGCTCTTTGTCGGCGCCGCGCGCCATGTCGGCGAGAAGCGAGAAGAGGATGGTCTTCTTGCCTTCGCGGATGTCGGAGCCGGTCGGCTTGCCGATGTCGGCCTCCTCGCCGAAGAGCCCCAGTTCGTCGTCCTTTATCTGGAACAGCGTCCCTATCTTCTCGCCGACCGCATCGAGTCCGTCGCGTACCTTCGCATCGCCCCCGGCGGCTATGGCGCCGAGTATGAGCGGCATCGAGAAGGTGTAGCGCGCCGTCTTGTAGCGGTAGACCGGCAGGATATCGGCGACCGTCACCGGCGCGAGCCGCGCGCCGAGGTAGACATCGTCCATCTGTCCGATGCCGACCAGCACGCATTCACGGAAGAAGGTCCGGCGCATCGCGGCGCCGTGCGGCTCGGGTATCGCGGCGGTCATGACCGACTCGGCGGCGAGGAAGAAGGCGACATCCCCGGCGCAGATCGCGAGCGCCTCGCCGGTGTGGCGCGGTTCCTTGGCTTCATCGGTCAGCGCGTCGGCGTAGCGGCGGTGGAACGCCGGTTTGCCGCGCCGGAAGTCGTCGCGGTCCATCACATCGTCGTGGATGAGCAGTCCCGCGTGGATCATCTCCATCGCCGCGGCGACCGGTATGACGGCGTCGCCCGGCTTTCCACCGGCCGCCTCCCAGCCGAGCAGCGTCATCGCGGCGCGGATCATCTTGCCGCGCGTGCAGAATTCGTGGATGTCGCGGGCGACCGCCGCGGCGCGTGGCCCGATGGGGGCCAGTTCGGTCTCCTTGTCGGCGAGGAATCGCCCGAGATAGGCGGCGGTCCGTTCCTTGGAAGCGGCAAGGTACTTCTTCATGGGCACTCCCTGATGGCCGCAAAGCGGCGGATGATGTTGGCGACTATCCGCAGACGGGATGGTTTGACCTTGCGCTCGTACACGACGAAGGGGTCGCGCCGTATCGTGGCGGCGGTCCATGCATACATGTCGGAGGCGGTCGCCACCGGTATCCGGTAGCGGCGCGGCAGATAACAGAACCCCGCCTCGGCCTCCTTCTGCCAGCCGAGATAGCGTTCGATCTCCTCGGTGATGAAACGGCGGAAGGCGTCGGGTTTCTTGCGCGTCTCGTCGGGCGCGAGCGAGGTGAGCATCGAGTCGCGGAGCGGCAAATAACGGCGACCGAGCCCGATATCCTCGTTGATGTCGCGGATGAAATTGATGTACTGCATCGCGCGACCCAGCATCCGTGCCGGATGCTCCGACTCGCCGGGCAGTTCCATGATGCGCATCATGTAGAGGCCGATAACCTCGGCCGAGCCGTAGACATATTCGAGCGTTTCGGGGAGGGTGTCGTACTCTTTCTTGAGGAGGTCGAGTTCCATCGAATGGAAGAAGGCCTCGGTCCATTCCCGCTCAAAACCGACCCGTTCGGCGAGAGCCACGAAATCATCGATGACCGGGTCGTGCGCCGCTGTCCCGTCCCGGGCGGCGCGCCATTTCTTGAGCATCTCATAGAACTCGTCGGCCCGTTGGGGTACGCAGTCGACCAGATCGTCGGCGACCCGCAGGAAGGCGTAGAGCGTGAAGACATCCTCGCGTACCTGCGGCGGGAAGAATATCGAACTGGTGAAGTAGGTCTTGCTGCCTTTCAGGAATATCTTTCCCTTCGTGGCGTTATGGGCCATGGCTTCGTTCCCTGAACAGTGATCGTGGGGCGATTATAATAAAAAGAATATCGATTGCAAAATAGAATCGCAATTCGCCGGAACTTTTCTCTTGCACTTTTCGTCAAAGAAGGTATAACGCTCCGAAATCTGAGCGCGGTGAGTGTATGTGCCGTTTGTTGATGATACTGGTCCCGGTCGTTTTCGTCGGGTGCGGCGACAATTTCGACCGCGACGAACTTATGAACGGCCCGCGCCAGCCCGATGGGGCCGTCGACACCGATATCCTGACCGAGGAGTGACCGATGACGCGAACGATAATCCTCCCCCTCTTTTTCTTCCTCGTCGCGATCTCCCTGTTCCTGTCGGCTGCGTCAAAAGAGGAGAAACATCAGGTCGATCCGAAGACCTGCATCGGCTGTACCCTCTGTGTGCAGGCCTGTCCCTCAAAAGCGATACTGATGAAGGACGGCAAGGCCATCATCGATCCCGAGAGGTGTATCAACTGCACCTTGTGCGTTCAGAAATGTCCGACCAAGGCGATCCGCGGACCGACCGTTAAACCCGCGGCTGAAAAAAAAACGAAATAATCGACGCCCCCGCTTCTCAAAAAGTAAAGAAAATACAATATATTCAACAATTTAAGTGTTCCGGGTGCCGTGAGTGCATCCCGGTCTGTCCGACCAAGGCGATCACCCT
Source organism: bacterium (assembly GCA_022711315.1). Lineage (GTDB taxonomy): Bacteria > UBP6 > UBA1177 > UBA1177 > JAKLFG01 > JAKLFG01. The sequence continues at coordinate 37,989 of JAKLFG010000011.1, read as the reverse complement.
GCGGATGGGTAAGGCGGTCATCGACCCCGAAAAATGCATCGGCTGCGGGCTCTGCGCCACGGCCTGCGCCTTCGGGGCGCCGGTCGAGCGGGAGGTAAAAAAATGACGCGCCTCCTTTGCGCCCTTTTCCTTGGTCTTCTTCTTGTTTCCTGCGGCATGGAGCCGTCCGCCGATAGCCCGGTCACGATCAACTACGACCGGTGCGTGGGCTCGACCTGCCGGGTCTGCGAACGGGTCTGCCCGTATGATGCTATCCATTTCTACGGCCCCGAGGACAAGCCGGTCGTGGACCCCGACAAGTGCACCCAGTGCGGCATCTGCGTCCGCGAATGTCCCTATCAGGCGATCACCGGGAGGCCGCAATAATGCGTCTTTTCGCGCTGGTGATCCCCTGTATCCTGAGCGCGGTACTCTACGGTGGTGGCGAGGCGACGGTGGGCGGCTATGTCCCTTTCGTCGAGTCGAAGCCGACCGACCCAACGGCGCCGGGCTACTATTTCCTGACGGGGCGTGCTCTCTACGAACCGGCCGAGAACTTCTTCATCGGCGGCGATCTGTTCTTCCTGCACGGGTTCCCCGATAAGGACGGGACCGATCTCGTCGAGACAAGTTACCTGACCGGACGGGGGCGCCTGATCATCCAATATGACTGGCCGAAGGTGAATATCGGGACGGTGACCTATGCATCGATATCGGATGATTCGGGCGATCGTTCGAAGAGCATCGTCGAAGGTCGGGCGACGCTCGGGGGCTACCGCCGCGACCTCCTGCATGAAGAACTCTACCTGACGGCCGAGCCGTTGGAGGGACTTCGTTTCATGACCGCGGCCGGTGTCGTTTCCCGTTCGTTCACGGTCGATCCCGAACAGGGGAGCGGCGTCATCCGCGATACCGACCTGTTCACCTACGGCGACCTTTCCTACGAGATATTCCCTGCGCTCGAGCCGTTCGCCGGCGTTCTCTACAGTGACGACCTCAATGCGAGCGACACTTTCGACCTGCTCCGGTTCCGTGGCGGTCTGCGCGGCGGGGAACTGTTCTTCGACAACCAACTGCACCTTTCGTATGCGGCGTACTATAAACGGGAGGATTCGGCGCTGGCCGACAACAAGAACCGGCTGGCGCTCTATCTGAAGGGACGCTGGAATTTCACCACCGATACCGACCTGTTCGGCTGGTTCTACCACGAATACGCCCTTGCGCCGATGCGCTATGTCAACCGCTATGTCGCCCTGCAGGTGCGGCAGTGGCTGTTCGACCGGAAACTGGCGCTGTCGGCGGGCGGTTTTGTTCTCATCGAGAAGCATCCGGGCGGCGATTGGTATCTGCCGGTGTGGCCGTTCTTTGAGATACAGAGTTGTCCTATCGTCGGCCTCAACCTCTTCGCGCGGTTGCACCTCAAGTTCGACGAGACGAGGACCAAGCCGCCGGAATGGAAATACGGCCTGTTCCAGACGCGGCTGGAGGTCGGCGGCGGCTATCTCATTGGGGGCTATGTCCAGCCGGGACTCTCTTTCTTCATGAATTTCGCCGAAGGGGCCGCCTCACCCGACAGTCTGGGGCTTCGGCTCGCGGTGACCGCTTTCTTCTGACAAATCAAATATCTCGAAATATCTTCGAATAATCGCGCGTCGTGCCGGTCTCTACCGCCTGTTCACGGTGCCCGGAAAAATTTGACTTGATGAGGTCGATAGGATATAAGGCGTTGTGTAAAATGGCGCTAGGGCGGTTTTATCAACCATAATGAAAAGGAGTGGTAGAATGAAGAAGATGTTGGTCCTTATGGCGATCCTCGGCGTGGCTCTTTTCATCGCTTCCTGCGGTTCCAGCGAAAAGGCGCCGGCGAACGCGATGCAGAACGAACTTGACGGCGCGCCCGAGTGGGTGCTTGCCGAATCGGCTGGCGGCAGCGGTCTTATCTGCGGCGTTGGCTCGGCGACCGGTACCCGCAATGTTTCGCTCGCCCGCACCGCGGCGCAGGGCAGAGGGCGCACCGCGATCGCGCGCTCGCTTCAGGTCAAGGTGAAATCGATGCTGAAGGATTACCAGTCGACCACCACCGGCGGCGAGGCCTTCGGTCAGGCGGCGAACGACGAACAGCACATTGAGGATGTGTCGAAGCAGATCACCGACACCACCCTCAGCGGCACCGAGCAGAAGAACACCTGGATCTCGAAGACCGGCACGCTGTATGTCCAGATGTGCATGGATGTCGAGAAATTCAAGGGCGCCATCAACCAGATGCAGCAACTCGACGAGAAGGTCCGCGCGGCCGTCGTGGAACGCGCCAACAAGGCCTTCAATGAACTCGACGAGGCGACCAAGTAAGATCGCTTCCCGGTTCTACGCTTTTAGGGGCGGCCTGATGGCCGCCCTTTTCTTTAGAACGCTTCCAGCAGATTGAAATAAAGTTTCAGGTAGGGCCGTTCGGCCGACATGCCGAAGTCGAAACGGAAGTTTATGTTGTTCTTCTTCGAGAGCGTGATGCGGAGCCCGGCGCCGGCGGCGAACTTCGGGTCGGTGAAGAGGTAATCATCGAGACTCCCCTTGACGGTGCCCAGCCCGGCGAAGACGACCGCGCCGAACCGCCACCAGATGGGGACGCGCCATTCGACCTGCGCCGCCATGAAATTCCGGTCGCGGTAACGGTTCTGGGGGTAGCCGCGCATCAGGTTCTGGCTGCCGAGCGCCGGGAGGTAGGGGAGCGGCGGCTTGCCGGTGAGCACCGAGTTCAGGTGCAGTTGCCAGGCGATCACGCTGTCGAGCGGCAGGGAATGGTACTGCCGGTGGTCGAACAGGAGGGTGCTGAAGGTATAGTCGCTCAGCAGAAGCCGGTTGAAAGAGAGGACTGAAAAGGTCGTGACGGCGCCGGTGCGGGGGTACAGCGAGTTGTCGCGGCTGTCGCGCGTGAACAGGAGACCGAGTCCCGAGAAGAAGCCGTCGGTCCGGTTTTCGCGCAGATAGTCGGCGAGCGCGCCGTCCCGGTCGTACTGCATCAGTTCGTGGTATCCTTGCAGGACGGTCAGACCGCCGTATATCTTTTCCCACAGCCGCGCCGAGAACGACACCTCTCCCCGTATCGTGAGCGGGGTGTACTTCTCGCCGTCGTCCCAGCCGCTGTCGGGCCCGATGCCGTAGAATTCGTCGGGATACTTCGATACCACGAACACGGCGTTCGCCTTGAAATTCCCATCGTCCATATACAGGGTGCCGGCGTTGGCGTTCAGTATCTGATTGTTCAGCGTGTAGAAGAGGACCGTCGTGAACGAATCGGACCGTTTCTCCTCCGCGGTCTCGTAACTTTTCTTGAACAGTATCGCGGTGCCGCCGAACCCGAAACTGGTGTCGGAGGTATAGAACGCTATCGGGAAGGCGACGATGCCCGAATCCTTGTCCTTCTCTTCCTCCTTTTTCTCTTCCTCTTTTTTCTTTTCTTCGAGATCTGTCACTTGCTTGGGGTCTTTTCCCGTTTCATCCGCCGGTCCCGGGTCGTAACACTTCTGACCGCTCTCGGGTGGAGGGAGCAGTTCGGGCGGCAGACCGCAGAGTTCGTCCGCGCCGGCGAAACCCGGTAAGAGCATCAAGAGGAAAACAAGAGAGTATCTCATGAGGGAAGAACTCCGCTGAAGAGGTTCACGATGGGTCGACACATTCATAATCGAAGGCGATCTGTCCGATGACCGGGGAAATGCCGACCTGCTTGGAATAGAGGCGCACCTCGAGTTCTATGTAATGGCCTTCAGGCAGGGTGTCGGGTATCACCTTGGGGGAAATATCCGAAGGTACCTCGACGACGATCTGCCATGGCTCAAGGGCGAGTTTCGCGAGATCGTCGCTCGTCCGCGCCCGGATGATGACGCGGGTGTCGGCCGGGACCTCGGCATCCCAATATATCTGTTGCCAGTTGGTCGAAAGGGAGGAGGCGCAGATCTCGAAGATATGGCGGAACCAGCCCTCTTTTGACGCGAAGTTCTTGAGGTTGTAGCCGATCATGTCGGAATAGACATAGGGGCCGTTGCCGACCGCGATGATCTTTTTGTCGGCCTCGAGGACGGTCGGCACCGGGGTCGAACGGTCGACCGGAAGGTAGGTCACATATCCCTGACCGGCGTTACATCGCGACATACCCCAGATGTTGCCTTTGAAATCGACGCCGACGCCGGTCCCTTGGAACGGATGGATCGTGTCGTCGCCGAGGAGATAGGGACCGTGTATCGATGAGGGGTCGGGATAGGTCGAGGAGTCTATCATGTATATCCGTGAATCGACACCGGCGCCCTCTTCGGTCGATATGGTCCAGATGAAGCCGGAATCGTCGGCGGCGATGCCGCGGAAGCCGTGGGCGGTCGTTATCTGGAGGGAGGTCCAGGTCCCGTTGTCGGCGAAGGGGGAGTCGTCGGGGGTGTAGCGGTGGACGAAGCCGTCGGTGAAGGTGGTCACCCAGATGTTGTCATCCTTGTCTATCGCGATGCCGTAGTAGCCGGCGAATCCGTCGTAATAGGGGATGTCGGGCACATAGTGTATCTGCTCGGTCACATCGTTGATATCGAACCATGCGAGACCACCGGTGACCGGTGTCTGCCATTCGGGGATATAGCGGCACGAGACCCAGTTGCGACCGTATTTGTCGAGCACATACCCGTAGGGGCGGCAGGTCTGGTCTGTCGTGCTGGTCATCGAGAACATCTGCATGATGTCGCCGGTGTTGCCGTTCAGCCGGTAGGAGAAGGGGTTGCCCATGTAGCATCCGAGCATCAGGTGGCCGGTGTACTCGAAGTTCGCCCCCGTTTCGGGTGTCGCCGCGACGCCGCGGATGCCGGCGCAGGCGTAGGGACTGTTGAGGTCGGATGCGTCGAAGAGTCGCGTCCAGACGACGCATTCGTCGGTCGATCGGCCGTCGACGCCGCGCGGCAGGACATCCGTCGGGCCGGTCGAGGTCTCGATGGTGCCGCTCAGGTCGCGGTCGACGCAGTATTCCGGGTGCCCCGCTATCTTGGTCACGGTGCTATCGTCACGGTTGCCGACGAACATGTTCCCCGCCAGATCGACGCTGGTGCGCGAAGGATTGGAAAGGGCCGAGAGACCGACATGGTAGCGGGCCACCTCGATCTGCGTGAAGGAGTCTATCTTGGAGATGGTGCCGTCGACCGAATTGGGGACCCAGACATACCGCAGGAGCGTCTGGACCGAGTCGGAGCCGTTGTCGAGTTCCAGTTCGCCGTTCTCGTTCACCTTCACATTATCGGCGTTCGAGGAGCCCTCGTCGTACCCGTTCTCGGTCCCCGGTCCCATGCCGGCATGCGCCGAATCGCTGTCCACGAGAGAGTCGTCGCCGGGATCGTCATCATCGTTCAACGGGATATCGGTATCCTTCCCGTCGTCATCATCGGTGAGGAGCGCGTCGCCCTGTTCGTCGTCAACGGTCTCACTGTCGGCGGTGTCGGGGAGAGCGGAGTCCTTTTCGGATATCTCATCCGCGGTCCCGAGGGCATCTTCGTCGTCACCCGGTTGTTGCGGCGTGCTGTTTGAACAGGAACAGGAAGAGAAGAAGACGAAAAGAGAAATAAGGAACAAAAGACCCCTGTTTTTCATGATCGGAAGCCCCCCTTCGTGGTACATGAGATCACCATGAAGCGATATATAGTTCATAATGAGTTGAAATGCAAGAAGAAACGGTTTTTCAATCAAAATCAGAGGTTCGGCCGCGATTGTATAATTATTCGCCAAATAGTTGACTTTCGGCATTGTTTTTGAAAAATGATGCTGGCAACAAAAAAAGGCGTTCATTGTTGTAGGAGAGAAGGGCATGGATGAAAAGAAAGTTGAAGGCGGCAAGCCGGCGATCGACAAGGAGTATCTGAAGAAATTAGCCGAAAAGATAAAGGCGGAAAAAGCGAAAAGAGAAGGCGGGCAGTCGGCCGAGACCGAATCGTTGCCCCCGTTGCCTCCCCAGATGACGGCGCCGAAACCACCGTTGCCGCCTCTTCCCCCCTCGTCCCGGCCTGAACTCGCCGATGATGACGATGACGAAAAAGAGGGGATGGCGGCCGAAAAGACCGCCATCATAGACCTGGCCGCCCTTTCGGGCCAGAATGCCGACGCCCGTATCGTCATCACCGACGGCAAGGATGAAGGCAAGGCGCTCGACATCACGCGCGACGAGGTGATCTGTGGACGGAGTCTCGATAACGATTTCGTCATCAGTGACATATCGGTGTCCCGTAAGCATTTCAAGATAGTCCGCGACACCGACGGCTTCAAGGTCGAGGACATGGGGAGCGGCAACGGCATCCGTGTCAATGGGAAAAAGGAAACGAACACCCTCCTGTTCGATGGCGACCTTGTCACGGCCGGCGCCCGTACCATCCGGTTCGAGGTGCTGAACGAGGCGCTCAAGGAGAAATATTCGCGTAAGATACCCACGGGCGCCGATGTCGAGGTCATTATGGCCAAATCGCGCACGCCGGTGGTGGCGTGGATCGCGATACTGCTCGTGTTGGTGGTCGGCGGAGCGGGCGTGTACCTGTTCTACACCCAGCACCAGCAGCAGCAGGAACTGCGCCTGAAACTCGCGCAGGAAGATCTGCTTGACCGCATCGATCAACTCATAGAGGAACGGAAGTTCGTCGACGCCGAGCGCTCCATAGATGAATTCTTGATGAAATATCCCGGCGTGAAGGCCCGCGAGATAACCAAGAACAAGGCGCTTGTCCAGAAGGAAAAGACCTATGCTTCTCGTTTTGATCAGGGCCAGAAATATCTTTCGGAGAACAACACGGACGAGGCGTACCGCGCCTTCCGTCTCATACCGGACGATTCGATATTCTATCCCGAGGTGATCGCGCTGGTCGGTAAGGAGGTCGTCGATTCATGGGTGTTCTCCCAGATAGAGGAACTCATCAAGACGAACAAGACCGATGACGCGGTCCGCAAGATATCGGCGTTGCTTGTCGACGACCCGTCGAACAAGAAGGCGGCTGAACTCATGGCGCAGGTGAAGGCGCAGGTCGGCGCCCAGAAGGTCGAGACGATACAAACGACCGTCGCCAAGGAGAAGGAAGAGAAGAAAAAGGAGATCGCCGAGCGGGAACAGCGCAAGAAGGAACTCATCAGCAAGGGTAAGATAAAGGCCGCGCCGAAACCGCGTCCGGTCGTGGTTAAAAAGCCCGAACCTAAGCCGGAGCCGGAGTCGATCGTGGACGCGAAGCCCGAGTACACGATGGATGACATCAACGGTGCGATAGATACCTACGCCTACAAGGATTTCGACGGTGCGATATCGCGGCTCGAATCGATGACCGGCGCGAAAGACGGGAAGGTCGCCAAGAAGGCGAAGGATCTCATCGACAAGATAAAGAAGTTCAAGCAGGCCTACGACAAAAAGGACGCGAAGAAGGCCACCATATTCGACAAACAGATATCGGGCGGCAAACTGAAGGACGATATCGCCGAACTGAACAAGAAAGAGCCCGCACCAGAAAAGAAGAAATCGGATTCCGTCGACGAGTTCGCTTCGGGAGGATCATCGTCGGATAGCGGCGGCGGTTCGTACGACGAGGGGAAGGCGAAGACCCTCTACATGGAGGCGGTTTCGCTCAAGGAATCCGACCCCGATGCCGCCAAAGCGAAATTCAAAGAGGTCATGAAACTCGTTCCGAGCGACAATAAGTACTACAAGAAGGCGAAGAAGGCGCTCAAGGAATAGGTCGATCCCCGATAGGTCCCGGTCTTCCGTTCACCTTTATTTCTTTGGCTGTTGGCCCTTCAGTGCTTCCTCTATCAGCACCTTGAGCCTTTCGGGGGGTTGGGGGCCGTTGACCTTTCTGCCGTTGATGAAGATCACCGGGGTGGAGCGCACATTGTTCTTGGCCGCCTCGGCGCGATCCTCGGAAAGCAGGGTCTCGATGGCGGGTGAGGTCTTTTCTTTCTGCACCTTGTCGGGGTCAATGCCGAGTTTGACAAGGATTTTTCTGATCGTTCCGGCGCCGTCGGTCGAGCCCGTCCATTCCGACTGTTTCGCAAAAAGTTCCCTGCGCAGGGCAAGGTACTTGTCGTCGCCGTATAGTTTCTTGACCGACAGAGCGATGCGCGCCGTCTCGTCCGAGAGAGGATGCTGTTGGGGGAGCGGGAACTGTTTGTACACGATTCGCAGGGAGTCCCGGTACTCCTTCTGTATCTCGTCGAGCGAGACGCTCATTTTGGCACAGAAGGGACACGGAAGGTCGCAGAACTCGACGATGGTGACCGGCGCGTTCTTCTTGCCGACAGCGGGCTCCTGACCCAAGAGTTTTATCGTGTGGACCCGGCCGGCGTCCTCCTCGGCGGGGCGATCCCCGAATACCGCCTCTTTGCCGTTGCGGATCAGTTCATGGTAGAGCGCATCACCGCTCATGCCGGCCTCGATGAGCGGTCGTGCCCGCTCGATCTCTTCGCGGATGGTGACCTGGAAGGTCTCGATGGGAAAGGCGCCGCTGGCGTAGCGTCCGTTGATGAAGATGCCGGGGGTGCCGCGAACGCCGATCAGGTCGGCAAGTGCGAGGTCGCGTTGGATGATCTCCATGGTACGCGGGTCTTCCATATCTTTCTTGAACTTGACCATGTCGAGCGCGAGCCGTTGCGCAACCCCATCGAGATACTGGTCGAAGTTGGCGCTTTTTTTCCATTCCGGCTGTTCGGCGAACAGGGTGTCGTGCAGCTCCCAGAACTTGTTCTGCCGTCCCGCGGCGATGGCCGCCTTGGCGGCCTGAACGGCGAGAGGGTGTATCTTGAGGGGCAGGTTCAGAGAGACGACGCGCAATTTGCCTTCGAACTCCTTTTCCAGTTCGCCGAGCGTCGAGACGAAGCGGGCGCAGAATGGGCATTCGAGGTCGGTGAAGAGGATCAGGGTGATGACGGCGCCGGGTGCGCCGCGCTGTGGCGCGTGTGGCGGGATGGCGACCGCGTAGATGTCCTTGGGGACGATCGGGAGCGGGCGCTTGGGCGGCACATAGCGGGCAAGACCGTTCTTGATCATCTCGGCGTACGGATCGGTGACGCCGTTCTTTTTCAGGGTCTCCCCCTTTTCCATTTCTTCGGCGATAACTCGTTCTATCTGACCGGTGTTCGCGCCCGATATGCGTCTGCCGTTGATGAATATGGTGGGGGTCCCGCGCACCCCGAAGATGTTGCCGGTGGTAACATCCTCATGGAGCCGGCGGTCGGTGTCGGGGTCGGCGTAGTCCCTGGCGAACGCGTCGGCGTCCATGCCGATATCCTGCGCCCAACGGGTGATGTTCTCCTCGCTGATGGCCAGATTGTTATCGAACAGTTTCCGGTACATCTCGACGAATTTTCCCTGCCGTGCCGCCGCGATGGCCGCCTTCGCGGCCCGGCGTCCTTCGCGGTGGGTCGCCAGCGGGTAGTGCTTGTAGACATAGGCGACGCGATCGCCTTTCTCCCTCAGGAGGCGCTCGAAGAACTCGAAGGCCCGCTTGGAGAAGGGGCACTGGAAATCGGAGAAGTTGATGATGGTGACCGGGGCGGCCGTGTCGCCGATGAGAGGGGAATCCCCGCGCTCCACCCGGTATATCTCCGCCTGCGGGTCGGTCGCTGATGCCGGTTCGTCAGTGTCCTTGGGGGATGCCTTGCAGCCGATAAGAAAAAGGGCGAAGGAGATAGTGGAAAACGAAAGAAAAGCGACCAGGAAACCTATGAGTGAGCGATGCTCGGTCGGTCTCATTGCTGGGACCGCGATCTCTGATATTCGTCCATGAGCCGCTGCTGGATATCGGGCGGCACCGGATCGTAGTGGGAGAAACTGATGGTGTAGAGTCCGCGTCCGTTGGTCATCGAGCGCAGTTGGGTCGAATAGCCGTGGATCTCCTTGAGCGGCACGAGCGCCTTGACGACCTGATTGCGGCCGCGCGAGTCCATGCCCTGCGGCTTGCCGCGGCGGCTGGAGATATCGCCCATGACCGAACCGGCGTACTCATCGGGCACCTCGACCTCGACGGTATAGATCGGTTCGAGCAGGATGGGCTTCGCCTTCATGACGGCATCCTTGAAGGCCATCGACGCGGCGATCTTGAACGCCATCTCGTTCGAGTCGACCTCGTGCTCCTTGCCGAAAAAGAGGGTGACGCGACAGTTGATGAACTTATAACCGGCGAAGACGCCGTCCTCCAGCACCTCGCGGACGCCTTTCTCGACCGCCGGTATGAAGCGGCCCGATATGACACCGCCGACGATCGCGTTGACGAACTCGAAGCCCTCCGGATTCGGCTCGAGTCGCAGATGGACCTCGGCGAACTGGCCCGAACCGCCGGTCTGCTTCTTGTGGCGGTAACTTGTCTCACTGCTGCCGCGTATCGTTTCGCGATAGGGTATCTTCGGCTCCTCGATGCGGACATTGAGTTTGTACTGGTTGCGCAGGCGCTTGGCGAGCACATCGAGGTGCAGTTCGCCCAGTCCGTCGACGAACAGTTGCTTGAGTTCCGGGTCGGCGATCAGTTTGAACGAGGCGTCCTCGATCTGTATCTTACGCAGGTTGGTCGCCACCTTGTCGGTGTCCTCCTTCGATTCGCCGACGAAGGCGCCGCGGACTATCGCTTCGGGCCACTCGATGAGTTTCAGCGGGAGCGGCTGGGCGTTCTTGTCCTTCACGAACTGGTCCCCCGTCCGGGTGTTCTTGAGTTTCACCGTCGCGGCTATCTGGCCGGCGACCACCTTGTTGACGGCGGTGCGCTCCTTGCCGCGCACGGCGAAGAGTTGGCCGAACTTCTCGGCGGCGGAGGACGACGCATTGTAGAATTCGGTCGCTTCCGTCAGTTCGCCGGCGAGCATCTTGAACAGGAACACTTCGCCGAACTGCGGGATGACATTGACCTTGAACACCACGGCGCGCGGTGGCTCGGCCGGGTTCAGCGTGACGGTCGTGTCGGGGTAGGTGATGTCGGGCTTGACGGCGGGGGAGGGGAAGCAATCGATGATCGCGTCGAGCACGATATCGGTACCGATGCCCTTGTTCGGGGCACCGAAGAACAGCGGGCATACCGTCCCCTTTGCAAAGGCCTTGCCAAGTCCGGCGGTGATCTCCTCGTCGGAAAGCGTGCCTTCGGCGAAATATTTCTCCATGAGCGCCTCGTCGCTTTCGGCGACCGCCTCCATGATCTTGGTCTTGAACTCGGCTATCATCGCCGCGACATCGTCCGGTATCGTACCTTCGCCGGCCCTCTTGCCGTCAGCGTATTTGAAGGCCTTGCCTTTCAGCACATCAACGACCGTATCGGCGGCGGGGCCGACCGCGGCGGGATAACTCAGCGGCGCCACCCGAATGCCGAGAGTGCTTTCGATGCCGGCGACGATCTCGTCGGCCGCGATGTTCTCCTTGTCGATCTCGTTGACGAAGAAGCCGACCGGTCTCCCGTAGCGCCGGGCGAGGTTGAACGCCTTTTCGGTGCCCACATCGACCCCGGCGATCCCTTTGATGGTCAGTAGAGCCGATTCGCAGAAGGGCATGGTGGCCGCGAGTTCGCCGGAGAAATCGAAGTAGCCGGGCACATCCACGAGACAGACGAGTTCCTTCCGGTATTCGACGGAGCAGACAGCCGCCGATATCGAGATGCCGCGGTTCATTTCCTCTTCGGTGAAGTCGGACACCGTATTGCCCGCCTCGACCGTCCCCTGCCGGTTGATGGCGCCGGCCTGGAACAGGATCGATTCCACAAGGGTCGTTTTACCGGTGGTGCCGTGTCCGGCGACGCACACATTCCGTAACTTGTCACTCGTGTAAGAAGCCATTCGTTCCTCCGATGATCGTGTCTTTTCAAATCAAAGTCGCAAGCATAGAGGGCTTTAATGATAAAGTGCCGTTTCGTCAAGTTTTTTAGGTTAGGTTCGCGCGCGCGAAGGGCGGTTCAGGAGCGTCCGTAGCGGTCCTCGAGACGGACGATATCGTCCTCGCCGAGATAGTCGCCGGTCTGCACCTCGATGAAATGGAGCCCGTCGGGGCCTCCTTCGGCGCGGTGGACCTGCTCTTTGCCGATGACGAAGACCTGTCCGGGGGTCGCCGGAAGCGCCCTATCGCCGACGGTGATGGTGCCGGAACCGGCGACGATGGTCCAGACCTCGCTCCGGCGGTGATGCAGTTGGAGCGACAGTTTTTCGCCAGGAGCGACATAGATATGTTTCACCTTGTGGTCATCCATGAGCCGAAGCGATTCCCATGAGCCCCACGGCCGCGTGTCGTGGCGTTTCTTGTTGTTGAGTATGCGGTGGTAGTGACCGAGGAGCGTCGTGGCGTCGCGGCATTCCGATGCCGGAAGCAGCTCGATGCCCGGTTCGCCGGAGCGGGGAAGGAAGGGGGCGACCGCTTCGGTGTCGGGTATCGTCACGATGAGCGTCGCGGGGAAAAGCGGCCGTAACAGGAGAGCAGCACGGCTGAACGAGTGGATGATGTCGGCGGCGGCCATCCGTCCGTGATGTTTTTCGAAAAGCGACCGGGCCTTGTCGAGCGGCATCGCGTCGAGGTCGACCCCCCGCAGGTCGAGCGTTCCGGTCGTCACGGTGGCGTCGATCTTCGGCAGGGCGGCGGCGATCTGCGTGATGTCGTCGCCGGCCGGTGTTTCTCCGTGGTACGGTGTCAGGAAAAATATCTTCATTGCGGCCTCCGTTCGGTCGTCACGGCGCATCCTACGCTAAAAAAAAGGTCCCGTCAATGGCGGTTCAGTCGGCGAATATGACGATGCCGGGGATGAGCCCGCCCTCGGCGGGAAGGGTCCCGACGAAACAGCGACGGAACGAGGGGGAAAGGATGTTGTAGAGGTGCGAGGGCGAATTGAGCATCATGTGCCACGCCCGTTCGAGCGTCGTCGCTACGAAGAGGTTCTCGCCCAGTTCCTTGGCGCGGACGCCGGAGTGGCGGATGCTCCCGGTGCTTCCCGAGTAGTGCGAAAGATCCCCTTTTTTGACTCGAGCAAGGGTCTCGGCGGCGAACGGCGCGAGCGTTTTATCGACGGTGAGCGGCGGCAGGTCCGCCTTCTTGCGGAGCGCGTTCATCGAACCGAGGAGGTCGCCGGCGAACGGCTCGGCGGCCGCGGGGCGGATATCCTTCTGCCAGAGAGCGACCGGTCCCTGCGCGCCGACGCCGACCAGTTGGAGGGCGGTCACCGATCCCTTGTCGAGCACCGTGACCCGTTTCTGCGTCACCTCGACACGGCGCACCGAAAGTCCTTCGCGGATGAACAGGCGGTAGTTCGTGAAGTTCTTGTCGGGGGTGATGGTCAGCGCAAAGCCGTCGGCGTTCTTTTCAAGCGTGACGACGGTCGTGTCGAGCCGTTTGAACAGGTAGGTCGCTCCCTCGGCTATGACGCAGGTCGCTTTCGCGGGGCATTTCTCGACCGTTTCGACGGCGACATTCCGGTAAAGGAAACCGGTGTCGGCCGCCTTTTGCAGAAGGTCGTATTCGGAGAGGGTCAGGAGAAAAAGAAAAGAGAGCATTCAGAGGCCTCGTCTCATCTTTCTTGACAAATCCCGGCGATAAGTATAATCGGGAACGGTTTTTTGACAACCGGGTGCCGGGATGGTGAAATTGGCAGACGCGCTAGATTCAGGTTCTAGTGGGGGCAACCCTGTGCAGGTTCGATTCCTGTTCCCGGCACCATTTTTTCTTTTCATTCAGCGTTTTTCCAGCAGATAGTAGTTGATCGGCATCCCGTTCTCTATCTGCTTTTTCTCCCATTTGGTCAGCACCTCGCGGTCGGCGGTGCCGTAGGGAAGCCGGTCGAACAGTCCCGTGATCGCGGTCAGTTCCCGTTCGATGAAGGCGGCGTAGTCGGGATGATCGGTCGCTAGGTGTATCCGTCCGCCGGGTCGTAGCCGTTCGTGGAACATCTTCAGATTGTCACGGTTCACGAGCCGGTTGCGCTGGTGCCGCTTTTTTGGCCACGGATCGGGGAAATAGATGTGCAGGGCGTCGAGCGCGCCGGGCGGCAGGAGCATCAGCAGGACGGGGTGGGCGTCGAAGTTGATGATGCGGACATTGTCCTGTTTCAGTTTCCGTTCGAGATTGTGCAGGCCGCGCAGGAAGTAGGACCGTTTTTTCTCGATGCCGAGTATGCCGGTGTCGGGGTGGCGGTTAGCGTACTCGTTCAGGAAGATGGCGGAACAGAACCCGATCTCGCACTCGAAGCGGGAAAGGCCCGGGAAGAGCGCCGGGAGGTCGAGCGGGCGGTCCGCTATGGTTTCGATCGGCAGGGCGACGCCGGGGCGTATCAGCTGGAGCATGTCAGTCTTCGTCGAATATCGCGACATGGGGTAGGTCGCGGTGCTTTTCGTCGCAGTCGAGCCCGTAGCCGACGACGAATTTGTCGGGTATCGGGAAACCGAGGAAGTCTATCTTCACGCGGCCCTTGTTCACCTCGCTTTTTTCGAGGAACGAACAGATGCGGACCGATCGGGCGCCGGCGCCCGTGAGCGCCTTGGAAAAGACCTCGAGCGTGAGTCCGGTGTCGACGATGTCCTCGACGATGAGTATGTCCTGCCCGGCATAGCGCGCGAGTTCCCCGGCGGGGACCGAGACCGAGCCGGTCGAGCAGGTGCCGCGATAACTCGAGAGGCGGATGAACTCTATCCGCATATGCGGCGCGCCGATGCGGCGGGCGAGGTCGGCGGCGAACATGAAGGCCCCCTTGAGCACCACGAGCAGGGTGAACGGAGTGTCGCCGTACAGGGCGCGGATGTCGGCCGCCATCTCGGTGACGCGGCGCTCTATGGTCGTTTCGTCGATGAGTACCTTCACTGCTTTTCTTTCTCTGCCTGTTTCTTCTTTTTCTTGAGATCGGTTATCTCCTTGATCCACTCCTTTTTATTCGCCTTGAAGCGCTTGTCCTTGAGAAAGGCGCGGTAGGCGTTCATCGCGTCGTCGAACTGTCCCATCTCCTCGAGTATCGCCGCCTTCAGCGCTATCTTATCAGCGTCGATGTCCACGGCGAGCGCCTGCTCGACCGCATCGAGCGCGGTCGGCTGATCGTCGCCCTCGTAGGCCGAGATGGCGAGATTTTTCCATATGGCGGTCGCCCGAGCCGGTTCCGTGTCGGCGGGCAGAGCCTTAAGCGCCGCGCGGTAGGCGGCAATGGCCGCGCCATACTGTTCCGTTTTGTGGCTCTCGATGCCGATCTTGAGCAGTTCATCGGTGCTCTTGCCGGCGAACGGGTCAGGCGGGGGCGGGGGCTCGACCGGCGCGACGACGACGGTGTCGGGGACCGGAGCGGTCGCCGGCTCTTCGATCTGTGGGACCTCTTCGGCCGATTGGGAGAACACATACCAGAGCGCCGTACCGCCGCCGGCCACCGCGATGAGGAGCGCGGCGATGAGCAGGGTCCTGCCGCCGGATGATCGTGTGGGCGCCGGTTCGTCCTGGTAGAGACTTTCTATGAAGGACCCGTCGTCCTTGTCTTCAGGGGGAGCGGTCTTTTCAGCCGGTGGTTCGACCGGTGCCGGCGCCGGTGGGGCAGGCGCCGGTGTTGGCGCCGGTCTTGGAACGGGAGCGGTCGGTCTGACCGGCGGAAGGTCGGCGGTCTCCCCCGGGAGTGCCGGGGAAGGGGCGAGTTTCTTGTCGGTCGTTGACGGTGGGATCGGCACGGTGTCGACGGGGCGTCCGGTCGCGGTGACGGGTCGTGCCCAGACGGGGATGTCCCAGCGGGGGACCGGCGTGTCGTCCGGTTCGGTCCCCAGAACGCCGAGCGACAGCAGTTTCCGTATCTGTTCGACGGTCCGCTTCCGGTCGTCTCCCCCCTTCTCGATGAGTTCACCGACCCGTATCCCCGGTCTCGGTACGAGAGAGAGAAGGGCGCCGATGGTGTCGGGGAGTTTTGCGAGATGTTCGACGACGGCGGAGAACCGGAGGTGCAGCAGGACATCGAGCGGCGGCATCTCACCGATCTCGGCCTGATATTCCGACAGCCAACTCATGGCCGATACCATGAGCCGTTCGAAGGGTTCGGTGATGTTCGGCTCGACCGCGTGGGCGGTATAGGTGACGGTGAAGTCGCCCTCCGACCACGGCAGAAGCGAGTAAAAGATCTCTTCGCCGTTCTTGTCGTCGGCCCCCTCCCGCTCGATGCGGACGAGTGCGCCATCGGCGAAGTGGATGGCCCCCTTCTCGCCGCCGGCCGAGACGAGCGTGATGAGTCCCTGCCGCCGGTTCTCGTGAACGATGTTGAGCAGGTCTATGACCGAGATGTTCTGGAGGCTCCCGGAGAAGGTCTCCTGTTCGTGGACCGAGGAGAGTATCTCGCGGAAGTCGCGCTCCTGAAAGAAATCGTTGATGCGGTTGATGAGCACTTTGATGAATATCGGTTTGGAGAAGAAGGACTCGGCGCCCATCTCGTGAGCGATGATCTTGTCCTCCACATTGCGGGAACTCGAAAGAAAGATGAAGGGGATATGCGCGGTCTCGGGGTTCATCTTTATCCGTTTGAGGAAATCGACGCCCGAAAGTTCGGGAAGCACCATCTCGGAGATGATGAGGTGCGGCAGGAAATCGCGTATCATGGCGAGCGCGTTGACGGTGCTGGAGAGTGAGAGGGTCTCGTAGCCCTGTTGGCGGAGTTTCAGCGCGAGTACGGCGGTCACCTGCTCATCGGCGTCGACGATGAGTACCCGTCTCTTTTCGCTC
Source organism: bacterium (assembly GCA_022711315.1). GTDB lineage: Bacteria > UBP6 > UBA1177 > UBA1177 > JAKLFG01 > JAKLFG01. The sequence goes on along the minus strand of JAKLFG010000011.1, from coordinate 21,335 downwards.
TCTTTCGCTTGTTCATGCATCAGGGCGCTCCTTTTTCTTTGTCAGGGTGACCTCGGTCCCGCGGTCATTGTAGGATACCGTGTCGAACACGCTGCGCATTATCGTGATGCCGCGTCCGCTCACGCCGGTCGCCGCTTCGGTCGTGTCGGGATCGGGAAGCCACGCCCGCCAGTCGAACCCGTCGCCCTCGTCGGCGACGGAGAAGGATATCGCATCATCGGAGAGGAGCATCCTGACGCGGACGGCGCGGCCCGCATAGGGGGTGGTCCGCCGGCGGGACGCGATCGTCTGGTCATAACGACCGCTTTCGATGAGCGCCTTCTTCTCGGCGAACGGGATGGCGAGGTTGCCGTGCTCTATCGCGTTGTGTATCGCCTCGTACAAGGCGACCTCGAACGGCTGGGTCTTCGGGAACGCTGCCCGCATCTCGTCCATCATGGTCGAGACGACATCGCTTATCGCATCGAGGTCGTTGTCGATCGTGTAGATGCGCTCGATGCTCACCACAGAGAGCCCTCCTCGAACGACCTATTGATGTAGGCGGCGATGCCCTCTATCGAGAGTTGCGCGCGGACCGCGCCGATATCGACCGCGGCGCGCGGCATGCTGTAGACCGGACAGCCCTCGGGGCGTTGGGCGAGCGTGAGGGCCCCGGCGAGGTGCATCTCGAGAAGCCCCTTGGCGCCGTCGCTTCCCATGCCGGTCAGGATGACGCCGATGGCGTTCTCCCGCGCGGCCGAGGCGACCGACCGGAAAAGGACATCGATGGAGGGCCGGTGGCGGTTCACCCGCGGGCCGTCTTTGCTGATGACCGTATAACCCACGGGGCCGCGCTCCACGATGAGGTGCCGACCGCCCTCGGCGACGACCACATCGCCCGGCTTCAGTTCGTGGCCGTGTCGCGCCTCGCTGACGGAGAAATCGAACAGCGAGTTCAGCCGTTCGGCGAAGGAGCGCGAGAAGAGCGGGGGGATATGCTGAACGATGAGTATGGGAGGCATGCGGTGCGGCGAGAGCCGCCGCAGGAGTTGTTCGATGGCGACGGTGCCGCCGGTCGACGCGCCGATGGCGATGAGCGGTCGCAGATCGGTGATGCGTGTCGCCGACTGGACGAGCCCCAATTCGCCCGGGTCGAGCGGCGGTTCGGGCGCTATGGTCATGCGGCCGCGGAGACGGTGCCGTTCGAGCCACGAGCGCGGGACATCCGCGGCGACGCGTATCTTTTCGAGGATCTCCTCCGAAAGGGACTCGATGTCCGATTCCACTCCCTTGTTCGGTTTGCCGATATAGTCGACCGCGCCGAGTTCCAGCGCCCGCATGGTCGCCGCCGCGTGTTCCTGCGTGAGCGAACTTATCATGATGACCGGTACCGGGACGGCCCGCATGAGTTTGTCGAGAAAGGTAAGCCCGTCCATGCGCGGCATCTCGATGTCGAGTGTTATGACATCGGGCATGGTGTGGCGCATGCATTCGCGCGCTTCGTAGGCGTCGGCCGCCGAACCGATGACCTGCATGTCGGGCGCCGAGGCGATGATGTCCTCGATGGCACGACGGGCGGTCGCCGAATCGTCTATCACGAGGACCTTTATCTTTTCGTTGCGGACTTCCATCATGTCATTTTTCGAACAGCGTGATGCTGCCGCTCATCTCCTCTTTTTTCTTGCGCAATATCTTCGCCTTGTAGCGGTTCTCCTCATCGATGTACTGCGAGGTGCTCTCGGGTGAGAGTTTCTTCACGAGGACGCGTCCGGTCCCTTCACCGAGGAAGATGACCTTCCGCCCGGTGGTGCCGCCGATGTCGGAGGCGGCGAGCCGTATCTCCTCGAAGGCGAGATAGGTCTGGGTGAACGAGATGTTCGCGTCGGGTATGTTGCCGTCGCTCCGGCGGAAATTGAGCACATGGGCGCCGCCGAATATCTTGGCGACGAGGCTCTCGCGCTTCGCGCCGCGCTTCATCATCTCGTTGATGAGACTCTCCATCGCGAACATGCCGTACCGGCCGCTCCTGCTCTGGTAGATCTCTTCGTTGCGGAAGTCACCGGGAAGCATGAAATGGTTCATGCCGCGGACGGTCGATCCGGTGTCGAGCAGGCAGACCGCGACGCAGGAACCGAGCACGGTGGCGATACCCTCGTCGGGAGCGTCGGTGACATAGAATTCGCCGGGCTGTATGATGACGATCTCTTTCCCGAGTTTGCGGTTGAACGATCGGTACACGGTCAATCCTTCCGGTAAACGGTGTTCTTTATATAGGTCAGTCCGGGGACCATGTCGAACAGGGTCTCGCTGTGCCCGATGATGAAAAAGCCGCCGCGCACCAGATACCCGGCCAGGCGGCTGAGCACCTGCTGTTTGGTCTGGTTGTTGAAATAGATGACGACATTCCGGCAGAAGATGACATCGAACAGCGAGGAGACCGGATACTGCTCGGCGACGAAGTTGATCTGGCGGAAGGAGATCATCTCGCGGAGGTCCTCCTTGACCTTGTAGAGCCCGGCGCTCTCCCCCTTGCCGCGCAGGAAATACCGGTGTTGCAGGTCTTCGGGGATGAGCCGTATCTGCCGTTCCTCGTAGACGCCGTTGCGGGCGACATCGAGCACATGGGTGTCGATGTCGGTCGCCAGCACCCTCACGCGGATCCCGTGCGGCTCGGCCAGATGACGGTGCAGGACCATGGCGATGGTGTAGGGTTCCTCGCCGGTGGAGCAGCCGGCCGACCAGACCGCCACCTCGCGTCGGCCGCTCCGGACGCACGCCGGGACGAACTGGTCGCGCAGGAAGTCGAAATGGTGGGTCTCGCGGAAGAAGTCGGTCTTGTTGGTCGTGATGGAGTTTATGAAGTTCTGTATCTCGCTCTGGCCCTCGGGGGATATGACGAAATGGTAATAGTCGCCGAAGGTCGAGAGATTGAGCGCCCGCAACCGCCGGGAGAAACGGGACACCACGAGTTCCCGTTTGGCGTCGGACAAACTGATGCCGGCGGTGTCGAACACCAGCCGCCTGAGTTTGTTGAACTCCTCGTCGGTGAGAACGAATTTCTTGATCTCAAGCATCGCTATCTCGAAAGCATCCGTTCGATGTCCAGCACGATGAGGAACGCGCCGGTCCGCTGGTCCTTTCCTATGAACCGCACATATTCGGCGGTGGTCCGGCGACCGAGGAGCGGCTTGGCCTGCTTGTCACCCGGCTCCAGCGTCACGACATCGCTGATCGCATCGACCACGCACCCGGTCTTCTTCCCGGCGATGTCGAGTATGATGATGACCGTTTTCCGGTCGAAGGGACGGGGCGGCATGCCGAGCAGACGGCGCAGATCGAAGAGCGGGAGCACATTGCCGCGCAGGTTGATGACGCCGAGGAGGTGCGGTGGCTGATTGGGGAGGCGCGAGAAGGGCATGGTCTCCTTGATGTCGTGGACGAGGAATATCGGGACGGCGTACAGTTCCTGCTCTATGAAGAAGGTCACGAAGTCGGAGCAGTCGTCCCACGGCGAGGTGCCGGCGGTATCCGGTTGTTGTTCGGTCGTCGTGCTTTCGGTCCCGACGGCAACGGGCCTGTCCGGGTTCCTTGGAGCGGTCGCGGCGCGGCGTTCCGGGCGGGGGGCCGGCTCAGGGGGCAGGTCCGCCGCCGCCTTGGCGAGTTGCGCGTGGTCGACCTTGCTGATGTCCACCTCGGTGGCGAGGGAGGAGAGCGTTTCGCGAAGCGCCTTTTCGCCGATCAGCGTGTGGTAGAGGAAATGGGTCCGGTCGGGGGTGTCGGGATCGCCCGTTATGGTGACCGTGTCGACGATCTCACCCATCGAGCCGAGTGCGGACGACGCCTCCATGGATATCTTCCGGCGCTCGTCCAGCGGTCCGTCGAGCATCGTCGTGACGATGAAGAAGTTCCCTTTGCGTGTCTTCCTCTCGATGGCGTAGGCCGATACCCGGAAGGGGAGCCCGTGCAATAGTTCGCCCGGCGACACCACGCGGGCGGCGCTTTCCCGGGTACGGTCGGCTATGCGTGCCGAGGTCGCGGCTTCGAGCGCGACGGCGAGGCGTTCGCCCTCTGCGTCATCGGTGCCCGGGGTCTGACCGACGAGTATCTTCTTGATGTGATCGAGCGTCTCAAAGGCGGCCGCGGTCAGCGTCTTGTCGGGCGACAGATCGCCGTTGCGCATGAAGTTGAAAAGATCCTCCATCGCGGCGGCGGTCCGCTCCACGGCGGCGAGGCCGATGAAGCCGCTGGCGCTGCGCAGGGTATGGGTGACGCGGAACAGCCGTTGGAGCGTTTCGGGTTCCGGGGGGCGCCGGTCGGTCAGCGCCTGTTCCACCTGCAGGAGCGCCGCTTCGAGCATCGCGAGCAGTTCCTGCGCCTCCTCGAGGAATTCGGGAAGCAGGTCCTGAAAGGCGTTCTGGTCGTTCCCGTGCCCGGCGGTCATAGCGATTCCACCATGTCGAGTTCGCGGTCCGAAAGCATGCGATCCATGTCGAGCAGGACGATAAAGCGGTTGTCGCCCTGCTTGATCATCCCCTTGATGAACTCGGCCTTGAGCGTGGCCGAGAACTTGGGCGCCGGCTGGATGTCGGCCCGATCGATCTGCAGGACATCGGCGACGCTGTCGACGATGACGCCCATGATGCGCCCCGACACATCGACCACCATGATGACCGAGAATTTTGAGTAGGGGCGCGCCGGGAGCGCGAATTTCTCGCGCAGGTCCATGACCGGGACCGCGATACCCTTGAGGTCCAGCACTCCCTTGACGAACGAGGGGGCGGAGGGGATGCGGGTCAGGTCGCGGTAGTTGGTTATCTCGTGTATCTTGAGGATGTCGGTGGCGTATATCTCGTCGCCGACGAAGAAGGATATGAACTGGAGCGGCTGTTCGGACCGGGTGGCGGTCTCTTTCTTCAGGAATCTGCTCGAGAGATTCATGCGACGACCTCCGGAGCGCGGTGTCCGCCGAAAGCGAGGTGTTCGATGCCGTGGATGTCGAGGATGATGGATACGCGGCCGTCGCCGAGTATGGTGGCGCCCGATACGCCCTCGATGCGGCGGAAGTTGGTCTCGAGGCTCTTTATGACCGCCTGATGCTGGCCGATGACATCGTCCACGAGGAGCGCCATGCGGCGTATGCCCGATTCGAGGATGATGACGATGGCCTCCTCTGGGTTCGTGATCGCGTCCTCGAAGCCCAGTATCTCGTAAAGGCGGATGAGCGGAAGGTATTCGCCGCGGAACTCTATGAGTTCTCCCTTGCCCTCGATGGTCTTGATGCCGTCGGGGGCGGGGCGGATCGCCTCGATGATCGAGAGGAGCGGGATGGTGAGTATCTCGGACCCGACCGCGACGCGCATGCCGTCGATGATGGCGAGCGTGAGCGGCAGTTTGAGACGGAACAGGGTGCCGCTCCCTTTCTCGGAGTAGACCTCTATGGCGCCGCGCAGGCTTTCGATATTGCGTTTGACCACATCGAGCCCGACGCCGCGCCCCGAAAGTTCGGTGACCTTCCGGGCGGTCGAGAAGCCGGGGAGGAACAGGAGCCCGTACAGTTCCTGATCGGTCATCTCGGCGCTGAGGGCGATGCCCGCCTCTTTCGCCTTGCGGACCAGCCGTTCCCGGTCGATGCCGGAACCGTCGTCCTCGACCTCGATGATGATCTTGCCCTCCTGCTGGTAGGCGCGGAGCCAGACACTGCCGTCGGCCGGTTTCCCGCGTTTCACGCGCTCTTCCGGTGATTCTATCCCGTGGTCGACCGCGTTACGGATGAGGTGCTTGAGCGGGTCGTCGAGGTGTTCGACGACCGTCTTGTCTATCTCGGTCTCTATGCCGGAAAGGTAGAGGTTTATCCTCTTGCCGAGATCGCTCGCGATGTCGCGCACCACGCGCTGGAACCGCCGGAAGGTCGCCTCGACGGGGACCATGCGGACGCGCATGACCTGCTCCTGCACATCGCGACTGATGCGCTCCAGATGGTCGAGCGTGTCGTTCATGTCGCGGTTGTGGGCGAGCGGTCCCGACTGGACCGTCTGCGACATCCGCGCGACGCCGATGACCATCTCGCCGACGAGATTGACCAGTTTGTCGAGTTTGCCGGTGTCGACGCGCAGGGTCGAGGTCTGGGCGATCTCCTTCGACCGTTGCTGGCGCCGCAGCACCTCGTCGAGCGCCCGCGAATCGAGTTTCTTCTTTTCGAGCAATATCTCGCCGGCCCGTTTCTGCTCGCCGATGGCCTCCTCGAGGTCGCGCCGGTCCACGAGCCCTTCCTCCTCGAGTATCTCGCCCAGTTTCTTGTCGGCGTACTGGAGGTCGACGCCGTCCTTGAAGCGGTGCGAGACATCGTCGAGCAGGATGGTGTTCTCGTCACGGACGAAGATGAATATGTTCTCGACGGCCGAGAGCGGCTTTTCGGTCCTGAGCACCAGTTCCCAACTCAGATACAGCGTGTCGGGTCGCAACTGGTCGAGCGGCGGGAGCGCGTCGGTGTCGCACCGGAGGCGGACGATATCGCCCTGTTCGGTCAGTTCCTTTATCAGCAGGAGCGGATCGGTGCCCGCGAGGTAGATGTCGGGCCGGAACTTCAGGACGATGTTGAGATATTTCTCGCCGAACTTCTCTCTGCCGTCGGCCGGTCTTTTCGCCGGGCCGTCGGAGACCGTCTCGACGCCGTGGTAGCGCCGTAACTGGTCGATGGTGCGCGCTACCTCGCCCCGCAGCGTTTCCGGTACGCGGGCGGGGGGCTGTTCGATGAGCCGCTTGAGGGTGTCCACCGCCTCGAGGAAAAGCGATATGAGACGCGGGGACGCCTTTATCTCGCCGGCGCGGAGCCGCGCCAGCACATTCTCCCACTCGTGGGTGAGATCGGTCAGGACGGAGAATTCGACCATGCCGGAGCCGCCCTTGAGCGTGTGGACGGCGCGAAAGACGCGGTTGATGATCTCTTCGTTATGGATGTCCTTCTCGAGGTCGAGCAGATCGGTCTCAAGCGCGGTCAGTATCTCGCGCGACTCTTCGACAAAAACGCGGTAGATCTCGTCCTTTTTGAGCATGCCCGTCCTATCGAACGAATTTCTTCACGACCCACAGCAACTGTTCCGGCTTGAAGGGCTTCACGAGCCACCCGGCGGCGCCGGCCGCCTTGCCCTCCATCTTTTTCGCGTTCTCCGACTCGGTCGTGAGGACGAGGATGGGGACATAGCGGTAGTCGCTCTTTTTTATCTCGGTGATGAACCCGATGCCGTCGAGATTGGGCATGTTGATATCGGTGATGATCATGTCGAGTTTGGTGCCCGATGCCTGCAGGTCGCGGAGTTTCGCGAGACCGTCCATGCCGTCCTTGGCCTGAATGACGGTGTATTCGGCCTCCGACAGGACGAAGTTCACCGATGCCCGCAGTGTGGCCGAATCGTCCACGATCATGATGGTCTTACCGTTCATGGGAAACCTCGTTGAGCAGATTGCCAAAGCCCATCAGCCGGATGTCGGCGGCCATCTCCGGAGGCATGTTGCGCCATACGACGGTCCGGGGCGGGCGGCTTTTGATAAAAGCGAACAACAACTGTATGGACGAACTGTCCCACGCCTCGGCGCCGCGCAGGTCGACGGTGAGCCGGCCCTGATTCGCCTGTAGCGTGAGCAGGAAATTATGAAGCGCTTCGGCCGCGTTGACCGTCAGGTCGCCGCCGAGGAAGGCGATGTCGCGGGAAAGGCGGAAGTTCGCCATCAGGACCTCTCGATCGGCATCAGTTTGTCGAGCCGTATCGCCTTGAAGAGGGCGTTCACATCGTCGTTGAGGGCGGTGATGACGACGGTACCGTTGCGGTTCTTCACCCGTTTGTAGAACAGCAGGAGTTTGCCGATGCCGGCGCTGTTGATGAAGGAGAGTTTCGCCAGATCGAAGGATATGCGGGGCAGGTTGGCCTCGAACGCGCGGTCCAGGGCCTCCTGAAAGATCGCCGCCCCCTCATTGTCTATCCGTCCTTCGGTGGTGATCAGCATGGCGCCGCCGCGTTTCTCTATCGTATAGGTCAGCATCGTCTCCTCTCATGGGTCGGGACGGGGGCGTACAGAGGCGCGCCGGTCCGCAACTTGATGGAACGAGAGACTATACCCGTAAAGAATTTTTAGGTCAACATTTTTGGGTTCTTTGCGGTCGGGGCGGTGCGGGGGACGCTAGACGAGGCTCATGCCCAGTTCTATCGCCTGTTTGTTGATCGGTATCATGTTGTGGTGGCGGGGCGGGAGCGTGTCCTTGAGCGCCTCGAGGAGTGTTTCGGGCTTCACGAGCGGGTTCACCTTGATGAGGGCGCCGAGCGTGACCATGTTCATGACCTTGACCTCGTTCAGGACCGAGCCGGACTTTTCGATGGCCGGCACGCCGTAGACCTTGATGTCCTTGCGGGTCGGCGCCTCTTTGATGACCGAACTCTCCCAGATGAGGATACCGCCCTTCTTGACCTGCGGCTCGAACTTCTTGAGCGAGGGGAGGTTGAACACCACGACGACATCGTAGGCGTGGACGACCGGCGACGATATCTGCTCGTCGCTGATGTTGACCATCGCGTAGGCGGTGCCGCCGCGCATCTCGGGACCGTACGACGGCATCCAACTGACCTCTTTGCCCTCCTTCATGGCGGCGTAGGCGATCAGTTTGCCCATCGAGAGAACGCCCTGCCCGCCGAAGCCGGCGAATATCATTTCCTGTAACATATCTGCGCCTCCTTACTTGGCCTGTTTATCTGCGCACGAACACTTCTCGACGCCGGTCGTCACATCCTTGAACACGCCGAGCGGGAAGTAGGGCGACATCTGTTTCTCTATCCAGCCGAGCGACTCCACCGGCGAACATTTCCAACCCGACGGGCAGTTCGAAGCGAATTCGAGGAAGGTGGTGCCGAGTCCCTGCTGTTGCATCTCGAACGCCTTGCGGATAGCCTTCTTTCCCTTGCGGACATTGCCCGGGGTGTTGAGCGAGAGTCGTTCGGAGTAGGCGACGCCGGCGAGTTGGCTGACCATCTCGGCCATCTTGAGCGGCTGGCCGACCTTTTTCGGGTCGCGGCCGTAGGGCGAGGTCGAGGTCTTCTGGCCTTCGAGCGTCGTCGGGGCCATCTGGCCGCCCGTCATCCCGTAGATGCCGTTGTTGACGAAGAAGAAGGTGAAGTTCTCGCCGCGGTTGCAGGCGTGTATCGTCTCGGCGGTGCCGATCGCGGCCAGGTCGCCATCGCCCTGATAGGAGAACACATACTTGTCGGGGTGCATCCGCTTGATGGCGGTGGCGAGCGCCGCGGCGCGGCCGTGAGCCGCCTGCTGCATGTCGACATCCATGTAGTCGTAGGCGAAGACCGAACAGCCGACCGGGCTCACGCCGATGGTCTTCTCCTTGATGCCCATCTCCTCGACCACCTCCATGATGAGTTTGTGGAGCGTCGAGTGAAGGCATCCGGGGCAGTAGTGCATGCGGCGCGGCAGGAGCGTCGAGGGCTTTTGATAGATAAGTTCGTATCCTTCCTTCATCTTACTTCTCCTTCAGGTGTTTCTTGATGACATCGAGGACCTCTTCGGCGGTCGGGATGATGCCGCCCTGACGGCCGTAGAAATGGACCGGCTTGCGGCCGTTGGACACGAGTTGCACATCCTCGACCATCTGGCCGCAACTCATTTCGACCGACAGGAAGAACTTGACCGACGGCTTCTTCGCGAGTTCGTCGAGTTTCTTCTTCGGGAAGGGCCACAGCGTGATGGGACGGACAAGCCCGACCTTCAGTTTCTCGGCCCGCGCGAGGTCCACGACCTTCTTGGTGATGCGGCTCGATACGCCGTAGGCGACGATGACGATCTCGGCGTCGTCGGCGTGGTATGCCTCGAAACGGACCTCCTTCTCCTCGATCTCCTTGTACTTGGCCTGCAGGCGGATATTGACCTTTTCCATCTGCTCCGACTGGATGTTGAGCGAGGTGATGACATTGCGCTCGCGGTCGGCGGTCTTGCCCATGGTCGCCCACGGTTTCTCCTTGCGGTAGTCCGACGGCGGCCGGTAGGGACGCTGTTCGGGCAGGACGACCTTTTCCATCATCTGGCCGATGGCGCCGTCCGAAAGTATGAGCGCCGGGGCGCGATACTTATCGGCGAGATCGAACGCGAGCACCGTCAGATCGACCATCTCCTGCACGCTGTTCGGGGCGAGCACGATGTTGCGGTAGTCGCCGTGACCGCCGCCCTTGACCGCCTGAAAGTAATCGCCCTGCGACGCCTGAATGGTGCCGAGCCCGGGACCGCCGCGCTGAACATTGGCGAAGACGGTCGGCAGTTCGGCGCAGGCGATGTAGGACACCGCCTCCTGCATCAGCGAATAGCCGGGCGAACTGGTCGTGGTCATCACGCGCGCTCCGGCGCCCGAAGCGCCGTAGAGCATGTTGGCCGAGGCCACTTCCGATTCGGCCTGCAAGAGGACATATTTATGCTTCGGCTCTTCGCGGGCGAGGTATTCCACGACCTCCGATTGCGGGGTGATGGGATAGCCGAAATAGGCGTGCATACCGGCGCGGATCGCCGCTTCGGCGAGCGCCTCATTGCCTTTCATGAACTTGATGTCAGCCACTGCTTCCTCCTTCTATCCGTTCCGTTAATTCTTCTTGCGGTACACCGTGATCGCCGCGTCGGGGCAGATGACCCCGCAGTTGGCGCACCCGATGCACTTGTCGGGCTCCTTGAGGAATGCGTAGTGCAGACCGTAGGAATTGGTGTCCGCCATGTTCAGGTCGAGACATTTGACCGGGCAGTAGTGGACACACAGGCCGCACCCCTTGCACCCTTCGACCGAGATCTCAACAAAACCTTTCGCCGCCATTATTACCTCCGAAAGTATAAGGACCATAAGAACCCTACGCCGGTCACCCTAGCACGCCGGAAAACAAAATGCAAAAAAATGCATCGCTTTCGGCAGTATCACAAAAAAGTGGAAATCCGGGTCGCCCGGTGTATGATGACGCGTTCATCGACTTTGATGCGGAGTTGATATAAGAAGTGGTTAAACTCGCCGAATTCGTTATAAAATATCGTTGGGGCATCATTCTTTCGCATATCATCCTTTCGCTTCTTTTCCTCTTCCCGCTGACCCGCGCGGAGGTCGATCCCGATGTGCAGAACATGCTCCCGGCCGACATGAAGGAGCGTCTCGACCTGCAGAAGATAGAGGCGCTGTTCGGCGGCACCGAGATCGCGCTGGTCATCATGGAGGCCGAGGACATCCTCGCCGAGGCGACGCTCGACCGCGCCGCGAAGATAGCCGACGCGATACGGGCCGTTCCCGGCATCGACCGCGTGAGCACCCTCCCGAACATCGGTGGCGACGACTTCGCCGACGAGGAGCCGACCCCCGAGCAGAAAAAGGAAAAACGGGAGGCGGCGCGCGAGGAGATACGGAAGAACGATCTCATCTACGGCACCATCGTGTCGAAGGATTTCCGCTATCTCGCCATCGTGGTGAAACTTTCCGCGCAGAGTTCCGAGACGCTCCGTATCACCGGCGACATCCGCCGGACGGCCGAAGAGGTGCCCGGGACCGAGCGGCTGGTCTACGGCGGCCTGCCCTTCATCAAGGAGCGCATATCGGAGGATGTGCCGAAGGACATGTTCAAGTTCCTCCCGGCCGGCATCCTCGTGATGATGCTGTTCCTCTATATCTCGTTCCGCCAGTTCCGCGGCATCCTTTTGCCGTTCTCCATCGTCGCGATGTCCATCGTCGTCAGCATGGGGCTCATCCCGCTGTTCGGCTGGAAGATGCAGACCGTCACGATGATACTGCCGGTCATCATGATCGCGGTCGCGAACAACTACGCGGTCCACCTCGTGAGCCGCTACCAGCAGGACAACCGCGACGATTGCGCGCTCGACAAGGTCGGTCTCGCCAAACTCGGCATCCTGTCGCTCGGCGCCCCGGTCATCGCGACGGGGGTCACCACCATCGGTGGCATCATGTCCATCCTGACCCACCGGATAGTACCGGCGAAGCAACTCGGCATACTCGCCGGGATCGGCATCACCTTCGCGCTCGCCGCGAGTCTGCTGTTCATCCCGGCGGTCCTGTCGCTCCTCAGGAAGCCGCGGCCGGTCATCGAGGTCGACTACCGCAAGCGCCACCTGCTCGAGCGGTTCATGTACGGCGTCGCCTATCTCATATCGAAGAACCCGAAACAGGTGCTGGTCGTGACCCTGCTTGCGGCGCTCGTCGCGGCGCTGTTCATCCCGCGGCTCACCGGCGATTCGAATCTCGCCCGTTACTACCCGGCCGGTTCGACGGTGGCGCGCTCATCGGAGATCGTCAACGAGCAGTTCGGCGGTGGCCAGATCGTCAATGTGGTGGTCGAGGGGGACATCAAGGAGCCCTCGATACTGCGCAAGGTAGACACCTTCGAGAAAGAGATGGAGAAATTGCCCGAGGTCGGCAAGAGCACCTCCATCGTCCGGCTCATAAAGATGATATCGCGCAATCTGCACAAGCCGAGCGAGCCGGGGTACGACGCCATACCCGACAGCCGTGGCGCGGTCGATTTCTACCTCACCGAGTACGCGAAGATGGCCGACATACAGGAGATAGCCCATCTGGTCACCGCCGACTTCCGGCATGCCCAGATCATGGTGCAGATAAACGACGAGGGCTCCGGCACGATAAAACGGGTGGTCGCCAAGGTGAACGAACTGACGGCGGGCGATCCCGCCTTCAGGATCGTCGGCGGGTCGGGGTACATATTCGCGGCGCTCATCGACGAGGTTTCGAAAGGTCAGGTGACCTCGCTCATCCTGTCGGTGATCATCGTCGCGATACTGGTGATGTTGCTGTTCCGGTCGTTCATGGCGGGATTCGTTGCCTCGATACCGCTGGCGCTCGCGCTCGTGTTCCTGTTCGGCATCATGGGCGGCGCCGGCATCCCGCTCGACATCGCCACCGCGATGCTCTCCTCCATCATGATAGGCGTCGGGGTCGATTACACGATACATTTCCTCTGGCGGTATCGCGAGGAACTGCGGCTCGGCAAGTCGCCCGAGAAGGCGATGCGCCGGACGCTCCGCACCACCGGTCGCGGCATCGTCTTCAACGCCGTGTCGGTCATGCTCGGTTTTTCGGTGCTGATCCTGTCGGTGTTCATGCCGATACGGTTCTTCGGCGTGCTCATCGTGCTGGCCATATCGACCTGTCTGCTCGGCGCGCTGTTCATCATGCCGGCCTACTGTCTCGTGTTCAGACCTAAGTTCCTCGAGAAGAGATAAGGAGGTCCGTCATGGCGCGAAACGCATTCCTGATATTCTTCGCGGTGCTTTTGTGCTCGGCCCCGGTCATGGCGCAGGAGAACGACGAGCAGGTGTTCTATTTCTTCTATTCGCGGTCGTGTCCCCACTGCAAGGAGGCGCACCCCTTCGTCGAGGAACTCAAAAAGCGTCATCCGGAATTGACCTTCCGCGATCTGGAGATATCGCAAAGCGATGAGAACCGCGCGCTGTTCAAGAGCAAATGCGACGAACTCAAGATAGAGAGCCGCGGCGTCCCGACCTTCATCCTCGGCGCGAAGTCGGTGGTGGGGTTCCGTCAGGGGATGCACGACAAGATGCTCGAACAGATGATACACGAGCATCTCGACAGCGACCGGACCTGCGGAGAGCGGGACGACAAACTGATACATATCCCGGTCTTCGGCACGATAGACCCCCATCTGGTGAGTCTTCCCTCCTTCACCTTCATCCTCGGGCTTCTCGACGGCATCAACCCCTGCGCGATGTGGGTGCTCATGTTCCTGCTCACCCTGCTTGTGAACGCCGGGAGCCGTCGGAAACTCATCATGATCGGCAGCGTCTTCGTCGTTTCGTCGGCCATCGTCTATTTCCTGTTCATGACCGCGTGGCTTAACATCTTCATGTTCCTCGGCATCAAGGAGTATGTGACGATAGCGCTCGGGCTCGTCGCGGTCGTTATGGGGCTCATCAACATGAAGGAGTTCTTCTTCTTCAAGAAAGGGGTGAGTCTCATGATACCGGAAAAGGCCAAGCCGAAACTCTTCGACAAGATGCGCAAGGTCATGAACGAGAACGATCTCGGGCTCGCCTTCGCCGGGACCGTCGCGCTCGCCTTTTTCGTCAATCTCATAGAACTCGCCTGCACGATCGGGTTCCCGGCCATCTATACGAGGGTCCTTTCCATCCAGAACATCGGCACCCTGCCGAAATATCTCTACATGGCGCTCTACAACATCTACTATGTCATCCCGCTCGGCGCCATCGTGCTCCTGTTCGTGCTGACGATGGGCAAGTACCGTTTTCAGGAGAAGCACGCGAAGGTATTGAAACTGGTGTCGGGCTCACTCATGCTGGCGCTTGGTCTGATACTGGTGTTCAAGCCCGACCTGCTGGTCTTTTCCTAGTCCCTTGTCACCACGACCACATCGTTCAGGTTGACACCGGTGTAGCCGGTCTTCAGCGCACAGCCGTACTTTTCAAAAAAAGAATAGGCGTCGAATCGTGCCAGATGATCGGCGATGAGTGACCGGTCGAACCGGCGGCGTTCCTCGGGCGTGAAGATGATGCCGGCGTACGGAGAGGCGCCGTCGATGCCGTCGCTTGAAAGGGCGTGGAGCGTCAGCCCGTCATCGAGCCGCTCCGCGAGCAGAAGGGCGAGGTGGGCCATCCGGCCACCGGTGCCCGGTGTCGCGACGGTGAGAGCGAGCGTCGGCTCGCCGGTGATAAGAAGCGCCTCGCCCGGGCGGAGTTCCTGCGCGGCGATCCGGTGAGCCCAATCATTGACCGTGCCGGCGAGGAACCGTTTCTCAAAGGCGATGCGGTAGCCGCAGCGGGCCAGTTCGGCGGCGTAGCGGTCGTGGAGGAGGCCGCCGTCGGCGACCGGCACGAGATGGTGGCGCGGCTCGTCGGGTGACCACGAGGGCATCGAGCCGACGAGACGGTGTCCGTCGGGGGCGGGGATATCGCTCATCACGAAGGTCAGCCAGTCGGCGTCGGGGGCGCGGCGGGCGAGTTTGCCCCCCTTGATGCCCGACAACGCAATGCGGCGCCGGTTCATCTCCTGTATGGGGAGCCCTGCGCGGAGCAGTTCATGGTTGAGGCTAGAGAACTCGTCGGGAGCGGGGCCGTGTTCGACAAGCGCCGATGCGCCGCCCGACAGCAGGACGATGAAGGTGTCGACGACGGGAGCGTGTCTCGAAACGAACCGGACGAGCGCGGCGCCGGCGGCGAAACTTTTTTCGGTCATCTGGGGATGGGTCGAGGCGATGACCGCGAGCCCCGAAGGCAGGTCGGCGTCGTCGCGCGGCAGACCTTCCGGTACGATCGCCATGCCGGCGACCGCGCGGAAGGAGGGGTGTCGCCGGAAGAAGCGTGTCGCCATGAAGAGGGCCGATTTGCCGAGCGCGATGAGCGCGGTGCGTCGCGGGTCGGGGGCCGCACCGGGGAAGTCGAAGACGAGCGGTATGTCGACGGCTATGCGGGGATCGAGGCGCATCGTCACACCTGCACCGTCGAGAGGGCGTCAATGTCGCAGGTGACGGTGATGCCGCGCCTGCGACCGTGCCGGGAGATGAGATCGGCAAGGAGCGGCGCGAGCGGGCGCAAACTCGCCGCCGAGAGGACGATATGGCGGCGATAACGGTTGTGGACCCGTTGGAGCGGCGGCGCGACGGGCGGCAGGATACGGACCTTTCGGCCCGCGGTCATCGTGCGCAGTTCGTCGTACAGCGCGCGGGCCGTCTCGTCGGCCCCCTTTTCGGAGGAGGCGACCACCTTGACGACCGCCATCCGCGAGAAGGGGGGAAGCATGAGTGCGCGGCGCCATGCGAGTTCCTCCTCGATGAACCCCTCGAAATCGTAATCGGGAAGGTAGCGCCAGAGGTAATGTTCCGGTTTCTGCGCTTCGGCCCACACCTCGCCGGGTATGTCGAACCTCCCGGCGCGTCCCGCCACCTGCGCCACGACCTGAAAGCACCGTTCCGCGGCGCGGTAGTCGGCGAGCGACAGCAGGAAGTCGGCGTGCTTGATGACCACCCACCGGAGCGCGGGAAAATTGTGTCCCTTGCTTATCATGACGGTCCCGGCGACGATGTCGTGGGTCCCGTCCTCTATCTTCGCGAGTTCGGTCGCGAGCGCGGTCTCGTCGGGGACGCTGTCGCGATCTATCGAAACGACCGAGGCGCCGGGGAAAAGGCCGCGGAGCGTTTCAGTGAACCGTTCGATGCCGATGCCTTCGAGCGAAAGGTCGGTCCCTGCGCAGGCGGCGCACCGGTCCGGGGCGATCGAGAAGTTGCAGTGGTGGCAGAGCAGGCGGCCTTTCTTTTTGTGATAGACGAGCGCCACCTCGCAGCGCGGGCATTTCTGGATCGCCTCGCAGGAGCGGCAGACCGCGATGGTCGAGAAGCCGCGCCGGTTGACGAAAAAAAGCGCCTGTTCGCGGCGGGCGATCCCTTCGCGCACCGCGTCGAGCAGGTCCGAGGGGAGATAGGTGTCGCCGCGGTAGGGGAAGATGCGGACGGCGGGGAGCGGTCGCCGGTTGGCGCGGCGCGGGAGCCGTTCGAGGTGGTATTTCCCGAGTTGCGCGTTCCGCCACGATTCGGACGATGGTGTCGCGCTCCCGAGGATGACCGGTATGTCGAGCAGGTTCGCCTTCATCACCGCGGCGTCGCGGGCGTGGTAGTAGGGCGGCTCCATGTTCTTGTAACTGGGGTCGTGCTCTTCGTCCACGATGATGAGCCCGATCTTCGAGAGCGGGTAGAGGAGCGCCGATCGGGTCCCGACGATGAGTTTCGCCTCGCCGCGGCAGGCCCGCGAAAAGGCGTCGAACCTCTTCTTGGGGCTCAGGTAACTGTGCGCGATGACCGCCCGCTCGCCGAGCCGCGATTCGAGGTGCGCTATCGTGCCCGGGGTGAGCCCCACCTCCGGGACGAGATACAGCACCTGACCGCCGGAGTCGAACACCTCGCGACAGAGGTCGGCGAAGACCTCGCTCTTGCCGCTGCCGGTGACGCCGAAGAGGAGGACCGGCCGCCGGTCGCCGTCACGCCACCGCGCGCGGATGGCCGTCGCGACACGCCGCTGGTCGTCATCGAGCGTCGCGGTACAGGGAGGTGTGTCGCACGGCGGGACCGGGGCGGACGGGCGTGGCAGGGTGCGGCGCGGCGATATGAAGGGGGCGACGATCTGCTTGACGAGTTTGGGAAACGGGTAGAGATAGTAGTCGCCGAGCCACTGGAGGAACCTTGTTTCGCGCGGATCGTGGAAAAGAGGGGTGTCGCCGATGACGCGGCGCACCGGGCGGCAGGCGAGGCCGCGCAGTTCCTCCGGCAACGCGCCTATGATCTCACGCACGACGGCCCAGATGGTCTCGTTGCGCAGGTCTATCTCGACGAGAGAGCCGGGCCCGGCCTCCATGTCGCCCTCGAGCCGGTAGTAGAGTTCCTCGATGCCGGGGCGCGGGATGACGAGCCGGACGAAGCGGTCAGCGGTATTCATTGCGGAGGAAGCGGTACCGGACCGTTCGCGCCGGTTCCCGTATCTCGACGGTGCCGGGGAAGGCGAGCGGCAGGACGCTCTTGTGGTATTCGCCGAAGGTGACCGTCGTTTCGCCGTATGAAAGCCGGAAGGGGAGCATACCGCTTCGGTAGAGGGCGAGGTGGGGCGCATCCTCGTCGGCCCGCTCCTTCCCGATGATCAGGATGAGTTCGCCGCCGGGCCCCGTGGTCGAGAGCACCTTCTTCTCGGTGTTGATGCCCAGTTTCGAAAGACGCGCCATGAGCGGCTCGGCCGGGTCGGCATCTTTGGCGACCGGTGGCAGGAAGAAGAGTCGCAGCCACGGCGTGACGCCCTCTTTGCTCATGACCGACGGGGTCTGCGCGACGGTCAGCGTCACTTCGTCCTTCGCGCGGTCGTACTTGAGCGCCACCGGTGCGGGCGGCTCGTCGCCCGTCTCGCCCGCCAGTTCGACGAGGGGGAGATCGACCACGGTGTTGCGGAGCATCTGCTGGACCATCTGCGTCGGGGTGATGAAAAAGGCGAACAGGAGAGGTATGAGGAGCGGATGATGCATGGCGTCCCTACGAGATCATCCGGCGCACGGTGTCGAGGAAGCCGGGTATCCGTTTCGCGGCGAGATAGGCGTTGGCGTAGGCGTACCCGTCCTTGTCCCCGGCGTCGAACACCAGATCGTCGTCGCGCAGGACGAGTCCCAGCATCGGCTGTTTGCCGCACAGCGTATTGAGCGCGTCGGTGAGTTGTATCTCCCCTTTCGCGCCGGGTCTGGTCTTTTCCAGTATCGGGCCGATCGCGCCGGGGAGCAGATAGCGGCCGACGATGGCGAGGTTGGACGCGGTGCCGTCCACGCCCGGTTTCTCGACCAGCCGTCGTATCTCGAAAAAGCCGTCGCGCTCCTCGCCTTCGGCCATGCCGTACCGTTTGCGATCCTCGTCGGGGACCCGCATGAGCGCGAGGACGGGGCGGTCGTGCTGTTCGTACAGCCGTTTCATCCGCACCATCACATTGTCGGGTGAACGCGATACGAGGAACATGTCGGGGAGCATCACCGCGAACGGGTCGGTCGGGACGGCGGTCATGCCGCGCAGGACCGCGTGGCCGAGCCCTTTCTGGCTTTTCTGCCGCACCGCGATGACCTCGGCGAGTTCCTCGAGCCGATCGAGTTCCCGCGCGATGTCCTCGGGCAGTTTCCCCTGCAGGAATTTCGGATTGATGCGATCGAAATGGTCGGTGATGGCCTCCTTGCCCTCGGAGGTGACCACCACGATGTTATGGATGCCCGCCTGCGCCGCCTCTTCCGCGATGTGCTGGATGACGGGGCGGTCATAGAGGGGGAACGATTCCTTGGGGACTGATTTCGAGGCGGGGAGGAACCGTGTGGCAAGGCCGGCGGCCGGGATGATGGCGTGCGAGAGCATCGGGACTATCTCCGCTTGAGCGCCTTGTCCCGTTCCTCGCGCTCCTCCTGTTTCTGCTTACATTCGATGCAGAGGCCGGCGACCGGGCGCATCTCGAGCCGCTCGGCGCCGATCTCGGTGCCGCAGGACTCGCAGATGCCGTAGGTGCCGCCGTCTATCTTCGCGAGCGTCTCGTGGAGTTTGTTGATGAGTTTTCGGTCACGGTCGCGCAGGCGCAGCAGGCGGCTCCGTTCCTCCGAGAAGTTGGCCTGATCGGCCTCGTCGCCGTGGAACTTGTCCGACGGGTCGTTGGTCTCCTGCTCCAGTTCCTCGACCTTTTCCTTGTTGCGCTCCTCGATCTCCTTGAGTTCGGCGAGCAGGCGCTTGCGGAAGTGGTCGATCTGTCTTTTGGTAAGCATGGCGTTCTCCTATCAGGTCATTCCTGTTTCAGGTAGATGGTCTCGGCATAGGCGTCGTTGCCGACCTTTCCCGCTTCGACGGTCCGCAGTTTGTGACCGGTGTAGGTGACCTTCCCGGTCGCGTCGAGCCCGTCGGCGGTGATGGTGTAGTCGCCCGGCGGGAGGTCGTAGACCGTCAGGGTCCCTTCGGTCTCGCAGGCCGTCTCCTCCGAGAAGGTGTCGCTCTCCCCGGTGGCCGAGGCGCGGATGGTCGCCACACCGGCGTCCGTGCAGGAGGTGATGCTCTTGCTGTCGAATTCCCACGACACCTTGAGATCGGACACCTCGAGCAGAAGGTTCTTGTCGTCGATCGTCAGGGTCTTTTCCTGTCCCGCGGGGAGCGTCACCGTTATCGTCGCCGTGGCGCGCGTCCTCGGCGCGTCCTCGGCGCGACGGCCGCTTATCGTGACCGCGTAGGGGCCGGAGGGGATGTTGTTGAGCGAGAGCCGTTCGGCGTGGCAGGCGATGGCAAGATCGGTCACCGTCGTTTCCTGTCCCCAGATGATCGCGGAGACCGCCGATCCGCCGGTGATCGCCGAAACGGAAAGGACCGCGATGTCGAGTTTGTCGCAGAGCGAGGAGGACCATTCGATGTCTATGCCGCCGGCGTACTGGTTCATGTCCACGGAAAGGGTCTTGTCGCTGATCAGGGAGACCTGTCCGGAGCCCCAACTGTTTATGTAGACGCCGTCCAGCAGTTCGACCGTGAGATAATAGGTCCCCGCCGCGAGTTCCAGTGTCGGCTTGCGCATGTCGGCGGCACAGGCGAACTCGAAGGTCTTGCGGGTCTTGAAATCGTCGGTGTACAGGGTGACGACGAACTTGTCGGCCTGATAACTGGTGCAGTCGGTCGCCTCGGCGGCGTCGAAGCGGAGATCGAGGGTGAGCGTGTGCCGCTCCTCGGCGTTCTTGCCGCACCCCGCGATGATACCCGTGAGCACAAGGACCATGAAAAGAACTCGACGCATCGGCTTCTCCCCTCGCAAAGGACGGTTCATGGATCGGACAATCGGACCGATTATACCGGGCCGCCCTTATTTTTTCAAGAAATACCAGAGAAATACCTTGCGCTCTTCGTCCGGTTCGGTACAATCGGTCGAATTCGGAGGGATATGGAGAGGTTATGAAACACCGCATATTGCTCATCGACGACGAGGTCGCCCTGCTCGGCACGATGCGCCAGATACTGGAGAAGCAGGGGTACGACATCATCACCGCCCATTCGGGCATCGAGGCGATGGGGATCGTCAAGCGGGAGATAGAGAATCTGTCGCTCGTCCTCACTGACCTTCTCATGCCGGGCGGCTTCGATGGCATCGACCTTATGGAGGCGGTGCATCAACTCGACGCCGACATCCCGGTCATCGTGATAACGGCCTACGGCAATGTCGAGACGGCGGTCAAGGCGATGCAGAAGGGGGCCTTCAACTTCCTGACCAAGCCGGTCAACTACAAGGTGCTCCTCCAGCAGATAGAGAAGGCGGCCGAAACGCTCTCCCTGCGCGAGGAGAACAAAAGACTCCGGCGCGAGATAGCGTCGTTGCAGGAGGACCGGTACCGCATCGTCCATGCGTCGGAAAAGATGCGGCGGCTCCTCGAGTCGGCGGTCGAGATAGCGAAGACCGACGAAACGGTGCTCATCACCGGCGAATCGGGGACCGGCAAGGAACTCGTCGCCCGCCACCTGCTCAACGAAAGCCCGCGCGCCCGGAAACCCTTCGTCGCCTTCAACGCGGCGGCGGTCCACCCGAACCTCATCGAGTCGGAACTGTTCGGCTTCAAGAAGGGCGCCTTCACCGGGGCCGATCGCAACTCGCCCGGCTATGTCGGGGCGGCCGAGGGGGGCACGCTGTTCATCGACGAGATCGGCGAGATGCCGGTCGCGCTCCAGCCGAAACTCCTGCGTTTCATGCAGGAGAGGGAATACCTGCCGGTCGGCGCCTCGACGCCGGTCCGCAGCGATGTGCGGGTCATCGCC
>JAKLFG010000109.1 GCA_022711315.1 bacterium | reverse complement strand
CCTATATCACCGCCGACACGAACGATCTGCTGATGATAGAGGGCAAGCCGGCCAAGACACACTGGGCGATGAAGGAGTTCTCGGTGAAGTACCTCTACGAGCCGGTCGCCGGCGGCTACTGTATGAAAAAGGGCTGGTTCACCGCCCGCGTTCATGTCTTCCTCGTCCGCCCCGACCGTCGCCATGTCTACGAAGTGACCGGTCGCGAAACAAAACCCCTGGTCAAGTGATATCAGGCACCTAAGATTTTTCTCCCCTTATCGGTGCCGCTTTTGTTGCTAATCATTTCTTAACCGGGTATTAACGGAAAACGAACTTACTCTTTACGAAAGAGGCGGGAGATGGACTGGAAAACGGTGATCTTCGAGGTCTGCGGCGGCCTCGGCCTGTTCCTCATGGGCATGCATATCCTCTCGGAAGGGATGCAGAAGGTCTCCGGCGACCGCCTCCGCAGAATACTCGGCTTCCTGACGCAGAACCGCTTTATGGCTATCTTCGTCGGCCTTTCCATCACCTCGGTCATCCAGTCGAGTTCGGCCACCACCGTCATGGCGGTCGGGTTCGTCAATGCGAGCCTACTGTCGCTCGAACAGGCGATCGGCGTCATCCTCGGCGCGAACATCGGCACCACGATCACCGGCTGGCTCGTGTCGCTGTCGATAGTACAGTATGCGATGGTCATCATCGCCGCCGGCGTTCTGCTGAAATTCATCGGGCGCAACGAAACGGTGCGCTACAGCGGCGAGGCGATATTCGGGCTCGGCATCCTGTTCCTCGGGATGAACCTCATGAGCGACGGTCTGGCCCCTTTGCGCGATGATAAGGAGTTCGTGGCCTTTTTCACCACGGTCGACGGCCTCACCTACTCCAGCGTGTTCATCGGGGTCTTTATCGGCACGGTGGCGACGGCCCTTGTCCAGTCGAGTTCGGCGACGCTCGGCATCATCATCGCGCTCGCCTCACAGGGGCTGCTCTCCTTCCCGGCCGCCATCGCGCTGGTGCTCGGCACCAATATAGGCACGACCGTCACGGCGCTGTTGGCGAGCATCGGGACCAATTACCACGCCAAACGGGCCGCCGCCGCGCATATCTTGTTCAATTTCTTCGGGGTCATCATCGTCCTCATCGTCTTCTACCCCTTCATTCGCATGGTCGACCTCTTTCTGCCGGGCGACCCGGACATGGTGATTCGGACCGCTGAAGAGGCGGCGAAATACGGTTTCGGCATCGGCGCCAAGCCGCTGGCCGGCGTCCATATCGCGCTCGCCCATTCCTTGTTCAACATCAGCAATGTCGTCATCTTCACCCCCCTCATCGCTTTCCTCGCCTTCGTCGTGAAGAAGATAGTTCCCGAACCGAAGGCGAAACTACCCAAGACACCGCATCAGTTCGCCCACATCCACTACGGCCTCATCGCGACCCCCGCACTGGGCATCATAGAATCGGAAAAGGAACTGTTCGCGATGGCCGAACGGGTCAAAAAGAACTCGAAGCGCATCCGTGACATTCTCGGCGGAAAACGGGAGGCGGGCGTAGCGGCCGAAAAGATAGAGAAGAACGAGGAACTCATCGACGAATACCGCATGGCGATCACCGAGTTCCTCCTGTCGCTGGCGCAACGGTCGCTGTCCCGCGAAGACGCGGCGAAGGTCGGCAATTACATCACCTGCGCCCATAATCTAGAAAAATACGCCGACTATGTCACCAATATGACCCGCGCCTACCTCAAGATGAAGAGCGACAACCTGATCCTCTCCGATGCGGCGCGCACCTCTCTGCAAGATATCGTCAATGACATCGAGGAGTTCTACGAGGCGACCATCGTCCCGCTGAGCGGTGTCGAGGTCGACGCGAAGAATTTCCTCTCCACGGCAACGACGCGTAAAAAGGAAATAAAGGATCGTATCCGCGCCGCGAAGATGGGCCATTTTCAGCGGCTTCAGGAGGGGACCTGCAGAGGAGAGGCTTCTATGTCCTACATCGATATACTCGTCAATGTCGACGGCATGGTCTCACAGGTCCACAACATCGCCGAGACGCTCACGCTCTCCAAATTCTCTGGTATCGCTTGAATACCGGTTCGAGGAATTAACCGTTTTTTAACAATCCTCCCCTTCCTTTTAGTTGCTAATCATTCCTTAACCGTGTATCAACGGAACGCTGACCATTATCTGACAGAAGAGTGGAGAGGCAGGTGGATTGGAAAACGATAGCGTTCGAGGTCTTCGGCGGACTTGGTCTGTTCCTGCTCGGCATGAAGATCATGTCGGAAGGCATGCAGAAGGTCGCGGGCGACCGGCTACGCAAGGTGCTCGGCTTCCTGACACAGAATCGCTTCATGGCGATACTGGTCGGCATGACGGTCACGGCGGTCATCCAGTCGAGTTCGGCCACCACCGTCATGACGGTCGGTTTTGTCAACGCGCAACTCATGACACTCACACAGGCTATCGGTGTCATCCTCGGCGCCAACATCGGCACCACGGTCACCGGCTGGCTGGTGTCG
>JAKLFG010000108.1 GCA_022711315.1 bacterium | reverse complement strand
GACTCTCGGTGCCGGCGACGGTAACTTATCGCTCGGTCGACCACGCGGCATTATTGACGCCCATAGCGCCCCTCGATCATGGTACCCAATATGTGGTAACGGTAACGACGAACATCGCTGATCTTGCGGGCAATCCGCTGGAAGAAGAGCAAGTTTTTAGTTTTGTTACAACCCTCTGTGGCAACGGCATAACGGATTTCGGGGAACAATGTGATGATGGCAATACAAACGATGAAGATGCCTGTACGAACGCCTGTAAACCGGCGTTCTGCGGTGACGGCGTAAGAAGAGATTCCTATTTCTATGAGGAAGAGTCCCTGCGCTTGGATCTTGACGAGGGGGCCGGTACAACCCTATACGACACATCAGGGAATGAGAACCATGGCGTGATCAACGGTGCCTCTTGGGTGACGGCGGGGTACTCGGGCAATGCCCTTTATTTCGATGGGGAGAACGATTATATCCAGTGGAATTACGCCGATACGCCGTCAAACGATTTCACCATTGCGGCATGGGTCAGGCCGATAGCGTCGCATGAGATCGATGCCGAATCGACCACTGGAACAAGCGGAAGCAGTGGGCAGAAGTATGTGTTCGTCCCTGAACATAAGGCGGAGAATGCCGGGGTGGGTATATCGATCGGGACGAATGGGGTTTCTGTCTACGAACATGGAGAAATGTATATGCCTCCTCTCGCGGTGTATGCCGGCACGATCAGTAGCACCGAATGGACGCACCTGGTCATGACCTATACCGCAAAACAGCCGCGTATTTATGTGAACGGTGTTTTGGTCAGGACCGGGCTGACCTCTCCCCGTCCCATCGTGTATCCCCCCACAAGGTCGGGGGGGGGCGACTACGGATTCTTCAACGGTCGTATCGACAGGGTCCGCATCTATGATCGAGCATTGACGGCCCAGGAGATCGCGAGCGGAGCCCTTGACGGCTTCGAACAGTGCGATGACGGCAATACGGATGATAGTGATGGCTGCACCAATGACTGTCGTCTTCCCCACTGCGGCGATAGTGACCTTGACCTGTACGAGGAGTGCGACGACGGGAACACCATATCAGGTGACGGTTGTGATGTTCACTGCCAGGCGCACCCGTACAACAATGCCGTTTTTATTTCGCAAAGTGTGCCGTCTTCCATGCAAGCGGGTCTTATCTATGGGGTCTCGGTCACTTTCCAGAACACGGGCAACACGACATGGAGTAGTTCCGATAAATACGGTTTGGGTTCCCAGAATCCTCAAGATAACAGCACATGGGGATTTACCCGGGTTGGACTAGGGGCGGAGGTGATCCAGCCCGAACAAAGTAAGACATTTAACTTCGATGTTACCGCTCCCGGAACCCCCGGTACCTATAATTTCCAATGGAAAATGGTCAGGGATACTTACGAATGGTTCGGCACGCAATCGGCAAATATCTCTATCGTGGTCAACTAGAGATTTTTCTCGTTGAGTGATCCGCTCACTCCTCGCCGGTATCGCCGAGTCCGTATTTCTCGATGCGGCGCAGAAGTTGGAACCGGCTGATGCCGAGCAGTTCGGCGGCGGCCGAGCGGGCCCCCTTGGTCTGCCGGAGCGCGTTGACTATCATCTTCTTCTCGAGCGTCTCGAGCGAATCGACGCCGGGGATGAAATCCACCGGGACCTCGTTCTTGCGTGATCCGATGGTGAACGACGAGACGGGGATGCGCTGTATCCGTTCGGGGAAATGCCTCGCGCCGAGCGGTGCCCCGTCGGCGAGCACCATGGCCCGTTCGATGATGTTCTTGAGTTCCCGCACATTGCCGGGGTAGTCGTAGTTCCGCAGTATCTCATCGATCTCGGCCGAGAGCGGTAGGGGGGAGGGGTGGCCGAGTTTTTGCGCGGTGAATTCGATGAAGTGGCGCGTGAGCGACGGGATGTCCTCGCGTCGTTCCCTGAGCGGCGGGATGGCGATGGGGAACACCGCGAGGCGCTGGGAAAGGTCGAAGCGGAACCTGCCTTCGGCGACCAGTTCCGATAGGTCGCGGTGGGTCGAGGCGACGATGCGGGAGCGTAGAGGCTCCTCCTGCGACGATCCGGTCCGGTTGAAGGTGCGGGTCTCGAGCACGCGGAGCAGGCGCCCCTGCAGTTCGGTGCCCAGTTCGCCTATCCCGTCGAGGAACACGGTGCCGGCGCCCGCCTTGGCGAGAACGCCATCTGCCGCGCGGTCGGCCCCGGCGACGGCTCCCTTCTCGTGGCCGAACAGGATGTTCTCGATGAGCGTGGCGGGTAGCGCGACGCAGTCGACCGGCATGAATGGCGCGTTCTCGCCGCAGGAGAGACGGTGCAGATACTGTGCCGCGACCTCCTTGCCGACGCCCGATTCCCCGGTGAGGAGCACGGTGGTCTGCGGGCTCTGCGCGACCTTCTTCATCTCGGCGATCGCGCGGAGTATCGCGGGTGAGTCGCCGATTAGCCCGGAGCGCTCGTGATCGTCCCACCCTTTCCGGCTTTCCCGCGCCTGTACGCGGCTCCGGACCTCCTTCACCTTTTCCACGATCGGCTTCAGGTTGGTCTGCTTCACCAGATAGTCCTCGGCTCCCTGCCGTATCGCCGCGACCGCGTTCGGTATCGTCTCGAAGGCGGTCATCATGACGAGCGCCGCCGCCGGCTGGCGCGACAGGATGAGTGGGATGATGCGGATGCCGTCGTCATCGGGCAGTTTGTGATCGAGCAGGAACAGCTGGTAGGTGGTGAGTTCGGCCATGCGGAGCGCGTCGGCGGCGGTGTATGCGAGATCGCATGCGACGCCGAGCCGCTCGACCTCACGACCGATGGCCTGCGCGAAGAGTTGCTCGTCGTCCACGACAAGGACGCGGAAGGGGGCGAGAGGGGATCGTTCGTTCATGGCGATGACCTCCGAGGAAGCGATACGGTGGCGCGGCACCCGCCTTCGGGCCGGTTATCGAGCCGGATGGCGCCGCCGTGGGTCTCGACTATCTTCTTGCATACCGTGAGCCCGAGTCCCGTGCCGTTCTTCTTGGTGGTGAAAAAGGGATCGAATATCTTTTCCCGCAGTTCGTCGGACACGCCAGGGCCCTGGTCGTGGATGCGGATCTCGACGTAGGCGCGCGCCTCGATGGTCTTCGAGTCCGTCCCGACGGGCCGCTTCTGCGGGGGCATGTTGCGCAGGTCCAGGTTGACGGCCCGTATGTCGATGATGCCGCTGTTTCCCATCGCCTCGACC
>JAKLFG010000107.1 GCA_022711315.1 bacterium | reverse complement strand
TACTTTCGACCGCGATGCCGTGGGATGTCATGGGAGGCGTCTCGCGTCGCGCGTGGGCCCGGAACGATCATGCCATAGAGACGAGCGCCCAGTACAACCGCGAGAACGCCGGACGCGATCACATCACGCTTCCCTTCATCGCGAAGGACGAACTCATCGAAAAGACGATAGTGGCGAAGGTGAAGTAGCCGCTAGTAGCCCCGGACGAACAGCAACACGGCGATAGCGACGAAGAACACGCCCAAAAGGCGCCGTATCCGCTTCGAGTGGCTCTGTACCGTCCATCGCGCGCCGATGCCGGAGCCGATCGCGACCATGAACGCGGCGGGGATCATGAAGCCCCACGGCGCCGTGGTGTGGGTCAGGTGGGTCAGCAGGCCACCGATGCCGGTGGCGAGCGCGAGGAAGGAACTGGTCGCGATGGCGACCTTGATGGGGAACCGCAGTATCGTCACCATGAGCGGCAACATCACGATGCCGCCGCCGAGACCGACCATGCCACCGAAGATGCCCGACAGGAAGGCGATGGGAAGCGCGAGCGGCAGGTTTATCACGACTCGTTCGCCCGCTATGGTGCGTTCCCACAGGAGGCGACGCGGCAGAGAGGATACCTCGCAGTGCCCCTCGCGGATGTCGGAAAAGGCGAGATGGGCGCCGTTCACGAGCAGGAAAAAGGCGAAGAGTCCCGCGAGCACCTCTTCAGGCACCCGTCCGGCGCTCCAGCCGCCGCAGAGACTGCCGGTGAAGGAGAACACGGCGAGCGCGGCCACGCTGGGGGTGTCGATAAGATGCGCCCGGACATAAACGACCCCGCAGGAGATCGAGGTCACCGCGATGAGAAAAAGACTGACGGTCGCCGCCTCATTGAACGGCGTGCCGAGATAAAGTTGCACCGGCGTGTAGATCGCGCCGCCGCCGATGCCGAACATACCGAAGAGGGTCGAGAACAGGAGGAATATGGCGAGAGCGGCGAGTTGCGCGGCGGTCATGGGCGGTCCTTGGCGAGGATATGTTTCTTGCGTACCTCCGCTACGGCGTCGAGCAGTCCCGTCGCCAGCGCCTCAAGATACTTGTCTTTCTGAAGGATCTTCGCTTCGCGGGGGTTGCTGAGGAACCCGACCTCCACGAGGAGCGACGGCATACGCGCGCCGACCAGCACGAAAAAGAGCGCTCCTTTTCGCCAGTCGCGTATCTTGGTCTCGAACGGCGCAAGCGTGTCCTGCCAGCGTTTACCGATGCTTTCCGCGAACTTCTGCGAATCGCCGATGTAGAGACTCATCGTCATGTCCACGAGGATGGTGTTGAGGAAGGAATTTGTGTTGGTTATCTGGTTCTCGACGCGGGTCAATTTGTCGGTGTACTCGTCGCTCCGGTTGTTCAGGTGATATAGTTCGACGCCGGCGATCTCTGACGCCTTGTAGGTGTTGGTGTGTATCGATATGAACAGGTCGCCGTCGTGCCGGTTGGCGATGATGGCTCGCTCCTCGAGCGGGATGAACCGGTCGTCGTCGCGGGTGAGTACGACCTCGATGTCGGGGTGTCTCTTGGCGGCGATACGGCGAACGGTCTTGGCGAGCGCGAGCACGATGTCCTTTTCCTGCAGGTTCTTGCGTACCGCGCCGGGATCCTTGCCGCCGTGACCCGGATCGACGACGAGGATGAAGTGCTTCTCTTTTTTCTCCGGCGGCGGCGCGACGGCGGTCTTTTGCGCCGCCTGTTTCTCCTCCGGCTTCTTCTCCGGTCCCGCGACGGCCGGTCCGCTCTTTTTCTCGGCAGGGGGCGCCTGACGCGCGCCGATATAGTCGATAACGACGCGCCACGGGTCGTCCATCACCATGACATTGTATTTTTCGACCTTGCCGGTGTCGAGCACGATGCGGGTGCCCTCTTCCCGTTTTCCCAACCGAATGGCCTTCAGGAACGAATCGGCGGCGACCGTCGGCGCGGTGAAACCGTCGGCGGTGAGCCCGTTCTTGAGATCTATGTAGATGCGGTCCTTGGCGTTCCCCGCGAGCAGGTCGTACTTGAAATCGACCTTTTCGGAAGGCCGGACGACCACGCGGACCGAGTCGTTCATCTCATAGAGCGTGATGTCCTCGAGTCGGGGCGCGGCCTTTTTCGGTTCGTCCGTATCGGGCACCAGCGCCTTTGTCTTGATGATGTCGCCGATCGGGAGCGCCGCTTCCTCGGCGATCAGCAGGAGCGGGAGGAAGAGGCACAGAAGCGTCGGCATGACGGCGCGCATCGTCAGAAGCCGTACCCGGCGGAGAATCCGAGCCCGAATTGTATCTCTGAACGGTAGCGGTCCTGGAGCGTGCCGTTCGGGTCGAGATAGATGTGGAGTCGATACCCGTTCGAGCAGTGCGCCGAGGCGGAGAAATACTCGTTGATGGCGTAGGAGGCCGAAACGGAGAGGAGCGACGGGTGGTCGGCGAGATCGAAGAACCCGCCGCGTCCGGCGTCGGCCCGCGTGAAGAACAGCCCGAGCCGAAGACGATCGAATAGAATGAGGTCGCCGAAGAGATTCGCGGTGAACCGGCCGCGCCGGACCCCCTGATCGGCGGTGTCGAGATGCTGATTGGAAAGGTATTCGTTCCACTCGAAGGACCCGCCGATGGAGAAGGATCCGACCATGTACAGCACGATGTCGCCGTACCAGCCGGTGTACCACGGACCCGCACCGAGGTTGTTCTTCGAGGAATGGACCCAGTATTTGGTCTCGCCGCCGTAGTAGCGTTCTTTCTCGATGTCGTAGAAGGTGCCGAAATACTGCGGCGAGTAGTTCCGCTGGTACACCCGGGACTCGACCGTGGTCAGGATGGAGAGCGTGTCGTCCTTCACCTCTATGTCGAAGTGCTGCCGGAGACCGAAATGGAGCCCGTTGCCGCCGAAGCGCAGAAGGTTCCAGTCCATGTAGGGGGTGAGGTGCCACCAGCGCAGGGCGAGTGCGCGGAAGGAGAGGTCGAGCCCGACCGCCGAGTCGAATACGCGATTCGCCGATCGCGCGAGCGTCTGCTGATCGAGTTCTATCGTTTCGGGCATGAAGATGTCGGAGAACCAACTGACGCCCACCTCGAGGTTGTTCGCGTAGGAATCCCTGTCGAAGAAACTCGCCGGCTTTATGAAGGCGCGGCCGCCGATGACATCGGGCGGCGCCACATCGCTCAGGAACAGTTCGCCTCCGGCCCATTCGGTCTGCAGGAGCGCGTAGACCCCGCGGCTCGGATGGTTGAGCCGTATGTTGTTGAAGTAGCCGCCGAGCAGGGTGCCGTGGCCGATGTAG
>JAKLFG010000106.1 GCA_022711315.1 bacterium | reverse complement strand
CCCTTGAAATGGCGGTGGTCGTTCCCTTTTGGGGTCACTTCGAGCATGATGCAGGGGCGGTTCTCGACGGTCGCGGTCCCCGATACGCGGAGATCGTAGTGTTCCGCACTCTTGTCGTCGAATAGCGGCCAGAACGGTTCTATCTCGGTGGTGTCGTAATCGCCCGGATCGAGTTTTTTTCCGTTCTCCTCATGGCTGATGACGGTGCTGTCGGGCTCTTTGTAGAAATACTCCTTTTTCCGCACGATGGTGCGGGCGGTCGAGAGGAGTTTCCCCGTTTCGGGGTCGTAGGTCTTGGTCGTGAAGTCGCGGGTGGTCTCGAACCCGGCGTATTTCTGGTAAATGGGGGCGTATTTCGCCCGCAGTTTCGCGACGAGCGCTGCGGTGTCGGGCAGTTCACCCGGGTCCTGCGCCGCGAGCGGCAGCATGAGGCAGGTGAGGATGACGATGATCACGGTTCTCAAGGCGATCCCTCCGTGACCTCACCAACCGTTCCGGTGAGGTGTCGCGATTATAGCGGCTCCTTTACGGGAGGCAAGAAAAGAAGAGGTCCGGTGATTGACAAAGACATCATTCGGTCGTATCCTCACTCTGTTCTGATGAGCGGAGAGACGCATGCGCTTTTTTTATCTCACGATCCTTGTCCTCGGTCTCATCGGTGCCTGTGATGGTGGCGCATCGAGCCCGCTCGATCAGGAAGTGACGGGGGACGATACCTCAACCGACGCGAGCGACCTGTCGACGGATGGCCCCGATGCGGTCATCGGTGACGAGGATGAACTCATCGCCGATGATGACGGTCCGGTACCGCAGGTGGTCGAGGGGCCGACGATAACGCTGAACGACAACGACAAAGCGCCGCTCGCGGCGGTCGGCACGCTCTCGACCGATATCCCGTCCGTGGTCCGTGTCACGATAACGGCGGGCGGCGAGAGCCGTATCGCCGAGGTGCCGGGTGATCCGGCGGTCGAACACCGGTTCCCCGTGCTGGGACTCTTCCCGGGCGTCAAGAACAGCATCGCCGTCACGGTGCGCGCCCCGGACGGCCCGTGGGCCGCCGCCGGCGCCCCGGTCACGGTCGATGCGCCCGCGCTCCCCGATGATCTCCCACCGATCGATGTCACCCTTAACACGCCGGATCGTCGCGAGCAGGGATGGACGCTTCTCAATATCTCTCACTCGACAGGCACCGCGCTGGTCGATTTTACCTACGGATGCCTCATCGTTGCTCTTGACATGGAAGGGCGGGTCGGCTGGTATTTCCGTGACAGCGGCGATTGTTACGGTTTCGGCCGGTTCAGCGATGGCCGCATGTTCGTCCAGTTCACCAAGCGGATCATCGCGCTCGACATGCTCGGCACCGTGAGTGCGGCATGGCATCCGGTCGGAGAGGTCTCGTCCTACACCTTCAGCGTGCCGATAGCGGTGGACGATTTTCATCATGTGGTGACCGAACTACCGTCGGGGAACATCGCGATACTCGCGAACGAAAGGCGGGATATCACCGACTGGCCCACGAGCGAGACCGACCCCGATGCGCCGCTCGCCGATACCGGCATACGGGCCGACGAGATCGTCGAGTTGACCAAGGAGGGGACCGAGGTCGGGAGATGGAAACTCTTCGATATCCTCGATCCATACCGTCTCGGATACACCTCCATCCGGATGTTCAAGCAGTGGAGTCACGCCAACGGTCTGTTGTACGACGAGAGCGACGATTCCTTCATAGTGTCGAGCCGCAACCAGTCGGTGCTCCTGAAACTGGGCCGTGCCGACGGTCAGTTGAAATGGCTGCTCGGGCCGCACGATAACTGGAAGGAACCGTGGAGCGACCTTCTGCTCGCGCCGGCCGGTGAGCCGTTCGCGTGGAACTATTATCAGCACGGGCCGATGCTCCGCGCCGACGGGTCGGTACTGGTGTTCGACAACGGCGCCTACCGGGCCTTCCCTTACGAGCCGATGTTCCCGGCGGATGAGAACTGGAGCCGCGCCGCGATATTCTCGGTCGATGAGACGGCGCGCACCGTGACGCAGGTATGGGAGTGGGGGAGCGACATCGGCGAGAAGATATATGCGCCCTACCTTGGAAATGCCGCGGAACTCCCGGTGACCGGCAATGTGCTCGTCGTGTTCGGCGGTATCATTCACGGGCCCGACGGCAAGCCGACCGACGACCTGCTCGATTGCAAGGTGTCGGCGCGCGTCATCGAGGTCACCCGGGGAGAGGGGGCATCGGAAAAGGTGTTCGACCTGGGGATCAAGGATCCGGACGAGGGCCTGCAGGGCTGGCGTATCTACCGTGGCGATCACTGGCCGTCGCTCTACGCTGGAGAACAGTGAGATGTCGTCGTTCCGTCGCCGACATCTTCTCGGGGCGACACTGCTCATCGCCTTGCTCGTTGCCTGTGAGCCGAAAGAGGATACGCTGGCGGTCGGCGAAGGGTTCGACGCCTTCTCCGAGGGGACCGATCTCGTGCTGTGGGGCGCCGATCACGAGCGGCGGGACATTGACGGCAAGGAGTTCGAATGCGCCGGCGGCGGGATGACCTGCCGTCGCATCTTCGTGGCCCGATACAAGAAGGACCTCGAACGGACCGCGTTCTTCGTTCAGGAACACCCCGTGACCGATATCGCTGCGACCTTGACCGCCCGCACGGCTGGGGGGTATCTGCTCGTGACGACGCGGGAACGCTGGTTGCACGGCGAAGAGGAAGATGACCTGAGTCCTTTGTTCGACATATTTTTTACCGAGTTGTCGGCGGGACTTGAAAAAGGCAAGGAACTGGCGGCCGCTTCGAGCGGCACCGACGAACTTCATGCCGGGATCGCCCTGTCGTCGGGTGAGCTGTGGGTCGCCGGTCTGCGTGACGGGGCGCTTTTTCTCAGACGCCATGCCTCGATGGACGATCCGGAAGGCGAGTCCTTTTCTTTCTCCGGAGGAACGGGCGGTCGCGTCGTGTTCCTCGCCGGTGCGGCGGGGATGATCCATCTGGTCCGCTGGTTCCCCGGCGTCGGGTTCCGGTATCTCGCGGTGAACGGCGACGGTACTGTCCGGGAAACGCTGACGGTGAATGGCGAGTCACTCGCCGCCGATCCGCGGGTCGGCGATCGGGGCATAGCGGCGCGCATCGTCGATGACTCTCTGCACTGGCTCGGTGATGACGGCGGACTCTACCGGTTCGTCGGTACGCCGCAACCGGCCTTGGAAACGGTCTCCATGCTCGACCTCGGCGCCCTGTCGGGTCAGCGCGATTTCCGCGTCATCGGATCGACGCTCTATGTGTACGGCACCAATGACCGCGTCTCGAATGTCGAGGGG
>JAKLFG010000105.1 GCA_022711315.1 bacterium | reverse complement strand
TGACCCCCGCTCCCGCACCGGCACCGGCTCCCCAGGTAGAGAAACCACAACCGGCGCCGCAACCCAAGCCGGCCCCGGCTCCCGCTTACGAGCCGCCCAGACCGGCGCCGGCCCCGAAGCCCGCTCCCGCACCGGAACCGGTGATACCGACGGTGAAGGAGGAGAAAAAGGAGAAGGAAAAAGAGAAAAAGAAAGAGGACGGTAAGAAGGAAGAGAAAAAGGAGAAGAAAGAAGAGAACTACTACGAACTCTACGAGCGGCTGAAACGGGAGGCGGAAGAGAAGAACAAGCAGGAGGGAGGCGCGAAATGAGACACCTTCCCCTGTTGCTCATGACCGTCATACTGGCGGCCCTCGTCTCCTGCGCCACCGGCGAGAAGATAGCGGAGGAGATACAATCCGAGAAACAGCGGCTGTCGGTCGATGAGAAGCGGGGCGCCCGCGTCTGCGTCCCCTACGACCTCGCCATGGCCCGCGTGGCGCTCGCCTCCGCCCAGATGGAGCTTGAGGCGGGCAATTACCATATCGCGGAAGATCTCCTGCTCAAGGAGAAGAAATACGCCGCGAACACCGCGAAGTACGCCGATTCCTGCATACCCAAGGACAAGGATGAGGACGGCGTGCCCGATGACGCCGATAAGTGCCCGCTCCAGCCCGGCCCGGCGAAATATGACGGATGCCCCGATTCCGACGGCGACGGCGTACTCGATCTTGACGACAAATGCCCCAGCGTTCCGGGCCTTCGCGAACGGCAGGGCTGTCCCGATGCCGCCGACAGCGACGGTGACGGCATACCCGACAACAAGGACCGGTGCCCCTTCGACGCCGAGGACATGGACGGCTTCGAGGACAAGGACGGGTGCCCCGACACCGACAACGACAAGGACGGCGTGCTTGACGATATAGACAAGTGCCGCGACCAGGCCGGCCCCGCATCCAATCAGGGCTGCCCCTTCCACGACAAGGACGGCGACGGCATACCCGACGAGATGGATAAGTGCCCCACCGAGCCTGAGGACGGCGACGGCTTTGAGGATCAGGACGGTTGCCCCGAGGCCGACAACGACAAGGACGGCTTGTGCGATGAGAACCCGGTCATCCAGAAGAGCGTCGATAAGTTCAAGAGCATCTGTACCGGCGCCGACAAATGTCCGAACGATCCGGGCCCCCGCGAGAACCACGGCTGCCCGGTGCTCGACGGTGACGGTGACGGCGTTCCCGATGTGATAGACAAATGCCCCGCCGAGGCCGGCCCGATGACCAATCAAGGGTGCCCGGTCAACGACCGCGACGGCGACGGGATCGTCGACAAGGACGATAAGTGTCCCGACGAACCGGGCCCGATAGAGGAACAAGGCTGCCCGAAGAAATATAAACTCATCGTGGTGACCGCGCAGAAGATAGAACTCAAGCAGACGGTGTTCTTCAAGACCGGCAAGGCGGTGATAGACGGCAAATCCTACCCCATGCTCAAGGAGGTCGCCGACGCGATAAAGAGCGTACCGAGCATCAAGAAGGTGCTGATAGAGGGACACACCGACAATGTGGGCGGCCGCAATCTGAACATCAAACTCTCCCAGTCCCGCGCCGATTCGGTCCGCGAATTCCTCATCGACGAGGGGGTCGACGGCTCGAAACTCGAGGCGACGGGCTATGGCCCCGATAAGCCGATATCGCCCAACAAGACCGAGAAGGGACGGGCGATGAACCGCCGCGTCGAGTTCAATATCGTCCAATGATCTTTCCTCCCTCTACACTGAACGGAGAAGGATGATGACGCCGGAATACGACGAAAAGCAAAAGGACGGCGCGGTATTTTCCAATCACCGCTCAAGTCCCCGGCTGACCGTTCACATCGAGGTCACCGTCGCGGGCCCGCACAATTTCTTCCGCGGCATCACCGAGGATATCGGACAGGGAGGGCTCTTCATCGCCACCCACCAATTCTACCCGATCGGCACCGAGTTCAATCTTACGCTCGACATCGAGAAACGGGAGATACTTCTGCCGGTCAAGGTCGTCTGGGTGCGCGAGAGCACCTTTTCTCCGGTCGGTTCCGAACCGGGCATGGGTCTTCAGTTCCTCGAAATAACACCCGAACAGAGAAGCGTGATAGAGGATTTCATTAAAAAGAAAGAGCCCCTGTTCTTTGATGCCGACACCTGATACCGCCTAGGGAGTTCAGCCGTATGCGTAAGAACCTCGTGCTCGCGTTCCTCCTGCTTTTCGCTATCGTTCTCAACGGCGACATCTTTGACCGACTCTTCT
Organism: bacterium; assembly: GCA_022711315.1. Classification (GTDB taxonomy): domain Bacteria; phylum UBP6; class UBA1177; order UBA1177; family JAKLFG01; genus JAKLFG01. Next base: position 1,775 of record JAKLFG010000105.1, on the reverse strand, counting down.
CTACATCCAAAAGCGGCTCGATATCCCAGGGGGAGGTGACGCTGTTCGCCCTGCACGCTATGCAGAACCGTTACCTGAACAAGGCGAAACTGCGCCCCGAGGACCTGCTCGACAAGGCGCTCGAGGCGATACAGGAGGATTTTGCCGAGGTCGTGGTCTTCTACGACCGCGAAAAGCACAAGGTCTTCCTGCAGATATACAACAAGCAGCACACCATCGAGGTCAAACGGATGAACGACCTCTGGGATATCGCCGTCGTGCTCCGGCAGGCATACAGCCATTTCGAAAAGGAGTACAAACCGGAAGGCGATCGCGAGATCGGCGACATCGAATATGTCGCCGTCAACGGCATACTCAAGAAACTCGACCCGCACAGTTACATATTCACCCCCAAGGAGTTCGAGGAGTTCACCTCCTCGACCGAAGGCAACTTCGGCGGACTCGGGATAGTGATACAGGCCAACGAGGATGGCGAGATATTCGTGGTCTCGCCTATCGACGGCACGCCGGCGGAACGGGCCGGCATCGTTTCGGGCGATGTCATCGTCCAGATAAATGACGAATCGGCGATAAACATGTCGCTCAACAAGGCGGTGGAACGGATGCGCGGTCAACCCGGAACGCCGGTCTCGCTCTATGTGCGGCGCAAGGGCGCCCCCTCGGTCATCCGGTTCGATCTCGAGCGGGCGGTCATCAAGATACAGTCGGTCGTATCCTCCATGCCCCAGAAGGGCATCGGATACATAAAACTCTCCGGCTTCATGGAGAACAGTTACGACCAGTTCGTATCGGCGCTCAGCGACCTGAGGAAAAAGGGAATGCGCGCGCTGGTGCTCGACATGCGCGGCAACTCGGGCGGATTGCTTAATCAGGCCATCAAGATATCCGATCTGTTCCTCGACCGCGGGGTCATCGTATCGACGGTCGGCGACGACGAACGCGATGTGTCCGAAGCGTCCCGACAGTCAAGCGATATACTGGATGTACCGGTCGTCGTGATGGTGAACGAAGGTTCGGCCTCGGCGACCGAGATCGTGGCCGCGGCGCTCAAAAAGAACGGGCGCGCCACCGTGGTCGGACGACGCACCTTCGGCAAGGGCTCGGTCCAGAACCTGTTCCGCATACCGCGCGGCGGCGGCTTGAAACTCACCATCGCACAGTACCTCACCCCGGGCGACATCTCCATCCAGACCATCGGCGTGGAGCCCGACATCGAATACCAGCCGAGTTATGTCGACCCGCGGAAACTCAGTCTGTTCAAGACCCGATCGAACATCATGGGGGAGAAGGACCTCAAAGAACACCTCATCAGCGCCTATCTGCCCAAGGAACCTGACACGCCCAAACTGACGATACACTACCTCAAACCATACAAGACGCCCGACGAGATGCTTAAGGAGAGCCGGCGCGAGAAGATGGGCGTGTTCAAGAACGACGAGGAGATACAACTCTCCTTCGATCTGCTCAAGGCGCAACTTTCACGAAAAGAGCCCGTCCTGACCTCGGCCGATACCCTGCGGGCGGCCCACCTCGCGGCCATCACCGCCAAACTCGGCGAATTGGGCATATCGTGGAAAAAAGACCCCGCTCCGGCGACGATCCGACAGGCAGACCTGAAGGTGACGCTGGTCTCCGGCAACCCGCTCAAAGCGGGCACCGAGGCGAAACTCCTCTTCCGCGCCACCTCCCCGGGCAGCATCGACAATCTTATCGCCGCCTTCGTCACCGATATCCCGTTCCTGCGCAACCTCGAGATACCGTTCGGTTCCTCCTCG
>JAKLFG010000104.1 GCA_022711315.1 bacterium | reverse complement strand
CCTTCCGCCCCCCCCGATCGCTTGTCGAGGAGATCGCCGCACTGCCCTACGATGTCGTCAACACCACCGAGGCGGCCGCGTTCGCCAAAGGAAAACCCCATTCCTTCTTCCACATCACGCGGGCCGAGATAGACCTGCCGCGTGATATCGATATCCACGATGACCGCGTCTACACGCAGGGCCGCGACACCCTGCAGCGCTTCATCCGCGAGGGCATCCTCGTGCAGGACAAGGAACCACTGTTCTACATCTATGCCCAGAAGATGGGGGACCATGTCCAGACCGGGCTCGTCGGCTGCGTATCGGCCGACGAATACAACGCCGACCTCATCAAGAAACACGAATTGACCCGCAAGGACAAGGAGGATGACCGCACGCGCCATGTCGTGACACAGAACGCGAACGCCGAGCCGGTGTTCCTTACCTACCGCACCCGGCAAGAGATCGATGAGATGATATTCGCCCACACCGGGAAGAACGCCCCCGAGTACGATCTCGTCGCCGATGACGGCATCCGCCACACACTCTGGGTGGTACGCGACAAAACGCTTAACGACCGCATAGCTGCCGCGTTCCGCACGGTACCGCTCCTCTATGTCGCCGACGGGCACCACCGGAGCGCCTCGGCGGCCCGCGCGCAGGTCGAGAAACGAAAACACGACCCGAAACCCTCACCCGACCGGGAATACAACTATTTCCTTGCCGTCATCTTCCCGCACGACCAGTTGCGTATCATGGACTACAACCGGCTCGTAAAGGACCTGAACGGGAATACCGCCGAGCAGTTCCTGAAAAAGGTGGGCGAAAAGTTCGATATCTCGCCCGCCGCACAGGCGGCCCCGCAGGGACAGACCTACTTCGGGATGTACCTTGACAAAAAGTGGTATCAACTCAAGGCGAGACCGGGCACCTTCGACCCGAAGGACCCGATCGGCTCGCTCGATGTCGCGATACTGCAGACGAACCTTCTGGCCCCGATCCTCGGCATCGCCGATCCGCGCACCGACAAGCGAATAGATTTCGTGGGAGGCATCCGCGGGCTCGGCGAACTCGAGAAACGGGTGAATTCGGGCGAGATGAAGGTCGCCTTCGCGATGTACCCGACGACACTCGACCAGTTGATGGCGGTAGCCGATTCGGGCAAGATCATGCCGCCGAAATCGACCTGGTTCGAGCCGAAACTCCGCTCGGGTCTCTTCGTCCACATGCTGGACTGACATCCTCTTCGTCTCCTCTCCGTGTATCGTTGACTTTTGTTATTGATAGGATATAGTGCCTCGTCTATTCGGTCAGTTACATATCGGGCGCGACAACAAGGAGGAACGGTGATGGCCGGCGATCTTCACGAACAGACCAAGAACTTCGAGCACAAGGTCAAGGATATCAGTGACTACCTGCGGACGAATGTGCTATCCCCCGCCGAACAGGAGCGGGACCGCATCATCGCCGAGGCGAACGCCGAGAAGGAACGGATCGTCGCGCAGGCCGACAAGAAGGCCGAGCAGATCGTGCATGCGGCCGAGGAAAAGGCGCGACGGACCATCGAAACGGCCGAATCGTCCCTCCGTATCGCCGCGCGACAGGCTATCGATACGCTGAAGATAGCGCTCGAAAAAGAGGTGCTCTCCCGCACCATCGGCGGCAAGGCCCGCGAAACGCTCTCCGACCGCGCGGTGATGAAGGAACTGCTCGGCGAGATGGTGCGCCAGACCGTTGCGTCGGGCATGGGACAGGTCTCCCTCCTCCTTTCCGATGATCTGCGACGCGATCTCGGCGAAGCGATCAAAAAGGATATCGCCGCACAGGCGACCGCCGGCATCACTCTTTCAGACGAGACCGTGCCGAGCGGTTTTGTGGTCAGGTTCACCGACAAGGGGTTCGCCTACGAGTTCACCCATGAGGCGGTCCGCGACCTGCTCGCCGATCTTCTGCGTTCCGACCTCCGCGAGTACCTGTTCAAGTGACGACTGAGCCGGGTGAACACGGATGAGATTCAATCATTACCTCGTCGGGGCGTTGCCGAAACTGACCTGGGACAGCGAACTGCCCTCCACGCTCGAAAAGTTCCTCGACGACCACTGGTTCCTCCTCGAATCGCTCTACGACCCGTTGAAGGACATCCTGCTCCAGAACGACCTCTACAACATCGAACTGGTTCTCCGTTCGCAGATACCGCGGTCAAAGGCGGGACCCGACCAAGGGCCCCAGCCCATCGAGATATACAAACCGAACTATCTCGAGGTCGAGGACATCGTGCTGTTCCTGCAGGAGCCGTTCCAGAACATGCCCGACCCGAATTTTCCCGAATTCATCGTCGACTACTTCCTCAACCACCGCTCTCCACAGGAACGGGTCGACCACCTTGAGGACCTTTTCATCGGCTACTTCGTGTACCTTCAGAACTGCAAAAGCGGCTTCGTCCGTTACTACGGCCGCATCGCGACGGTCATCCGGACGGTGCTCGCCGCCCAGCGCATACTGCAACTCGGGCTCAACCTTGAAGAACACCTAAAGGGCGACCCCTACATCGTCCAGACGATACTCGAGAACCGATCGTCGAGCGATCTCGGGCTCAAAAGCATCTTCCCCGAGGTCGTCGACATCATCAACCTGTTCAACAAGGAACCGGTGGAACTCGAACATGATCTCGACCGCATCCGCTTCAAGTTGATGGAAGAGGTCGGGAGAGAGACCCCTTTCGGGGACCACATCCTCCTTTCCTACATCATCGGCTTTCAGGTCCGCGACATATGGAATTCGCTGAACAAGCAGCGAGGGGAGCGGATACTCGACCACATCGTACAAGGATAATCACCGGGAGAATATGTTCATGAGCACCGTACACGCACACGCCACCGGCCGGGTCATCGCCGCGCAGGGCAACCTCCTGACCGTCGCGTTCGACGGCATCGTCCGCCAGAACGAGGTCGCCTATATCCGCACCGAGGGACAGCGACTCAAGGGCGAGGTCATCGAGATCAGCGGCAACCTCGCCAAGGTGCAGGTGTTCGAGATGACCCGCGGCATCACCTACGGCGACGCGGCCGAGTTCGACGGCGACCTGCTTTCGGTCGAGTTGGGGCCGGGCCTGCTCAAAAGCATCTACGACGGCCTGCAGAACCCGCTCGAACTGGTGGCGGAGCAGGCGGGCTACTTCCTGCCGCGCGGCGTTTACCTCATCCCGCTCCCCCGCGACGCGAAATGGGACTTCACCCCGACCGCGAAGGTCGGCGACACCGTCGAGCGGGCCGATTTCCTCGGCACGGTGCCCGAGGGGATCATCACCCACCGCATCATGGTCCCCTTCTCGTTCGTCGGCAAGGGAAAGATAACCGCCATCGCACCGGTCGGCTCCTACACGATCGACCACGAGATAGCCCGCATCAGGGACGAACAGGGCATGGAACATGCCGTCACGATGGTCCAGCGCTGGCCCGCCAAATTCCCGATACGCTTCGGCCGGCGGATACTCCCGACCGAACAACTCACCACCGCCTGCCGCATCATCGACGGTCCCTTCCCGGTCGCAAAGGGCGGCACCTTCTGCACCCCCGGCCCCTTCGGTGCCGGCAAGACGGTGCTCCAGCATCAGATATCGAAGTTCGCCCACATACAGGTCGTCGTCGTGGTCGCCTGCGGCGAGCGGGCCGGCGAGGTGGTCGAACTGCTCAAGGAGTTCCCCGAACTCGACGACCCGACGAGCGGGCGCAAACTGATAGACCGCACCTGCATCATCTGCAACACCTCCTCCATGCCGGTCGCGGCACGCGAATCGTCGGTCTACATCGGCACGACCATCGCCGAATACTACCGTCAGATGGGCATCGACTGCCTGATGCTCGCCGACTCCACCTCGCGCTGGGCGCAGGCGCTCCGCGAGATGAGCGGACGGCTTGAGGAGATACCGGGCGAAGAGGCGTTCCCCGCCTATCTCGCCTCGCGCATCTCGGAACTCTACGAACGGGCCGGCGTGATAGAACTCAAGAACGGCAAGACCGGCTCGCTCACCATCGGCGGCGCGGTCAGCCCCGCCGGCGGCAACTTC
>JAKLFG010000103.1 GCA_022711315.1 bacterium | reverse complement strand
TTGTTGGTGTCCTTGGCCATGCCGAGCCCCTTGGCGCTCATCTCGCCGAGCGAGCGGCATGCCTTGGCGAACTTCTTGTTGCAGAGTTTCTCGTAGTAGCCGACCGCCGACGAGTAGTCCTGGAACACGCCGCTCGTACCGTTACGCCACATGTCGGCGATGGTGTGACACGCCTCGTCATAGTCGCCCTGACAGGCGCGGTCGATGAGGGCGCGCCCCTTTTCGTTCTCGGGGCTCGGCGCGTCGCCCGAAAGCCAGGTGAGGCCGGCCTTGTGACAGCCCACCATCGAGCCCTCGTCGCAGGCGCCCTGATAGTAGCCGCGTGCCTTTTCCTTATTGACCGTCAGGTAACGATCGCCCTCCGTCAGTTTTTCCTGCGGCGTCGAGGCGCAGGCGACGAGCACGAAGGCGATGGCAGGGAACAGGATGCGTCCGATCTTCATGGGTGACCCCCTCGGTTGTCTTCTTTCCACAAATGAACGGTGACAGCATAGCCGGAAAGATATAAAAAGCAAAATAGCGTCGTTGAAAAGCATCCCCGTGGCGTCATTTGCCCGAACTCTCCCGCAGGAGCCGCCCGATGTAGGTATAGCCGCGCGCCTTGGCGATGAGTTCGGCGTACAGCCCGTCGCCCCGTTTTATGTCGGGGTCGGCGCCTTTTTTCAGCATGTCCTTGATGATGGTGCTCATGTTCTTCTCGACGGCCAGCATGAGCGCGGTGTTGCCGTCCTCGTCCTGAACATTCAGGTTCATGTCGCGCTCAAGGAGCATCCGGATAAGTTCGCGGTCGTTGCGCTGTATCGCGATCATGAGGGCGGTGCGCCCCTTGCCGTACTGGAAATCGAGGTCGGCGGACGCATTGTACCGCAGGAGCATCTTGGCAAGATCGAACTTGCCGGAGGCGAAGCAGAACATCAGGAGCGAATGCCCCTTGGCGTTCTTGATGCTCGGGTTCGCCTTGCTGTCGAGCAGGAGCCGCACCATCGTCTTGTCGTTCTGTTCGATGGCGATCATGATGGGCGGGCGCCCCTCGTAGTTCGGCGCGTTGACATTCGCCCCCTTGAGTATCAGTTTGCGCGCCGCGACGGTGTCGCCCTTTATGACGGCGGTCGCCAGTTCATCGGGCGATATCTCGAACACCTTGAGTATCTTGATGACCTCGCGCTGGCGGTTCTCGACGGCGTGTGCCAGCGCGTTGCGCCCTTCCTTGTCGGTCTTGTAGGGGTCGGCCTTCTTCTTGATGAGCAGTTGCGTCACTTTGACATTGCCTTTCTCGGCGGCGTACATGAGCGGGGTCTTGCCGGTGTTGTCGGCGGTCTCGCGCCCGGCCCCTTTCTGCAGGAGTGTCAGCGCGAGTTCGGTGTTCCCTGACGATATGGCGTGCATGAGCGCCGTCTTGCCGTCGGGCCCCTTGAGGTCGAGTTTCACCTTGCGCGCTATGAAGAAATTTATCATCTCGGTAGATCCGCTCGTCACGGCCGTGATGAAAAAGGGCCAGCCGTCCTCGTCGGCGCCGTTGATGTTCGCCCCCGCCTTGACCGCCGCCTGAGCGCGCGCGACATCCATCGCCTGTACCGCGAAGAGCAGTTTTTCGTCGCCCTGACCGCCGCCTTTCTTCGCGGCGGCGACGGGGAGCGTGGCGCACAGCAGAAGGATAAGGATGAAAAGCCGTTGCCGGGTCATCCTTCCTCCTCCGGGCGGTCGCCGATGGTCCGGTCGCGGCCCGCTTCCTTCGCTTGGTAGAGAAATGCGTCGGCGCGGGCGATGATCTCATCGGGCGATAGGGTGAGCCCGGTGCAGACGGCATAGCCGACCGACGCGGTGACCGAAAGGGTGCGGTCGCCGGCCTTGACGCGCAGTTTCGCTATGTTGCGGCGTATCCGTTCCGACACATGATAGGCCCCCTTGCGGCCCGCCTGCATGACGACGAGGAACTCTTCGCCGCCGTATCTCCCGGCGAGGTCGGTGCCGCGGAGCGCCGACGCGATGGCCTGCGCGACCGCCTTGAGCACCGTATCGCCCGCCGGATGTCCGTAGGTGTCGTTGACCTTCTTGAAATGGTCGATATCTATCATCGCGACGGAAAGTTTGGTGAGCGGGTCGAGTCGCGCGGCGCGGATGCGCTCCTTGAGCACCTTCATGATGTTGCGGCGGTTGGCGATGCCGGTGAGCGGGTCGGTGAGCGCCTCGGTGTGGAATTGTCGCTGAGAGAGAATGGTGGTGACCTGCGCGACGGTGTGGTCGAGCACGCGGCGCTGTATCGCGTAGAGCGTCGGATTCTGCTTGGTGAGGCGGCAGATGAGGGCGCCGAACAGCACGAGATTCTCATCGAACAGGGAGAACATCTCCCACTCGTCCGGAAAATGCTTCTCGTCTGCGTATATCTCGGCGAGCAGGGAGTCCCAATCCTTTTCGTCGATGCCGCGCGCGAGGACCACATGCGGCTTTTCGACCGTTTCGTCGCAGAGCGCGAACGCGAAGGCGCCGAGCGAGAGCGTGTCGGCGAGTTCGAGGAACACCTCCTCGACGGTGACGGTGTTCTCGCGGAGGCCGGCGATGAGTTTCGAGGAGGCGGAGAGGTTGGACATCTCGACGATCTTCTCCTCGACCTGCTTGGCGAGTTTCTTCATCTGGTAAAAGGACGAGAACAGGGTCGAGAAGAGCGACATGAACGAGTATTCGCAGGTGGAGAAGGCGGGGCGGTCGGGTGCACGCGTCACGAGCACGAGGAACGCCTCGTCGAGTATGGAAAAGAACGAGTATATCTCGCGGTCCTCCTCCAGAAGCGTATTGCCCTCGAAATTCGGCACCTCATCGAGATCGATGTCGCCGTCGCCGTGGGAGGCCAGTACCGTCCACTGCGCGGTCGCCGCGTCAAAGCGGAACAGCCCGATGAAGGAGAGATCGAAGAAGGGGCGGGAGAGGAACGATACGACCTGTGACGGTATCGTCTCCAGAGGCGCCGGTTCGAGCGTGATGGCGGCGAAATTGACCAGATCGGTCATCGCACCGATGGTCCAGTCGTTATAGCCGCGGAGGTGTTCCGGGACACGGTCGGGAGCGTGCGTGTTGCCGAAGGAGGCGGTGTCGTTCATGGCGTCTCGGCCGTTGTTTCGGGGCACTATAGCAAAAAGGCGGGCCCATTGCAATTTTAGGTGCATCTAAAAAAAGCCGCCGGGAAAAGGGAAAACGAAAATTTGCGTGATGTGGCGCCGCGTGTTATGGTGTCGCGATGTCCGTTCTCTGAGAGAGGTGCCGCATGAAAAGGACCCTGCTTGCCCTTCTGATCCTCGCGCTCGCCGGTTGTGCCGCGCCCGTTCACCGGACCCCGGTGGCGTCCGACGCGGCGGCTCCCGTGCCCGGGCCTGCCCCCTTTTGCATACCCGCCGTACGGCCGACCGGTCCCGAAGCGGCCTTGCTCGCCGAGATATTCTTCGGGGTGGGACCGCGCGTCGGCGATATCGACCGGTTGCTCGACGCGGCGCTCGCCAAGTATCCGGACTCCTATGAACTGCACGAGATGGCGGCGTGGTGGCAGACCATGCTCGGCGATGATCGTCGCGCGGTCCACCACTACATGAAGGCGGCCTGCGACCTTGCGAGCCCCCGCACCGACAGGTATCTGCACGCCCTTCGCGACGCCCTGTCCGCCGATGAGAAGCGGCGGTTCCTGCCGGTGTTGGCGGCCCTGTCGGTCGAACACCCCGATCCCGCTATCCGTCCGGTCGCCGCGGCGATGTGGGGCGATATCCTGCTCGATCTCGGCCGCGTCGAAGAGGCACGGGCGGTCGCAAAGGGCATCGGGTACATCGCCGACTGGTCGGTCATCGGTTCGTTCGACAACGATCAGGGCAAAGGGTTCTACGAGGCCTACCCGCCGGAAACGGAGATCGATCTGGCTAAAAGATACAAGGGGAAGGTCGGCGAGATCGGTTGGATGCCGGTCACGCCGACGCGTCATGACGGTCTTTTGTCGCTTCAAAACCTTTTGTATCCGGGCAGTTGGTCCACCGCCTATCTTCTCACCCATGCGAAGGTCGAGACCGAGACCGACGCGAGGATCGTCATCAGTACGGGCAATCCGACGGCGGTCTGGCTGAACGGTGCGCCGGTCCACGCCAACGACCGGATGGATTCTTTTTTCTACGATACGGTGAGCATTCCGGTGCGACTCGCCAAGGGGTGGAACCGCCTTCTCGTCAAGTCGGCCGCCGAGAACCGCGGCTGGCTCTTCGCGGCGCGGCTCACGGACGCGACGGGAGCCCCGTTGCGCGGAACGGTC
>JAKLFG010000102.1 GCA_022711315.1 bacterium | reverse complement strand
CGCGAAGGAACGCGGCATCGTCGTCACCAACACCCCCGATGTCCTGACCGACGCGACCGCCGACATCGCCTTCCTGCTCATCCTCTCGGTGAGCCGGCGCGCATGGGAGGCGGAGAACTTCATGCGCGAAGGCCGCTTCGCCGGCTGGCTGCCCGACCTGTTCCTCGGGGTCGGCCTGCAGGGAAAACTGCTGGGTATCCTCGGGTACGGTCGCATCGGTTCGGCGGTCGCCCGCCGGGGACGGGCCTTCGGTATGCGCATCGCCTATCATGCGAGGAACCGCCTGCCGCGGGAACGGGAAGTGGCCGAATCTATCGAGTATCTGCCGCTCGACCGGCTCATCGCGCAGAGCGACATCCTTTCACTCCATATGCCCTACACCCCGGCCTCGCGTCACCTCATAGGCGCAAAGGCGCTCGATTCGATGAGGCCGACGGCCATACTGATAAACACGGCGCGCGGGCCGCTCGTCGACGAAACGGCGCTTCTCTCGGCGCTGAAGGAACGGCGCATCTTCGGCGCGGGCTTCGATGTCTACGAACACGAACCGCGGGTCGATCCGGCGCTCCTCGATCTCCCCAATGTCTCGGTCCTCCCCCACATCGGGAGCGCCACCATCGAAACGCGCGCCGCGATGGCCGCGATGGCGATAGACGACTGCGTGGCGGTCCTCACCGGCGCCGCGCCGCGCCACCGGGTCGTGTGAACAGGGTCCGCCAGATCATAGCGGCGGGCCGCCGGTTCCTCCTTTTGAACCCGCCGGTCGAGGATATAGCCGCCTATGGCCTCTGGAACACGCCGCTCGGACTTCTGCGGGTGGCGGCCGGGCTCCGGGCATCGGAAAAGGATCTGACCTTCTTCGACCTGCTCGACGATCCCGGACTGCGCCTCCCTCCCCCTTCGATCCCACCCGAAGAGCGCCCCGACGGCCGTCACGGCTTCTGGAAGACCGCGATACCGAAACCCCCGGAACTGCATATGGTACCGCGCCGCTACCACCGGTTCGGCGCCACCGACGATCATCTCCGGACCCTGCTCGCGGACCTGCCGCACCCCGACGCGGTGTTCATCGCTACCGGCATGACCTACTGGTACCGCACTGTCCTGCGGACCGCCGAACTGGTGCGGGAACATTTCCCCGCCGTTCCGGTCATCGCGGGCGGCACCGCCGCGCGACTTATCCCGGAACGGTTCGAGGCGGACGGGCTCATCGTCGAACGCGGGGATCTTTTCCCCGGCATCGACCTGCGCGTGGTCTCCGACCTGACCGCGCGGTACACCGCCTACCCGATCGAACTGGTGCGCGGCTGTCCCTATCGCTGCCGGTACTGCGCCTCCTCGATATTCCATGCCGACACCGGGCTGAACGACCCTGCGGTGCAGGCGGAATCGCTCCGGGCGTGGGCCACGGCGACCGGCAGGCGCGACGCGGTCTTTTTCGACGATGCCCTGCTGTGGCGGAAAGGCGAACACCTCCGGAAGTTCCTCTCTCTTTTCGATCCGGGCCTCTTCCGGTTCCACATCCCCAACGGCCTGCACCTGCGGGAGGTGGACGAGGACATCGCGCAACTCCTTTCCCGTTATCGCTTCTCGCCGCTCCGGTTCGGCTTCGAGACCGGCGGCGACCGGTTCGATTCGAAAAAGGAGGGGGTGCACCTTGCCGACACGCTCGCCATCCTCCACCGGGCCGGCTACCGACCGCGCGACCTCGGCGTATACCTCCTCTGCGGGATGCCGGGCCAGACCCTTCGCGAGGTCGAGGATGCCGTCGATCTCGTCGTAGCGGCGGGCGGTCGTCCCTACCTCAACGAATACAGCCCCGTCCCCGGGACCCCGCTTTTCGACGAACATCTGGCCGAAAGCGCCCGCGACATATCGGCCGAGCCGCTCTGGCAGAACAACTCTCTTTCGGCCTATCGATCACCCGTGTTCACCCCCTCCGCGATGCGCCGACTCAAGGACCGCCTCGCCTCGGTGTACCGCGATCAGGATCGCGAGCGATTTTCTTGAAAACCGGCGGACAGACACTATAATGCGTCGAACCGTTCATCAGAGGGTGTGAGCCATGGGACTCAAGGGACACAGCAGGGATGTCACCGATTTCTTTCGAGACCACAGCGGCGAGGAGGCGAAATACGAACACCTGCGCGGACAGGCCGAGGAGATCGTCCTGCTGTTCCACAAGGTGCTCAAGGGCTACAAACTCTACCCCATCAATAACCCGATGTTCCAGAAGTTCGCCGAGGATTTCAAGACCAAGGTGGACCTCATGCACACCGAGATCCCGGTCATCCCGTTCCGTATAAAGAAGACCGGGTTCCTGTTCATGAAACAGCCGGTCGAAACGGCGCTCGACGACAACGAGGTCATCTATGTGCTCTTCAACGACGGGATACGGGAACTCTATTTCTCGAAAGGCATCACCTACGAGGAGATACTTGCCTTTTTCAACATCCTCGCCAAGGTAACGGTCTACGCGAGCGAGGACTACGACATCGCGACGCTTCTGTGGGACAACGCCTTCGAGCACATCGGCTACATCACCGAGGAAGAACTCGTCGAGTCGGAACCGATGGAGTACGACGATTTCGAGCAGGGGTACGACCTCAACGCCGAGGCGAACCGCGGTCGCGACCTCACCCCCGAGGCCTTCGCCGACCGCGATGTCCCGATGCAGGACCGGCAGACCACGCTCCTGTCGGACGAGGATCGCGCCTTTTTCGCCCAGCAGATGGACCTGTACAACGAGAACGCCATCACCAACCGGTTCCTCAAGGAGATGACCACCGAACTCCTGCTCGGGAAGAACGAGGAGGTCCGCAACGACCTCGTCGAGACCGCCGCGCTCCTCTGGGAACGCCTGCTCCTGTTCGGCGCGGTCAAGGAGGCGGTGATATTCCTCAAGGCGCTCCTCAAGATAGGCGGCCAGTTCCGCACCACCAATGAGGCGTTTTACCAGAAGATAAAGGGCGGTATCGCGAACATCGCCGACGAGGAGTTCATCAATCGCGCCTTCCGCATCGCCGAGAACATCGCCCCGGACCAGTTCCCCTACTTCGGCGAGTTCCTCGCCGTCGTGCCGGCCCAGCAACTTCCCTTCATCGTGATGAAACTGAGCGAACTGCAGTCGGCCGAACTGCGCATCGCCGCGATCGAGAAGATCGGCCCGACCATACGCAACCCGGAGATACTCAAACCGATACTCGCCCACGATGACTGGCACATCGTACGCAACGGGCTGTCGCTTCTCAAGGCGCTCAACAATCCGGCGGTCGTCCCGCTCCTGCGCGGCGTCATCAACCACCCGCAGAAACAGATACGGGTCGAGGCGATAGCGGTCCTTATGACCTATTCGGTCGAGGAGGCGCTCCCCGCGCTCGAAAAGGCGGTGTTCAGCCCCGAAAAGGATATCCGGCTCATGTCGGTCGAGAAACTGCTCGAACTCAAGAACCCGCAGGTAAAATCGGTCATCAACCGGCTCCTGCAGGAATCGAACCTCGCCAAGCTCGACCCGGCGGAGGTGAAGACCTATCTCGAAAAGATCATCGCTGAAAGACGGCAGGACCTCTACGACCTCGTCGCGGTGCTCCTCTTCTCGCGCGTCCCGGCACTCCGCGACACCACGCTCCGGCTTATCGGCAGGGTGGACTCGACACGCCCCATCGTGCGACACATACTCAAGTTCATCGAGGCGCCCGAATTCGAGAAACTGCCACGCGCCGAACTGGAACTCTTTCTCCCGCTCATCCGCACCGAGAACCTTTCCGATACCATCCGGCCGCTCGAAAAGGTGCTTAAACTGTCGGGGCCGCTCCTGAAACGCGACGCGTTCCACGACCTCAAGGATGCGGTGATAAGCCACCTCGACCGGCACCGTTCCGACCCGGTGGTCAAACTGTTCCTTAAAAAAGGGCTCGCCTGCGGCAACAAGGAGACCGAGGAGATCATCCGTTCAAAGGGAGGGCTGCTCTAAATGGCCGACCAACGCATCACCGGGCGCGAGGCGCCGCGATCCTTCCTCGACACCGTGGACGAGGGGATAAAGCAGAAGGGCTACGAGTTCGCCTCCTCTTTCTTCGCGCTCTGGAAATCGCTCAAGATGTACGGCGAGCAGAACGAGGCGGTCAAAAAGGCGGTCGACAAGACGCTCGATGTCCTGCGAACCTTCTTCAAGACCCAGCCGACGATAAACTTCGGCTACAACGGCACAGACATCGTCATCAACGACCAGCGGCTCAAGGGCAAGCGGGGCGGCGAGGATTATCTCGACATGCTCGCCCGGCTCTTCACCTCGCTCTATGTCGGCGAGATAGAGATATCCTCATCGGTCACTCAGCAGGATCTCGTCCTGTTCTGCCAACTCACCCGCAATGTCTCGCTCGACC
>JAKLFG010000101.1 GCA_022711315.1 bacterium | reverse complement strand
GGCGAACTCGGCCGCCTCGGTGTCGGCGGTGCCGGTCATGCCGGCGAGTTTCTTGTACATGCGGAAGTAGTTCTGGTAGGTGATGGTGGCGAGCGTCTGGTTCTCGCTCTCGACCTTCACCCCCTCCTTGGCCTCTATCGCCTGATGGAGCCCGTCCGACCAGCGGCGTCCCTCCATGATGCGGCCGGTGAATTCGTCGACGATCATGACGCGATTGTCGCGGACGATGTAGTCGACCTCCTTGGCGAACATGAAGTGCGCCTTCAAGGCCTGCTGGACATGGTGGACCAGTTGCAGATTGTCGGGTGAGTAAAGGTTCTGCACATTCAGCAGTTGCTCGACCTTGCGAACGCCGTCCTCGGTCAGCACCGCGCTTTTCGCCTTTTCGTCGCGGGTGAAGTGGGTCGTCTCCTTGAGGTGGTACATCACCGAATTGACCACGGTGTACAGTTCGGTCGAATCCTCCGACGGGCCGCTGATGATGAGCGGGGTGCGCGCCTCGTCGATGAGTATGGAGTCGACCTCGTCGACGATGCCGAAATGGAGGTCGCGCTGGACATAGTTCGCCAGTTCGTACTTCATGTTGTCGCGCAGGTAATCGAAGCCGAACTCGCTGTTGGTGCCGTAGGTGATGTCGCAGTTGTAGTTCTTCTTCTTGTCGGCGTTCGACAGTCCGTGGAGCACCACGCCGACCGAAAGGCCGAGGTAGTTATAGATGTTGCCCATCCATTCGGCGTCGCGCTGGGCGAGATAGTCGTTGACGGTGACGAGATGGCACCCCTTGCCCGACAGCGCGTTGAGGACGAGCGCGAGCGTGGCGACGAGCGTCTTGCCTTCGCCCGTCTTCATCTCGGCGATCTTCCCTTTGTGCAGGACGATGCCGCCGATGAGTTGCACATCATAATGCCGCATGTTGAGCGTCCGCTTGCCCGCCTCGCGGACCATCGCGAAGACCTCGGGGATGACATGGTCTATAGGTTCGCCGTTGGCAAGGCGCTGCTTGATGTCGTTGCACCGGCCGACCATGTCGCCGCGCGTCAGTTTCGAGACCTCGGCCTCCAGTTCATTGGTGCGGGCGACATAGGGGCGGCACATCTTGAGGAAACGGTCGTTCTCGCTCCCGAATATCTTTCGTGCTATGGCTTTGAACATGGCGTACTCCGTTAAGGTTCCCAAAAGACCGCCTACAGGTAACCGGAAAAGGAAAAAAAAGCAATTTTAGAGGTAGAAAGGGGAATGGGCGTGTCGTTATGAAGGGTGCGGCCGGTCGAGTTCGTACTCTTTCAGATGGCAGAGTTTCGTGCGGTTCGCGTCGAGGTCCCACAGGTGCATCGGGTTCCCCTGACAGAGCCGCCATTCGGAGCACTTCACGCAGTCGCCGGTCCGCATCCATTTCCGGTCGCGGAATTCCTTGTAGCCGTGCTCCCAGACATCGATGAAGGGCTGTTCGAAGACATTGCCCTGCTTGAAACGGCGGTCGATGTTGGGGCAGGCGAGGATGTCGCCGTTCACCATGATGCCGGCGACATTCACCCCGGCGCGGCAGAACCAGTCGTGGCCGCGGACGCGGTGTTCGTAACAGCCGAGATAGCCCGATTCGGAGTAGGTGACCTTCATTCCCGGTTTTTTGCGGTAGCTGAGTATCTTCTGCATGAGGTAGTGGAACTGCTCTTTGTCGAGGAAGAGGTCGGGGGTCTGCACCGCGCGACCGATGGGGGAGATTGTGAAGAACCGCCGCCGTGTGAGTCCCATCGACTTCACGAGGTCGTATATCTTGTCGAGTTCGCCGATGTTGCGCTTGTTGACGCAGGTGATGACATCCATCACGCGGTAGAACGGGTTCTTGATCAGCAGGTCGATGGCGTTCAACGCCTTGCGGAACGACTTCTTGTCGCCGCGCAGCCAGTTGTGCGTCTCTTCGAGTCCGTCGAGCGACACGGTGACCGAATGCATCCGCGCCGCCTTTGCCTTTTGTATCATGTCGGCGTCCCACGCGAAGCCGTTGGTGACCATCCCCCACGGGAATTCGCGCTTGATGATCTCCTTGCCCAGTTCCCAGACGCCGGGGTAGATGGTCGGTTCGCCGCCCGACAGGACGATCATCACCTTGTGGCTGTCGTACTTCGTCTTGATGCCGTCGAGCGTCTCGAGTATCTTGTCGGCGGGGAGGTCGGGTATGGTGTCGTTCTTCTGGCAGTCGCTGCCGCAGTGGATGCAGGCGAGGTTACAGCGGTGGGTCAACTCAAAGAAGAGGTAGCGCAGTTCATGGAGTCGCCGCTCATAGTGCTGTTTGAGTGGGAGCAGCGCCCGCTTGGCGACGCGCTTGATGCTCATTTCTTCTTGAACGACCGGGATACCGGGCCGTAGTCGGTGGTCATCTCGTCGGGCTGTTCGATGATGCCGTCGTAGTCGGCCACCAAGCCGTCGTAGTCGGTCTGTATCGGGCCATACTCCATCGGCGGATCGTCCGAAATGACCGGTTCGTCGGTGTCGGGCTGGACTAAATCATCATCATATTCGGTGTAAGGATCAGCGTAGAGCAAAGCGTCTTCGTATTCGTCGGTCTGATATTGGTCGTAGTCGGTCGGGCCGGGGCCGTATTCCAGCGGCGGATCGCTTTCGGGACCGCAGCCGATGATGGACATCACCGCCGCCGTCGCCATGCACATAAAGCGGTAAAAACCTTTCGTCATGATCGATACCCCCTTCCCCTTGCTATCGCGGTCGGAACGCTACAGTTTGAACAGGTTGTTGAGTTTCGACTTGGCGTCGAGTTCCTCGTTGTCGTCGCCTTCCTCCGAATGCTTGTACTCGAACGCGGCGCAGAAGTTCTGCTTGTCCCGTTCGCGGATGAAGGCGGTCGAGGTCTCGCGGCACTCGTTCGGGTAGCCGGGGTCGTGGAACCGGCAGTTCATGCAGCAGTGCAGGTCGGCGTAACAGTGGGGGCAGGTGTCCTGCCGACCGACCTTGCCGCGGATATCGTCAAGTTCTTCGAGCGCCTTGTTGCAGTTGAAGCACTTGTACATGGGCCTCCTCCGTTATCACGAAAAAACAAAGGCATCATACCGTTTCCGTCACTAAAATCAAGCGTTATCGTCGGGGAGGCCGTGATGCGGTCGAATAAACGATGCGTCGCGTCGTCTATAGGGTTGCTTTTCGGGACGCGCTGGGTACACTGCGCCCGTTCCGTTGCGGAAGTTCGATGACAACGAAAGGAGGAACCGATGAAACAGTTGTTCTGGGTGCTTATGCTGTGCGTCGCGTTGCCGTTCGCGGCGGGGTGCGACGGGACCAAGAAGACCGACGATGTGGTGAAAAAGACGATCAAGGCCTCCGAGGGTGGCACCGTCGAGAGCAAGGACGGCGATGCGAAGGTCGAGATACCGGCCGATGCGCTCGACAAGGACACCGAGATAACGATAGAGAAACTGTCGAAGGATGGGCGCCCCGAGAGTGAAAAACTCTCCAGCGCGGTCTGGAAGTTCGGCCCCGACGGGCTGGTGTTCAAGAAACAGGTCATGATGACGCTGAAGATCGATGCCGCCAAATCGGAAGGCGCGGTCGCGGTCACCGCGGTGGAGCGGGACGGCGGCTGGCATTCGGCCGGGTACAGCAACGGTACCGGCGCGGTCGGCACCGCGGCGGCGGGCGATCCGATCATGGCGGGCGACCCCATCATGGCGGGCGATCCGATCATGGCGGGCGACCCCATCATGTCGCAGGTCGGCCACTTCTCGAACTTCGCGGTCTATGTCATAGGCGCGGCCGAGTTCGGTGAAAAGAACTGTTCGGAACTCATTGATTGCGCCTCGGTCTGCGCGATGGATCTCCAATGTGCCGCCACCTGCCGCGCGGAAGGGACCGCTGCAGCGCAGGCGCAGTTCGACGCCCTGCGGGCCTGCGGGTCGGAGCAGTGTGGCGAGTTCTGTATGTCGGCTGAACTTCAGCAGGAATGTCAGCAATGCGCGAATGAGAAGTGTCCCGCCGAAGTGGCGGCGTGCTTTGAGTCCGGCAGCGACGACGACACGGTTCTTACCGACGAACCGATCCCCCACGATACCAGCCCGACCGACGACGAAACGAGCGAGATCGATCAACCCGACGAGGATGACATCGCTACCGATGATATCCTGCCTGACGCCGATATCGTGCTCGACCCGCAGGACCTGCTCGGCGAGTGGGACTTCAACGACGGTGTTGATCATGTTTCCATAATGTACAACGAAGAGACCCTCGAATACATGCTGGACATCAGCCTCGCCCCCTCGGGGTTCTACATGTCGCACGAGGGCGGCGGCTTCACTGAGCACACTTACGCCGGACAGTACACCTACTGGGACGATGAGGGGACCCAGCAGTTCGGCGCCATGACGATAGTCTTCACCCTGCACACCGACAGCGGCCTGCTCGATGCGGCGATAACGGCCGATGCGCCGCTCGGGGATCGCACGCTCACCGGCGGTGTCCGCTATGTGGCGGATGACACGCCGCTTCCCGATGATGACACGATCGTCGAACCGGAGGATGACACCGTGCCCGACGAGGTCGTCATCCC
>JAKLFG010000100.1 GCA_022711315.1 bacterium | reverse complement strand
ATAACCGGGCAGGTCAACATCGTCGACGGCGGCGGCGGGCTCACGACAAGCGTCGTGATGATGGCCGAGGAGACATTTATCCCCGGCTTCGACAAGGGAGAGATCATCCCCGGCCTACGCGCCCCCGAACCGCCCGAGGCGCCGACCATCAGCGGCGCCTACACGATAACCGGCATCCCGGCGGGAAAGTATGTGGTGCTCGCCGCGTTCGAGAACGACTGGCTGGTGCGCGACCCGGATCCGAACATCGCGGGAACGCAGGTGCTTCATCTCGAGATGCCGGCGGTCGGCGACATCTGGGACATCTCCCTTTCCAACTTCAAGGTGACCCGCGCGATAGACATCGTCTCTCCCGGTGCGCTCGGCCCCGAACAGGTGGACGCGGTGGACCTCGTCTTCGTCTGGAAGGACGATTCGAGCGAGACGCACTACAACCTCAAACTGTTCAACGCCTATGGCGAGATAGTCTGGGAAAAAACGGTCCCGCGAGCGACCGGCGTCACGCAGATCGAAGAGCCCTACGACGGCGGCCCGCTCGCAGGCTATTACCAGTGGCGCGTCACCTCGCTCAAATCGGGGGCCCCCATCTCGACCTCGGAGGACCTCAAAGGGATATTTTATGTCGGTATGCCATGGTGAAAAAGGAGGATGCCATGAATCGCGTACTCTTCTTCGCGCTCATCGCCCTGTCTTTTGTTTCCTGCGAAAAAAAGGATGAGAACACGACCGGGACATGCGACCCGACGAAGATCGAATGCGCCGACGACGGCGTGTGCCTCTTCGACCGGGTGAAGGGCGACTATTACTGCGTCGACGCCTGCGATCCGCTCGCCGCCGACGCCTGCGACGATGGCTATGTCTGCGAAGGGATAACCGACCAGGCGAACCGCACCGCCTGCGTGACCAAGGTCTATTTGAAGGGGAAGGTGTTCGACCTCGAGACCGATGCGGCCATCAAGGATGCGCTCGTGATGGCGCAGAACACCAAGGACGGCATTGCGACCGATGTGGTCAAGACGGCAGTCGACGGCTCGTGGTCCATCGAGATAGCGGTGCCGCGCAACAGCCACGGCGACCCGGCGACGGGCGACATCTACACCCTCTACGCATCGGCCGACGACCACATTCCCTACCCCTCGCTCATGCGTCCCGCCCTGCCGGTGACGCTCACTCAGTTCGACCCCGAAACGGCCGACCTGCCGTCGAGCGCATGGGAATACTCGTCCGAACTGACCGAGATCGGCCTCCTGCCGGTCAAGGATGACGAAAAAGGACGCGCCGCGGTGAGCGGCGAACTCGCCTCCGGCGTCGGAGGTGCGCTCATTGTCGCTGAATGCGCCGCGCCCCCCTGCCCCTACAACTACACCGACCAGAAAGGCGCATTCACCATCTTCAATGTAGCGCCGGGCGACTACACCATCGCCGCCTACAAAAAAGGACTTTACCTTGAGAAAAAGGCGGTGACGGTCGCGGCCGCCGACATCACCGGCGTCACGCTCGCCGCCAAAGAGTTCGCTGGCGGTAGCGTCACCGGGTCGGTCAACATCGTCAACGCCCCGGGCGGCTCGAAGACCTCGGTGGTGCTCATCCCCGAATCGACCTTCCACGAAACGCTCGTGACCGGCGTGGTCGCCCCCGGCCTGCGCGCCCCCGAACCGCCCGCCGCGCCGAACATCGACAACGCCTTCGAGATCACGGGCGTGCCGGAGGGAACATATGTCGTCCTCGCCGCCTACGAGAACGACGGGCTGGTGCGCGACCCTGATCCGAACATCGCCGGAACACAGATCGTCCATTTCGAGATATCGACCTCCGCCATGACCAAGACGCTCGACAGTTTCAAGATAACCGAGGCGCTCGCCATCTTCTCGCCCGGCGCGGAGTCGCCCGAGGCGGTGAGCGGCACCCCCCTCTTCACTTGGGCCGACGATTCGAGCGAGGATGCCTACAACCTCAAGGTCTACAACCTTTACGGCGATCTCGTCTGGGAAAAGGATTTAGACGGCATAAATGTGAACGGCTCGGCAACAATTTCTTATGACTACGAAGGGCCGGCGCTCGAAAGCGGCATGTACTACCAGTGGAAAGCGGTCTCGTTCAGGAAAGGCGGCTCGATCTCGACCACCGAGGACCTGCGCGGCGTCTTCTACGCCGAGTAAATTTGCAATAACATCCGCTCTACGGTATCATCGACCGGACCGTTGAAGGAGTGAACAGATGGCTATATCGAAACAGGCGGCTCTCATTAAAATAATCGATGTGCTCGGTGCCCAGAGATTCGCGACGCTTGCGACCGACACCGGGGACGAACTCCACACGGGTCTTGTCTGCTACACCTTTTCGAAGGATCTCCACTGCCTCTTTTTCGGGACGCCACGAACCACCCGCAAATACAAGAACCTCAAGAAGAATGGCAAGAATGCTTTCAACATATCGGACCACCGGAACGAAGAGCGCGACACGCACCGCGCCTTCTCGGTGACGGCCCACGGCACCGCCTACGAACTGGTGGACGACCGCGACCAGTACGCGGCGCTCCTCATCAAACGGTTCCCCCATCTCGAAGGGTTCTACCGCGATCCCGCGGTGGCGATATTCCGCGTGAAGATCGACGAGTACAGCATCACCGGTGACTTTCAGGATGTCGTGACCATCGGCACCGGCAGGGATTTCTGCAAGGAATAAGAAAAAAGTCTATCCGATGGCGGCGCGGGGCTGACCGACGGATCAGCGCGGGAAGCGGAGGATGTCCTCGCTCTCGATGTTGTGCCGGGTCAGTTCGCGTTTGAGCAGTTCCTGATCATTCTTGTCCCACACATCGAGTTCGACGCTGATGAGATTTTTGTACATATTGAAGATGTGGTTCTCCTTGACATGGCCCTGGATGACGAAGAAGTCGCCGTTCGGCCCCTTGATGGGCAGTTTGATGGAGACATAGTCGTTGTCGAGGAAGAGGTATTCGTACTCGGCGTCCACGAGGAACTTGAGCATGTGGTCCTCGGTCGCGATGACCCCTTCGAAAGTGGGATAGCCGCGGAGTCGCGGATCGCGCGCCTGCTCTTCGACCTGGAACCCGAACTCGATGTAGGATTTCGGGAAATCGTTGAGTTTCTTTATTATCTCGCGCGCCTTTTTGACCTTCTCCTTGGCCTCTTTCGCCTCATCGGCGATGTAATCCATCTTGAGACCGACCAGTTTCAGTTTGTTGTTGATCGGCAGGATGCGCCTGACGATGCCGGTGCCCGCGACGCCTTCTTTCTTTATGAGGTAGTTGACCTTCGTGTCGAAACTGCCGTACTTCTCGTCGATGATGTCATAACGGATCTCGAATTGGTCGCCCTCCTTAACCGGCAACTGGACCGGCACATGGATACCGATGCCCTCTTCGTTGATGTCCACGAGCGGGAAGGTGTTGTAGATACCGTCTATCTTGACATTGGCCAGGAAACCGGTCATCTCGAGCCGGTCTTTTCTTTCGATGTTCATCGTTCCCTCCTATTGGGTTGAAAAAACAATATCCTACGCCGGAGAGGATAGCCGCAAGCGTCGAAAATGTCAAAAAAAGAGCCGATGGCGTTGAAATTATGTTGCTTCGGCGGCTTTTCCCCGTATATACTCGTCCGTTCTTTTCGAGAGGTGACCACATGTCCCACAAGATCGCGGTATGTATCCCGACCTACAACGAGAAGGAGAACATCCTCGCCATCGCGCAGGCGGTGCGGGGTGCCCTGCCGACAGCCGACATACTCGTGGTGGACGACAGTTCGCCCGATGGCACGGCCGACATCGTACGCGGCTTCCAGAAGGACAACCCGTGGATGAAACTCCATGTCCGCAAAGAGAAAAAGGGGCTCGGTGCCGCCTATATCGACGGCTTCCAGCGGCTCATCGAAGGCGGTTATGACATCATCGTCCAGATGGACGCCGATTTCTCGCACCAGCCCAAGTATCTCCCCCGCTTCGTAGAGGAGATCGACAAAGGGGCCGATGTGGTCATAGGTTCACGCTATGTGAAGGGCGGCGGCACCGAGAACTGGGATCTTTCGCGCCGCATCATTTCACGCGGCGGCAGTCTCTACGCCCGGATCATCCTCTGCCTGCGGCAGAACGATGTGACCGCCGGGTACAAGTGTTGGCGCGCCGACATGCTGAAAAAGGTCATCACCGGCGACCTCAAACTCTCCGGCTTCGGGTTCCAGATAGAAATGTCGTTCCGCACCAAACTGGTGGGCGCGAACATCAAGGAATACCCCATCGTCTTCCCCGACCGCGAACTGGGCGTTTCGAAGATGAGCGGCAAGATATTCAAAGAGGCGCTCTTCGGCGTCTGGCGGCTCCGTTTCATGGGACGCAAGGTGTTCGCCTAGACGGTCAGTCGGTCGGCCTGACGAGGATATCGCCCCCTTTCTGAAAGATAAAGGACCTTTCCGCACCGCGCGCGATGACCGCTATGGCCCGGTATGCCGCGTTCTCGGTGTCGCGGTCCTCCCAGAGTTTCCCGTACTGCGGATCGTACTTTTCCACCACCAGTTCCGTTTCGTGCAACTGGGTCGATGCGCCGT
>JAKLFG010000010.1 GCA_022711315.1 bacterium | reverse complement strand
CGTAGGAACGCATCGACTGGGCGCACCCCTTGCCGACATCGCCGTAGCCGCACACGACCACCATCTTGCCCGCGATCATCACATCGGTGCCGCGCTTGATGCCGTCGGCGAGCGATTCGCGACAACCGTATTTATTGTCGAACTTTGACTTGGTGACCGAATCGTTGACATTGATGGCGGGAAAGAGCAGTTTCCCCTCCTTCATCATCTCGTAGAGCCGGTGGACGCCGGTGGTGGTCTCTTCGCTGACGCCGCGCAGAGCTTTGACCATGTCGCGCCACTTGGTCGGGTTCTTTTTGTGTTCACGGGCTAGGATGCGCATGACGATGTCGAGTTCGCGGTTGCCCGTCTTCTTCCCAAGCAGTTTTGGGTTCTTTTCGATCTCCACGCCCTTGTGTATCATGAGCGTCGCGTCGCCGCCGTCGTCGACGATGAGGTTCGGTCCCCGCCCCTTCGGGAATGAGAGCGCCCTCAAGGTGCATTCCCAGTATTCTTCGAGCGTCTCTCCCTTCCACGCGAAGACCGGCGTGCCGGAGGCCGCGATGGCCGCCGCCGCGTGATCCTGCGTCGAGAAGATATTGCAGGAGGCCCAGCGCACATCGGCACCGAGCGCCTTCAGCGTCTCGATGAGCACCGCCGTCTCGACCGTCATGTGGAGCGACCCGGTGATGCGCGCTCCCTTGAGCGGTTTTATCTTCGCGTAGCGTTCGCGCACCGCCATGAGCCCCGGCATCTCGATCTCGGCGAGTTCTATCGCCTTGCGGCCCGCATCCTTGAGCGTGATGTCCCGTACCTGATGGTCTTTCATGTTACCTCCACGATCAGTATGAGTGCGAAAAACATCATAATGGGACAGGGGCCGATTGCAAGCAAAAAGGTCATTCGCGCTTCCAGAGGGGCGCGAAGGGGGCCGAAAGATGCGAGGGGAAGGCGCGGGTCAAACGGGAGGCGAGTGTTTCGGGAAGCGCCGACTCGAAGGAGACCTCTTCATCCTCGGCGCCGAGGAGAAGATCGGCGATACGCCCGTCCATCACGGCGATATAGCGCCGGTCGGGAGAGAACCGGCGATCGGTGAAGAGAAAAGAGCCATCGCTGCCGATCCGGTAGGAGAAGGGGAAAAGGGCCACGGTGTCGGAAGGATAGGCCTCCGTGGCGGTAGCAAGGAGGTCGTCGAGACGCGCGCCGGATATCCTGATAAGCACGGGGAAGCGGTCCTGCGGCACCATGCTCGCGACATCGGAAAGAGCGATCTTCGCGCCGGGCCGCCTCGTCATGTCGCTGAAGGGGTGGATCGCGATGCTGATGTCGGCGCGGTGACCGGCATCGGCGGCGATGGCGAGAAGCGTTTCGTGGAAAAGACGCAGGGTCGAATTGTCGCCGGACCTTGACCGGGCAAGGTCTATACCGGTCAGGGTCGTCCCGACGACCTGTCCGGCGGCGGCGGCGACCTTTTCCCCGAACGAGGAGAGAACGGCGCGCATCTGCGGGTCGGGAGGCGTTCTTGCGATGTCTATGGAGCGGGTGTTCATCCCGGCGATTATGCCGCGAGAGCGCCCGTCATGCTTTATGATGCGGATGTCGGTCACCGAGAGTGAGGGCTTTCCGGGGGTAAAGGATATCAGTCGGGGACCTTCCGATCTGTCCGACGAAAGCCGGGAGGGGAAGGGAATGTCGCTGAAGATCAGGCGCAGGAAGGGGAATTGGGTATGAATGGAGGAAAGAAGATCGGCCGATTCCATGCGCGAGGCGCCGGCGAAGGAAACGCTGTCGGAGTGGAGCAGAAGGATGGCAAGGTCTCCGGCCTGCTCTCCGGATGCGAACGGAGAGGAACTGAACGGCTGTTGGAAGGTCATCCCCTCGAAGATGCCGGTGGGCAGGGCCGCGATATCGGGGGAAAGAGAAAGGCCGTACAGCGTCAGAGAGACGCCGTCGACCTCCAGCCGTTGCGGTGTGCCGCCGGTGACATTGACGGTCATCGCAGAGACGCCCGACTGTTGCAGGAGTTGCAGGACGCGCCATGCGCCGAGACGAAAATAGCCGGGGGAAAGGTTCAAGGAACGATATCCCGCCGCGGTAAGAAAGGCGGCCTCAGGAAGAGGGAGGGCCGGATCGGTGCGCACGATCCATTCGGCGGTGTCGCCGCCGATGAGTCCGCCGGCATCGACGACGATGGTCTGCCCGTCGCAGGAGCGGGAAAGGTCCCGTATCGCCGTGACGGCGCGCGCCATGGTCTGCGTCCGGTCACCGGCGCCGAGGTCCGAGGACACCACGAGACACAGCCGCACTTCCCGGTACCCGGCGGTACGGTCGTAAAGATAGAACGCCGCTCCGGCGATAAGGACAAGCAGCACGACCAGAAGTTTCTTCACGGGACTCCTCCTCTGTCCCCATGATATACCGACGGAGTCGAAAAAGTCCAGACGGACTCTTTTTGACAATGGCGGCGGTTCTTTTATCATGGGCGCATGGCACGGTACCTGCTCCCCCCAGTCCTATTCTTCTGCTCCTACTATGGCGGTGCGCCGCTCGTGATCGCCGTGGGCGTCATGGCGCTTGCCGCGTTCCTGTCCCAGCGCTCGTACGCGGCGTCGGTGATAGCGGCCTTCCTGTTCGCGACGGCTGGCCATGTCACGGCGGCGAGGGATATCCTGCCGATGAAGGAGACGCATGAGGTCGATACGGCCGATAGCGAGGTCATCCGCCTCGAGAACGGCACGGTCCTCCGTCACGATGGCACGGTGATCCCCCGGAAGGGAGATGAGATAGCGTTCTTCGATACTGCGGTGATGCAGGATCGCGGACTGCCGTTCCTCTCCTCCTTTGAAAAGGTCCCTGATCGTGGCCTTCGCAAGCAACTGAACGATCTTATCCGCACCCGAAGCGACTCGACGGTCCTGCTCGCCCTTGCGACCGGCAAGCGGCTTTTTTCCGCCGATGAGCGGGCCGCGTTCCTCAAGACCGGTACAATGCATGTCGTCGCGATATCGGCGTTCCATATCGGTCTCTTGTTCCTCCTGCTCCATTTCGTGACGCGTCTGCTTGCCTTTTCCCCCGCGTTTTCGCCGCGGGGCGCCCTCCTGTTGAGCATCGCGATCAAGTCGCTTGTACTGTTCTGGTACCTTTCCCTGACCGGTTGGGGCGCCCCGACCGTGCGCGCCGCGCTGTTCCTGTTCCTGTTCGATCTTTTCCTTGTGACCGGCGTGCCGGCGCATCCGTTCCAGATGTTCCTGTGGTCGCTCATCGCCACCGCGATGATACTGCCGCGCAGCATGGGCAGTTGGAGTTTCATCATGAGCGCTCTTTCGGTATTCACCGTCATCATGGTGTGGCGCCGCCTCTCCCGGTCAAGGATCGTTTCCATCGTGTCGCTGACCGTGTTGATAAATTTCTTCCTGCTGCCGGTCTCGGCCGAACTTTCCGGTTTTCTGCCGTTACTTGCGCCGCTCGCGAACCTCATCGTCATCCCGTTCGCCGGTCTCGTGGTGCTGCTGTTGATACCGGTGCAGATCCTGTTCCCCTTCCTGCCGTCGGTCGCATCATTTCTCCTGATACCCGCCGAGGTGGCGGCGCACATCCTGACCGAGGATATGCGTTTTCTCTCCGTGCTGTCCGATCCGACGCTCGTACCGCTCCGGCAGGCCGGGGCATTCTGGTTCGCGATCTTCTACGGGCTGGCCGCGGCCGTCATCTTTCTTCGCGGCTGGCAGCGGCGCGTAGCCCTCTGCGCGCTTTTCCTTTCCTCGTTGCCTTTCGTTACGGCACCTTTTTCCGAGAACGGGGTCGAACGCATCTACAGCCTGCCGGGTAACGCCTATTGCATTCGCGAGGGACGAGGGGTCGGTCGCGTCGTGGAGACGCAGCGGTATAATTTCCCCGCCGAATATGTCCAGCGTAAACTCGACGCGCTTCCGATGTCGATCGAACGCGATGTCAGCCGGTGCGGCCTGATGAGCGTTTCCTCGCTCCATCTGCGTGGCTCGATACCTTCCGCGGCACGCCGGGATCTCGCCAAGCGTCCGCGATTCAGAAACGCATCATGGCACACGGTGCCGGAACCCTCGCCGCTCCCGTCTTCCGAGGATCGATTCTAGGCAAAAAAAAACCTCCCGTTGCCGGGAGGTGGCGAAAAACGGTTCTCGAGGAACGACTTTCTTACAGTTCCTTCTTGAAGCTCGGGGTGGGACGGAAGCCGACGGTCTTGGAGGCCTTGATCTTGATCTCTTTGCCCGTCTGCGGATTGCGGCCCATGCGCGCCTTACGGTTCGACACTTTGAAGGTGCCGATGCCGTTGAGGTTGAGCTTGTTCTGGCTGGCGATGGTGTCCTTCATGATCTGAACGAACACATCGTACACTTTCTTGGTCTGCTCGTTGGTCAGCGCGACATGCTTCGCAAGGCCGTCCTTCATCACCTTGAGGAAATCGGTCTTCGTCTTCGCGATCAGTGTGTTCTTCTTCGCCATGGATGTTCTCCTCCATAACTCGGGTTACTAAACGACAAAAGCATTATTAGCAGAAAAGGGAGATTTGTCAACCTTTTTCTTTAAAAAAATCAAAAGAATAAGGGAGTTCGGCTGTTTGTTTTCTTTTTTATCGTTTTTGCTAACACCTGATTTTTAGAAGAATAAAAGTTCGAAAAGAAAAAGCATAATAATAACATGGTGTTGCCTGGCTGTTATTCGTAAATGCCTTTTCGTATATGGCATTCAAGAGTTAAACATTCTTGTCGCCGCGTCATTTCGGGCTTTATGTGATATCGGGATGAAAAGAGGGTTGAAAAATAGGGGTGAGGCAGGATCAGTTATTCTGGAATGCCAATAAGAAAGGCATTCGAGAGCTCTTATCAATGGAAAAAAAAGAGAGATTTTTTGTTAAAAAATCGTCATTGTGGAAGATGACGGCTCGCGCCTCGTCACCGTCAGGAGGTATTTCCTTTCTGAAAAGCCAGATACGAACTGCTCGAGGCAAGGAATGTTTATTTTGGTGAAAAGGCTCTCTTTTTTCGCCGAACAGGAAAAGTCTTTCGAATGTCTGTTGCGTCAGAAAAAAGGTTTTCGTTCTCGGTTCACTGAAGAGGCGCGCAGGTGTTGATGAAGGATGCGGCGCGCTCGTTGAATTCGATGCGGTTCCTTTTCTTCCGGAACCCATGCCCTTCGTCGTCGAATATGAGCATCTCGGGCTTGTTCCCGACGGCGGTGAGTTTCTCGGCGAGGATATAGGCATCGCTCACCGGGACGCGCGGATCGTTGGCGCCGTGGGCGATGAAAAGTTTTCCTTTTATGCGGTCGGCCATGGTGGTGGGGCTGATCGCGCGGAGGAACGCCTCGTCCTCGAGTGGGCCGTACTCCGCCTCGCGGAGCGCCTTGCGGTATGAGCGAGTGTTCCTGAGGAAATTGATGAAGTCGACCACGCCGACCACATTCACGCCGCAACGGTAGCGGTCGGGGAATTGCGCCATCGAAGCGACCGTCATGAAGCCGCCGTAACTGCCGCCCATGGCGATGAAGCGGTCGGGGAACGAAACGCCGCGGGCGACCAGATCGTTCATCACCGCGCCGGCGTCACTGACCGCGTCCATGCGCAGTTTGTAGTTGTCGAGTGCGCCGTAGCGCCTGCCGTAACCGGTGGAGCCCCGCACATTGGGCGCGGCGATGGCGAACCCCTTCTTCAGATAGTATTGGAACATGGGATTGAACCCGGCGCGTGCCTGTCCTTCGGGGCCGCCGTGATAGTGTGTGATGGTGCGGTACGGGGGCGTCGCTCCCTTGGGAAGGAAAAGAAGATACGGCACCGAAAGGCCGTCGAAGGAGACCGCGCGGCGCGTTTCGGGGGCGACGAAGGCGGCGATGTCGACGCCGCGCGCATCGGTGATGCCGAAGGGTTCGGGCGCGCCGCCCGCGACATCAAGCACGAAGGGACGCGGTATGGCGTCGGGGCGCGAGAGCGTGTACCACAGGCGGCCGCCGGCGAAGTCGGTGAGCGTCGCGATGCCGCGTCCGGTCGGCAGTTCCCGTATGACGCCGCGATGCCAGAGGTGGCAGACCGACCATCCCTCCTCATTGGTGCAGAATACGGCGCGGTCGCGTTCCTCTTTTTCGATGAGGGCCTGCTCCACCGGCCAGGCGCCGGCGTGGACCGTGCTCCGTTTGCCGCCACGGTCGCGTATCTGCAGGTATTCGATATCGCTTCCCTCGTCGGTGATGACCAGCATCGTTCCGTCGCGCAGGAATCCGATCGTACGGTAGAGCCGGTCCTCCTGTGCGCCCTTCAATTTGCGGGCGCTCCCTTTCTCGACCAGATAGGGAACGGTCGATGAGTTGCTCAATATGGTGTGAAAAAGTATCCGGTCGGCGCCCAGCGCGTCGCTGATGGCCTGTACCCCCTTTTTTTCGACAAGTAGCCTGCTCGTGCCGGCCGGGAGATCGTAAAGGTACAGATAGAAGTCGCGTTTGTTGACCTCGTTCGAAAGATAGAGGAAGGAGCGGTCGTCGATCCAGACGGGGTTCTCGGTCTTCACCGCCGGATCGGCGAGGAGCGGTCGCGTCGCGCCGTCGGCGACCGTCAGCAGATGGATGTCGTACTGTTCGTTGCCGCCCTGCGAGGAGAGGTAGAGGATCTTCGACCCGTCGGGGCTCACCGCGTAGTCGTCGATCGCGTCGGGGCCGCGGGTCAGTTGACGGGTCGAGCCGTCCGGCTCCTGCACGAAGAGGTGGCGCACCTCGCCGTCGGCACGGGAAAGGAAGAGTTTTCTTCCGTCACGGAGTGGTCGTCCGCCGACCGAATCAACGATCTCAAGGTAGTCGCGTATACGGTCGTTCGGCGCCTTCGGAAGTATGTCGGTATCGACGCTCGCCGGGGTGTTCCGCGTGCAGGCGAGCCCCGCCGCGAGGCAGAACGCGAGGAGCCGCAAAAGAAGGTATCGGTCAGAATTCTTCGAACTGGTCATCATCGAAGAAACTGTTCTCTTGGTTCTTCGCGTTCGCGGCGGACGGGGGAGGGGGCGCGGGACGGGGTGCCGGCGCCGCGCTCGGGATGCGCCCCTTCGGCGGCGCGGGTGTCGGGGCGGGTTCGTTGAAGCGGGGACGGGCGGGGCTTTGCTCCGAGACGCGGAACTTCTCCAGTTCCGACGCCAATTGCCGCGAGATGTTCGCCATATCCTCGGCCGAACTCGCGAGTTCCTCGACGAGCGAGGCGTTGCGCTGGGTGACCTCGTCCATCTGCATGATGGCCGAATTTATCTGGTGGATGCCGCTTGCCTGTTCTTTCGACCGTTTCTCGATGTCCTGTATCGAAAGACTGGCTTCCTGCACGCGGCTGACCAGTTGGAGAAGTACCTTGGTCGTCTGCGTGGAGAGCGCCGTCGCGTTCTGTATGTTCTCTTCGTTCTTCTCGACCAGTTCCTTTATCTCGGTGACCGCGTCGGCGCTCCGCGCCGCGAGACTGCGCACCTCGCTCGCGACCACTGCGAAGCCCTTGCCTTCCTCGCCGGCACGCGCCGCCTCGACCGCGGCGTTGAGCGCGAGCAGGTTGGTCTGGAACGCGATGTCGTTCACGACATTGACGATCTCCTGTATCTTGTCGCCCGACGCCTTCACGGTGCCCATCGCCGAGGCCATCTCGGCGAGCATCCTGGCGCCGGTCTCGGCGTCGGAGGTGGTGCGGCGCATCTTGGTCGCCGCCTCCGCCGAGAGCCCCGCCGCCTCTTGTATGGATGCGGTTATCTCTTCGACCGATGCGGCGGTCTGCTGGAGCGAGGAGGCCATCTGCTGGGTGGCGATGGATAGCTGGTTGTTGCCCGACGATACCTCCTGAGCCGAGGTGAGCACCTGTTCGGAACTGGTGCGGATGGTCTTCAGGATGTGTTCGATGTTGCCGGCCGTGCGGTTGAACCCGTCAACGAGCGGCGCGAGGTCGTGATCGTTGGCTATCTCGACCCGCTGGGAAAAATCGCCCTCCTTGAGCGATTCGAACACCGCCGCCAGTTTCATGAGCGGGATGTAGAGGACCTTGCGCAGGAAGATGAGGAACAGGAAGGTCAGGAGTATCTCGAGGACCAGCGTGACGAGGAAGGAGGGCAACAGTCCGATCCCGTCGGCGCGATAGTTCTCGGCGAAGTCCCGCGCCTGTTCTACCGCGCGCGGGTCGCCCTTGGCCGAAAGTGTCGTTTCCAGGTGGTGGACCGCGCTGTCGGCGGCGTGCTGTGCCTTGGAGAGGAGGAACCATTCGGAGGAGAGGAAGGTGACGAAAAGCAGTATCGCGAAACCGATGATGGCTTTCCGGCTGCTCAGCCAGCGAATGAAAGAGGTCATGGTCGCACTCTCTATCGTTGATAACCGGGCGATTGTAACATGATGCGGGAGATAATCAACTTTTTGATGGGGCCGGGCGGCGTGTCATTCCAGCAGGACGATCGCGCAGCCTCCCGAGGCGGCGGGGCGCTCCGGCTGTATGGTCTTCCTGCATTCGCGGCGGGTCGTGTCGCAGGTGAAGCCCTCTCCGCAGGTCGCATCGGTGTCGCACCCGCTGTAGACGGGGCCGCAGGAGCCGTCGCGGGCGCCCGAGAGCAGGGCCTCGATGTCGGGAAGCCCGAAGCCGAAGCAGGGCGAGCGTTGCGCCCCCGCCGGGGCATAAGGGTCGCCGGAAGATGCGATCCATCCGCCCGCGGGACAGTCGGCCGTCGGGGCGGTGGTGTGCTCTCGTAGACAGGTGAGCGCCTCGGCGAACGAGAGGAGCGGGTTGGCGCTGTACAGAAGTCCCCCGATGCCCGACAGGACCGCGGCCGCCGCGGAGGTGCCGCTGAACTGGTTGGTGTGGTCATATGCGCCGGTCGGTCCGGCGGCGAGGCGGTCGTTCACCCCGTCGCGCCCCGTGATATCGGTCGTCCAGTTCGCGGCGCCGGCGCAGAGGTCGACCGGGCCGCCGTAGTTGGAATATTCGGCGAATGATCCATCGGCGGCAAGCGCCGAAACGACGAGGATGTCCGGCAGTTTCAGATTCTCGTTGAGCGTTGCGTCGCACGACGAGTTACCGGCGGCCCACACGGTGAGGGCGCCGCGGCCGGCGCGCCCGTGTTCCCTGGCGTAGCGTATCGCTTCGGCGCGGTAACTGTCGAGCGGTACCGCGATACAGTTCCCCGACGCGTCGGTGTCCTCGTCGCCCCAACTGTTGTTTATGATGTCGGCCCCGGCGTCGACCGCCGCGGCTATGGCGTCGTAGATGCGGCTGACCGGTATCATCGTCTCATCGTAGCGGAGCAATTTGACGGGTATCACACGGCACAGCGGGCAGACCCCGACGACGCCGATGCCGTTGTCCTTCTCGGCGGCGATGAGTCCCGCGACGCAGGTGCCGTGCGCCGCGATGAGCGACGCGTCGCCGCCCGAGGTCGGTCGGTCGCAATCGGTCGAGCCGCCACCCGTGAGGTCCTTTCCCGCGTCGAGGTTCGCGTCGAGGTCGGGATGGGTGCGGTCGACGCCCGAATCGACGACCGCGACGGCGGTGTGCGGCGACCCCGCCGTTATCTCCCACGCCGCCGGCGCGCCGATCTGGTCGAGGTGCCATTCGCGCGGATAGTAGGGATCGTCCGGCGCGGCGAGCGGTCGTATCTTCACCAGCCATTCGGGCTGGGCCCACCGGACGCCCGGCTCTCCGGCGAGGCGCCGCGCCTCGGCGAACGGATCGCTCCCCGGCGCGAGTTCGACGAACTCTATCCGGTCGGTGCCGTCGCGTTTGATACCGATGCGACCGGTGAGCGGCATCGGCGTCGCGCCGCGGCTCACGACCGGCCACGGCGTCGTGCCGTCGTCGACGCGCCGAAGTTCGACCGGCTCTCCCGTGAAGCCGTAATAGTGGACCGTCGGGGCGTCGACCGCCGCAAGGGGCGCCGTCGCCAGCAGGAACGCGAGAGATACTACCGTTCGCATCACGCCACCATCCGCAATACCATATAATAGATGCCGCCGCCGAGCGTCATGGTGAGTCCCGCCCGCAGGATGAGCGGGTAGACCGCCGAGAGCCGCGTCTTGAAATAATCGGTCGTCACGATGAGACAGAGATGGGTGGGGGAGAGCATGACACCGGTGAAGCCGCCGGTGTAGGCGAAGGCGAGGAGCGGCATGTCGAGCGTCCCGTTCTGTATGAGGAACGGACTGATGATGGGGAAAACTATCGAAATGAAGGCGATGGAGATGCCGGTGAGCAGACCGATGACGAGCGAAAGGGTGAACACCACGATCTCGGCGTTGGTGTGCCGGAGCGCCTCATAGATGGCGGTCGCGACGCCCGCTTCCCGTACGATGCGTTCGAAGTAGACGATGCCGGCGGTCATGAAGACGGTGAATATCGTCTTCTTGCTGAACAGATAGGGAAGCACGAACCGGGCGAGGTCGCGGTTGACGGCGACGAACGCGGTGACCGCGACGATGACCGCTATCCAGAGCGGCACGCCGGCGAGCGACACCGAGACCGCGAGCAGTATCGGCCAGCCGATGAGGAGCAGGCGGTAGGGCCGCGCCCCGCTGTCGAGGCCCGGCGGCGTTTCGCGCGGGGCGTGGCGGATGAAGGGGAGCCCGGCGGCTATCATGATGAGCGAGAGCGGGCCGAGGTAGAGGAGTATCGAGAGCGGCGGCGCCTTCATCACCGTGATGATCCACGCCATCCCCGAATAGAGCGGGTAGAAGTATTCCCAGATGTGGCGGTACCAGTAGTTAAGGACCAGTTTGTGTTCGTTTTTCTCGGACGGCACCAGTTTCTCGACGAAGGGGGCCGACAGGAGCGAGCCGCCCGGCATCGGCAGGAGCCCGATGAAGGCGGTCGAGGCGGCCGCGGCGAGCCGGTTGTCGCGGAAGAGCGAAAGGAATATGGACGACATCTGCGTGAGCATCTTCCCGCGCTCCATCAGTTCGCCGAGGAGCATCACGAAGAATATGACGCAGAACAGGGCGAGGAACTGCATCGAGCCGAACAGCCGCCCGTAAACGAGCGCCGCGTCGATCGGCCCCATGTCGAACAGGAGCGCGAGTACAAGTGCGCCGGCCGGCAGGACGATCTCGAGCCGGACGCGGAACCGGATGAGGAGCGCCATGAAGAGGAGCGGCAGGGAGATGTCGATAAGTATCATCGTCGCCTCAAAAGCGTCGCGAACATCAGGTCGGCCGTCCCGCCCGGGGCGGTCAGCATACCCGGTCCGTCGGCGGTCACATCATGGTGTGCGGCGGTGAACTTTGCAATATTTTCCTCGTTCTCAACGGGGAGGTAACTGCAGGTGAGGTAGAGTATCGCACCGCCCGGCGCGAGATGGCGCAGGGCCGTGTCAAGACAGGTCCGTTGGCTTTCGAGGAGCGCCGCGAGTTCCTTTTCGCCCACCCGCCACCGGTCCTCGGGGTTGCGTCGCAGCACGCCCGATCCGGAGCAGGGGGCGTCGACGAGCACCGTATCGAACCGGGTGTCGCCGGGTTTTTCGGGGGCGACGACCGTCACCGGCGTCCCGGCGCGCGTCGCCCGCTCCGTTATCTCGTCGAACCGATGGGTCCGGATATCGCTCGCCGTTATCTTGATGTCGGGTCGCTGCGCCGCGATCGCGAGCGACTTGCCGCCGCCTCCCGCGCAGAGGTCAAGGAGCGTCGCCGCGCCTTCGGGCACCAACCCCACGGCAAGTTGCGAACTCTCATCCTGCAATTCGAAAAACCCTTTTTCGTAGAGCGGTGAGCGGGTCAGTTGCGATGCGCCGTCGGTCACGATGAGCCCGTGCGGGGCGGTCGGCGTCGGGACGCACCGTATCCCTTCGGCGGCGAGATGTTTTCTCAGTTCGTCGCGTCCGAAGCGGCGGACATTGGCGCGTATCGTCGTCGGGGCGCGCCCGTTGAGCCATGCGAGCGCCGCATCGGCCCCGTCGCCGTACCGCGCCGTCGCGGCGTCGCGATAGAGCGGCGGAAAGGAGTGGAGCAGGTCACCCGATACGCCGGTCGTCTCCCGCGCCCGTTCCACCGCGTCAGGTCGGGTGAGCCCGGCGCGCATGAAACTCTCGACGAGATAGCGGCGGCGGAGGTAGGTGAAGAAAAGTTCGCGCAGGATGGTCCGGTCGCGTTTGCCGATGTGGCGTTGGCGGAAGAGGGCCGCGAGGAGCAGGTCGGCCTTCCAGCGGGTCTCCTCGAAACGCCCGATCGCCTCGTCGAGCAGTGCGGCGATGAAACGGTTCACCGTCCGGTCCCCGCGCTCATCGTTCGCCGGCGACGCAACGCTCGGTCTCGACGAACCCGGTTATCGCGTCGACAAGCGACAGCGTCCCGTTCTTCACATCGTCGATGAAGAAGACCGCTCCGCCCGTCGCCGCCGGGATCGGCTCCTTGCCGTTGTAGGTGGTGAAGAACCCCGGCTGGACATCGGTGGTGCCGGTCGAACCCCCGATCTTCGCGGCGAAGGCGGCGACACGGATGCGGCCCTCCTTCAGGAGCGTCACCGTCTCGTCATAGGTATGCTGGACCGCGATGCCGCTCGAGAACGAAGCCGGTTTCTCGCGGAAGGTGTCGTCGGTGGCGAGGATGAT
This sequence comes from bacterium, assembly GCA_022711315.1. Lineage (GTDB taxonomy): Bacteria > UBP6 > UBA1177 > UBA1177 > JAKLFG01 > JAKLFG01. Next base: position 47,233 of record JAKLFG010000010.1, on the reverse strand, counting down.
GATGCGCAAGGCTTTGGCGGGGTCGCGCCACTGGAAGTTCTTGGCGGTCAGCGCGAGCCCGTCGAGCGAGTTCTCGGGCCAGTCGTAGTTGGTCGCGCTCGACTGCGTCTGCTCGTTGCTGGAGGTGTGCTGGTACCACGAATGGAAGTCGCCCTTGATCTGGTCGACCGTGGCGTAAGGCGTCGAGCCGTCGTTGACCACTTTCACATCGTCCACGAACACGGTGAGCCCCATGCGCGGCGTCGTCTCTATCTTCTGCGACACATAGTTCCAGACCTCGCCGATCTCGTTCTCGAGGTCGGCGAGGATATAGTCCATGCTCGTCGAGACATCCATGACGAACACGAGGTCCATCCGGTCGTAGCACGGGATGCCGCCCATGACGGCCGGCTCGCTGCATCCGAGCGCGCCGTAGCAGGCGAACACGCTGTAAAAGTGGCTTTTGCCCGAGTCGACCGAGGTGTCGGCGTAGGTCTGGTCGAGCCCCTCGTACAACAGGTCGCCGTCGAGGATGTGCTGCGGGAAGGCGATCATGCTGCGCACCACCTTGATGTCGGTGAGCCCCGCCATCGTCGGGTTCTGCCACGCGAGGGTCAGTTGGTCTATCTCGATGTCGATGGTCAGCCCCGTGACCGGATCGAGCCACTGGGTCGGGGTGTCGTCATCGGGAAGAGCATCAGAGCCGATCTCGTCAACGGTCTCGTCCGGCAGACCTGACTCTGTGGTTCCGTCCCCGTCCTTTATGTCGATTATGTCGCTTTCGTCCTTTTCCTCGTCCCCGCCGCCGATGTCGTCGGTGTCGGCCGTCCCCGCCTTTTCACGACACTGGCCGGTCTGCTGGTCGCAGAAATAGAGCGCGGTGTCGCCGCAGTCCTCGTCAAAGGAGCAGAGCGCATCCTCCTCAGGGCTGGCGCATGCCATTGCCAGCATAACGAAAAAGAAGTATACCGACACGACAAGATGTCTCATGGCGCCCTCCGACCAACGATATGACGCAAGTATAGGGGCGCCGTCCGTAAAAAGCAATAATCCGCATGCGGCGATGAAAGTTTTTGACTCTTGGCGCGACGGCTGATACAAATCCTCCGGTACTTGAAGGAGGAACCATGACCTTTCACGGCATCGCGCCGAGCGAGCGACCGCTCATCATTCCGGTCTTCATCACCCACCGCGGCTGTACGAACCGGTGCGCCTTCTGCGATCAGGAGGCGATAGCGGGGGCGGGAGCGCTCCCCGAGGAGGTCCCCGGCATCGTGGAAAAGTACCGCAACTGGTCGGCGGGCGACCGGCCGGTCGAACTGTCGTTCTACGGCGGCAGTTTCACCGCCCTGCCGGTGCGCGAACTGGGCGAATACCTGCAGGCGGGCACGGAACTCATCGCGCGGGGACTCGTCGGCTCTCTCCGCTGTTCGACACGGCCCGACACCCTCAACCCCGGCATGGCGAAACTGCTCGCAACGAGCGGGTTCAAGGTGGTCGAACTCGGCGCGCAAACGATGTCGGACCGGCTCCTTGAGGCGATGGATCGCGGACATGCGGCGGAAGACACGCGGCGCGCGGTGAAGACGCTGAAGAAGGAAGGGCTGGCGGTGGTGCTCCAGTTCATGAGCGGCTATCCCGATGAGACGGCCGCCGATGTCGCGACGACCTGCCGGGCCGTCGCCGAGATGCGTCCCGACGCGATACGCATCTATCCTTTTTTACCGCTCGCCGGGACGAAGATAGCCCAGCGGCTCCAGCGCAAAGAGGCGCGGTTCGACCCGGTCGCGGCGATAGAGCGCGCCGCCGATATCTTCCTTGCGGCGCAGGAGGCGGGCATCCCGACGATACGGATAGGCCTGCCGAAGGATAACCTCGTCGAGACGCCCTATCCCGACAATCTTGCGCAGGTGGTGGTCGCCGAGGCGCTCGCGAGACTGGCGAAGAGGGGGGAGCGTGAATTCATCCTTCCCGCCGCGTGGGAGACGAGCGTCGCCATCGCGAAGAAAAGCGGCCGGTGGCCTGAAGAGGCGACGGTGGTGTGGGATCGTGAGTCGTGAGTCGTGAGAAGTGAATAGATAAGGGAGAAAAAAGCATGTTCATCGCCATCGCGTCGGATCACGGCGGTTTCGCGCTGAAAAAACACCTCGCCGCGCTTCTCGAAAAAGAGGGGCACATGGTCATCGACCGCGGCTGTCCCGACGAGAGTTCGGTCGACTACCCCGACCTTGCGGCGCTCGTGGCGCAGGATATCCTCGTCGGGAACGCCGAGTTCGGCATCCTCGTCTGCGGCACCGGTATCGGCATGTCCATCATGGCCAACCGCCATCCCGGCGTCCGCGCGGCGCTCGTCCACCGTGACGAGTACGCGAAACTGGCGCGCGAACACAATGACGCCAATGTCCTTTGTCTCGGCGGTCGCTTCGTTTCGAAGGAAGAGGCCGAACGGTTCGTTAAGATATTCCTCTCCACGCCGTTCGAAGGGGGGCGCCACCAGCGCCGCGTCGAGAAACTCGGGTAAGGTCGGAGATCATCCCAGCGTCGTGAGCGAACAGCCGCCGGTCGCGGGGTGCGGCGCGGGCCGATGGTCGTCGTCCGCCGGGAGCGGCGCGTCGTCGGTGACCGGCGTCGCATCATCGGTCGGGGTCGGATCGTCTGGCTCGCCCAGCAGAGCATCGTCGTCGGGCGCCTCGTCGGGCGGCGCGTCGGGTATCTCCAGATAATCTATCTCGCCGTTCTTGTTGGCGTCGGTGTCGATGTCGAGCGTGCCCGTCAGTATCGTTTCGATGAAATAGAGCGCGGAGACGATGCTTTCCCGCGCCGTCGGCTCGATGAAGACCGGATCGAGTTGGAAGCCGCCCCCTTCGACATTCGCGGGGCGCAACTCCACCGTGAAGCCGGTCCCCTGCCCGGTCGCGTTATAGAACCACTCGGTGCATTCGCCGTATATCGGTACGCCGTAAAGTTCGGAGGTCTGCTTGACGCCGTAGGTCTCCCCGCCGCTCGCGAGCATGAGCGCCGCCATCCGCTCGGCGGTCGCCCGCATGAGGTCGCGGGTCGGCGCCGGGTCGGAGGTCGACGACCACGGGTAGAGAAGGACCTGCGTGTAACTGTGGTAGGTGAGTATGCCCCGCGGCAGGTCGGTGAGCGCCGTTCCCCCGTTCGGTGCCGTCACGAGGTCGCGGAGCGCGCGGGTCTCGGGCTCGGAGAAGGGTTCCGTGCCGTTCGCGTCGCCGTTGGCGGCCCATGCGGCGTCGTAGTTGCGGTTGAGGTCGACCCCGTACAGGCCGTCGGCGCGTAACCGGCGGTTCTCGCGCCACATCCGGTCGGTGGTGTGGCTGTAGATGTAGCCGTCGGGGTTCAGTATCGGGACGAACCACAGTTCGGCCCCTGCCACGATGGCGCCGATGCGCGGGGTGCCGTCGGCGATATGGTCGGCGAGATACTCGGCGAGGCGCAGGGCGACCTCTCCCGATATCCATTCGCGGGCGTGGTGGAGCCCGACGATGACGATCTCGGGCGGGCCGGGCAGGTTCTCGGCGGGGCTGACCGACAGTTTGAGCGCGTAGATGGGGCGATCCTCGACCGACCGGCCGATGTCGTACACCTTCGCATGCGAGGGAAGCCGCGCTTCGATGGCGTACATCGCGGCGATCATCTCGTCGTGGTCGCGGTAATGTTCGGTCTCTTCGAGCGCGAGAGGCACCACCCGCGACGAAAAGGCGAGCCCGGCGAGCGGCGCGACCCGTTCGGCCGTTTCCCAGAGGTGATACACGACCGCGCCGTCGCGCTCGGTCATCCGCACGATGTCGAGCGTCGCGGCGGTCGCGGCGGCGTTCGGGACGGCCCACGACGGGACGGTCACCTCCCAGAGTTCCTTCTCTCCCGCGGCAAGCAGGAGCGGGAACAGGATGGCGAGCATGAATTTTTTCATAGGGGCATTTTAGAGAGGGAGCCAAGAAGAGTCAACATTTAGTTGTTTCCGATACCGCCGCTCTCTCTTGACTTATTCAGTCTGGGTCAGATAATGAATGGGATGAAATGAGGGAAACAGAGCGTCCCCTTGTCAAGGGGGAGAGAGGGGGTTTGATCAAACCCTCCCTGCCCTCCCTTGACAGGGCGGGATATTTGATAACCGGAGGATATCGATGAGAAGAAAAATGGGCGTGATGAATCTCGCCCCTACAGTGATGTTGTTGCTCCTTTTAACCGCCTGCATCGGCTGTGACGGTGACGGGCCGCTGAAACCGGGGGAATTCGAGGACCCGGCGTTCGCGAAGTGCGTAAAGGATAAAATAGACTACGAAGCGAACCTAGGCTTGTTGGACAAGAATGATCCGGATTTGTATAATAAGATCGAATCGTTAGCCTGTGCAGGGTTTGGGGTAAAAAGCATCAAAGGAATCGAGAACTTACCCAATATTGACTGGTTTGGCGCGGAAGACAACGAGATCGAATCGCTGGAGCCGCTCCGCACCTTGACGAAATTGGAGTTCCTGAAACTCAGTAACAACAAGATAAAGGAGCTGGAACCTCTCTCTGGATTGAATGTGTTGGGAGCATTACATGTTGATAGGAATTACATAGAAGATATTTCTTCTCTTTATGGAAACACTTCGCTTACTATGTTATCTATTTGGGGCAATTGTATTTCCAATCTGTTTCAATTCGATGAACTGAAAAAGAACAATAGCAACTTAGTTATCACAGGCACTACTGCGGACGATCAAGACCCCACCAAATGCCAGTAGTCGTGATTACTTGGGAGGAAGTGGAAACTGATGCTGTTGCCGTACGGGGAATTCGTCCTGCACGGGTACGGGGCGGTATCGCCTGACCTATCGTCATGCCGCGAAGACGGTGATCCTCCTTCCGAAAAACGACGCGCTCCGTGCGCGTTCTTCCCGGCATCTCATTTTCTATTGACTTGAGCGGCCGCTTTCATACAATGCCGCCAAACGGTGTGGTGGAGGCCACGATGGTGAAAGAACGCAACGATATACCGACCATGCTCACCTTCGACGATGTCCTGCTCGTGCCGGCCTATTCGGAGGTGCTACCCCACGAGACGGTCATCGCCTCGAAACTGACGGCCAAGATAACGCTCAACGCCCCCTTCATGAGCGCCGCGATGGACACCGTGACCGAGCACAAGATGGCCATCGCGATAGCGCGCGAGGGCGGCATCGGCATCGTCCACAAGAACATGACCATCGAGGAGCAGGCGCGCGAGATAAAGTCGGTCAAACGCTCCGAGAGCGGCGTCATCACCCAGCCGATAACCATCACCCCCGAACGGACGCTGCTCGACGCGCTCGACCTGATGAAGTACAACGGCATCTCCGGCATACCGGTCACGCAGAAGAACAAACTGGTCGGCATCATCACCAACCGCGATCTCCGCTTCGAGACCGACCTGTCCAAGCAGGTGAAAGAGGTGATGACCACCCATCTGGTCACGGTGCAGGACAAATGCTCGGTCGAGGAGGCCAAGCGGCTCATGCACCAGCACCGCATCGAAAAACTGCTCGTGGTCGATAAGAAAGGGGAACTCACCGGGCTCATCACGACGCGCGATCTGGAGAATCAGGAGAAGTTCCCGAACGCCGCGAAGGACACCTACGGCCGTCTGGTCGTCGGCGCCGCCATCAGCGCCACCGACGCCCGGCTCGAACGGGCCGAGGCGCTCATCGAGGCGGGGTGCGACCTGCTGGTGCTCGATTCGGCGCACGGACATTCCAAGAACATCATCGCGCGGGTCAGAGAACTCAAGAAACGATGGCCGCAGGTCGATGTGATGGCGGGCAACATCGTCACCGCCGAAGCGGCCGTCGCGCTTGTCGAGGCGGGCGCCGATGTGGTCAAGGTCGGCATCGGCCCCGGGTCGATATGCACCACGCGGGTCGTGTCGGGGGTCGGCTTCCCGCAGTTGTCGGCGGTCATGGCGGTCGCCGAGGCGGCCCATTCGCGCGGCCGGACACTCGTCGCCGACGGCGGCATCAAGTTCTCGGGCGACATCGTCAAGGCGCTCGCGGCGGGGGCCGACGCGGTGATGATGGGCGGCATGTTCGCCGGCACCGAGGAGTCGCCGGGCGAAACGGTGCTTTTTCAGGGCCGCACCTACAAGATGTACCGGGGCATGGGCTCGCTGGGGGCCATGAAGCAGGGTTCGAGCGACCGCTATTTTCAGGATCAGGTCCGCGAGGACCAGAAATTCGTGCCGGAGGGCATCGAGGGGCGCGTCGCCTACAAAGGTGCCGTCTCTGAGACGATATATCAGTTGGCGGGCGGCCTCCGGTCGGGGCTCGGCTATGTCGGGGCGAAGAACCTCACCGAACTGCGCGAGAAGGCCCGGTTCATCCGCATCACCCCCGCCGGGTTCAAGGAATCGCATGTCCACGATGTCACGATAACCAAGGAATCGCCGAACTACCGCGCCGAGCACTGAGCCCGGTCGCTACTCCTCCGGACGGCGGAAGAACTCCATAAGATCGAGCAGGAAATAGGTGCCGCGCGCGGTGTCCTCCGGCTCGAGCCGTATGCGGCGGAAACCCGCCGCGACCGTCGCCTCGACCTGCCGTATCACCTTCTCGTACCGTTCGCCGGTGAAATCGACGCGGCCGACCTCGCGGTCGTCGATGAGCACCCGGAAGGCCCCCATCTCGGGGCCGGTCACCCCGACGATATCGATGGCGTAGCGCCCCGCGAGAAAGAACTGCTGGCCGAACTCGTAGAATTGCCCCGGTGCGGTGAACCGGCAGAAAAAAGCCCGCTTGGAGAACCCGACCCCGATGCGTTCGGGCGGCGGGAAGGATACATATGTTGAGAGGTCGCTCCGGTTCGGATATTCGTTGCAGTAATCGGGAATGCCGCGGAGCGGGTAGTGTTTGTCCTCCATCTCGGCGACGAGATAGTTCGGCGGCAGGTCGGGTCCCGCCAGCGGCGTGATGAGCGGTGGCACCGTCGCGGTCCGTATGTCGGTGAAAAGGGCGCGGTAGAATTTCCTCCCCTGCGGCGCGTAGTGATGCATGAGGGCGCTGTTCGGGCGGTCGCCGAGATCGCGGACATAGACGATGTCGTTGCGGTCCCAGTCGTCGTGGCGCATCGCGGCGAGCCCCGACCCGATGTACTGTTCGGGCTGTATGAAGACGACCGCGTTGTGGATGCCCTGCCGCGCCGCCTCGTCGGCGAGCGCGCGACCGACGCCCCAGAACCCGAAGGCGTAGGAATCGAAGAGCGGCGGGAGTATCGCGACGGCGGTGAACAGGTACGCGGCGGCTACAAAGCCGCCGAGCGGCGCGGCGAAGAGGTGCGGCCGGCGCGCGGCGGCGATGCGGTCGGCGAGCGAGACCAGACCGAACGCGGCGAGTATCATGAGGAAGAAGGCGGTCTCGTAATAGTAGCGCGGGCCGAAGACATTGCCGTCGAAATAGTAGAGGAAATGCCCGCCGACGGTCGCGAGGAAAAGCCCGCCGAGGAACAGTTCCCGCCTGATCCGTCCACCGCGAGAGAGCAGGAAAGCGCAGGGGATGAGCAGGAACAGGAGCGGGTGACCGAGCGTATTGGCGATGAGCGGCGCGAGCCGGTGGTAGGTCACGACGACCGCGGCGGTGAGCGTGAAGCCGTCGTCGGGGAGCGGCCGCCAGGTCGCGTTGGGACAGGCGCGGCCGAGCCCGAGCCCGAAACAGCCATCGTTCGGCTCGCTGTAGTTGAAATAGATATCCTGCCGGAGCGTCAGGATGTCGCCGGTGTAGTGGGCGTTATGGAGGAGCAGGACAAAAAGCCACGGCAGGAAGGCGGCGGTGAGCGCAAGCCCGCGCGGCACGGTGCCCCGGCGGCGGATCTCGAAAAGCGCCGCGAGCGCGAGCGGCAGGGCGAGCAGGAAGGCGTTCTGCGGGCGGCAGAAGGCGAGCCAGCCGAGCGCGAAGCCGGCGACCGCGGAAAGTATGAGCGCCCGTTTCCCGCTCCCTTCGCGGCGGGCCCGCAGGAAGAACAGGACGGCGGTCAGCGTCAGGAAGGCGCAGAAGGGGTGCGCCATCGCGGTGCCGCCCATGATCATGAGGAAGGGGGAAAGGAGCGCAAGCGCCATCGCGGCGGCCGATACGCGGGGGCCGTAGAGGTCGTCGGCGATGCGGCCGGCGATCGCGACATTGGCGGCGGTGAGCAGCGGGTTGGCGAGGAACGTGACGCCGAAAAGGGCGAACGGGGCGAGGAAGAGGGGATAGCCGGGGAGGAACAGCGACGCTATCCGTTCGCCGTCGGGGATGAGGTAGAGGAAGCGGAAGAATTCGTAGTGCGGGTGCATCGGGTGATCCATCCGGCCGTGCGCCAACTGGTCGGCCATCATGCGGTAGTGGATGCCGTCCTGTATGTGGGGGAGCCCCTGAAAGACGAGAAGCCCGATGAGCAGTGTCGCGGCGAAGGCGGCGAGCGGGAACAGGAGATAGCGGCGCGCGACGGCGGCGTCGCGGAACGGCGGGAGTATGCGGCGCAGAGGGGCGCGGAACAACAGCAGGGCGACGACGATCCCCGCGAGAAGAAGATGGAAGGAGGGGGCATAGACCGCGAGCGGCGTCCAGAACCGCCCGGCGGTGCCCCAGACGAAGAAGAGGAGCGTGAAAAAAAGCGCGGCGGCCGCGCGGACCATGTCGCACCGACTGAACTTCATGACGATATCATAGCGAACCGCGCGGAGAGGTCAACAGGAAGGAAAAATATGACCGACGAACCGTTCCGAGATATTCACTCCTTCGATGCGACCCGATAGGAGAACGCATAACACGAAGTGGAGTTCAGGGTACAGAATTGGCCTTCGAGCACCTCGCCGAGCGCGAACCCTTTTTGTGTCTCGATATGAAAATCATCGTGCCAGTGGACGATCGGTTCAACGAGTACGCCCAAGGATGCTGTCTGTATCCCGTCCGCCTGTCCGATGGACAACATGAGATGGGGGAAGGGGTCGTTCCCCGCGTGATCATAAAAGGAGAACATCCACGGCTGTGGGATGCAGTCCGCCCCGGCGTCCGCCGGGATATGGGGGTCGCCGTATGTGCATTTTTTCAAGGGACCGAAGACGATCTCATCGGGAAGAGCGCCCTCCGGGATCAGGGAATGAACGCTCTCCAGCGTCAGGCGTATGCTTTGGAGATAGTTCAGGGTCTCGGCGACATTGAACCCGGCGTAGCGGCTCATGCCGGGACAGACCTCTTCGTTGGGGACCGTGTCGTCGGACGCTTCCCAGACCTGTAATTCCGGACAGGACTCTTTGCAGGAAAGAAAGAAGATCAGATGTAAGCCGAGGGAAAGTATTTTTCTCATAATTAGTTTGTTAACTTTTGTTGGGGAGGATCAAAGAAGAGCACGACAAAAAAGGCGGCGCAGAAAAGCCGCATAAGATCGCCAGGGGACCCTTTCATGTCGCCATCATACCAAAGAGCGGCCGAAGGTCAATCATCCCCGCATTGCTTTTTGACCGTCACGGGGTAGAGTGGCGTGACGGGAACAAAACCGGCCGTTACGCGGTCTATTAAGGGAACTGTCCGGGTACGAGACGCATGAGGACCTTTCGCGCATACCGATTCACCGAGGTGTTCCTGGTGGCGGGCTTCATCTTCGTCGGCTCGTTCTTCGCCGCTTCCGATGCGCGGGCCTTCTTCGGCGCGCGGCCGGCGCTCTTTTTCCTCGCGTCGTACCTCGTGACGCTCTCGGTCTACGCCTTCAACAGTTGGGCCGGGTCGTCCGACGACGCCGCCAACCCGCGACTCACGGTCGTGCCGGGCGACCGCTCTCCGGCGGTGGCGGCCGCGTCGCTTATCGCCGCGCTCGCGCTCTTCCTGCTCGTGGAGCGGCGCGCCGCACCCTGCGCGGCGGCGCTTTTCATCCTGTCGGCGCTCTATTCCTATCCCCGCTTCGGGGCGAAATACCTCCCGCGCGCCGGGACGGCGCTCCATATCCTCGGCGGCGCGGTCCAGTTCCAGATCGGGTGGCTCATGTTCGGGGAGCTCGGGGTCCGCTCGCTTGCGCTCGCCCTCTATTTCGGGCTCATCCTGAGCGCCGGTCATGTCAACCACGAACTGATAGACCTCGACGCTGACCGCGCGGCGGGGATCCGGAGTGGCGCGGTCCGGTACGGCGCGTCCGGCTCGATACGGCTCCACATCGTCATCTGCGCCGCCGCCCTCGCGCTGCTCATCGTCGCGGCGCTCCGCGGCATGGCGACGCCCGCTCACCTCGCGCCGTTCGCCGTGGCGTCGCTCCTCCAGATGGCGTCGGCGGTCGCGCTGTCGCTCCGCGCGGCGCCGGGGCAGGGCGACTTCCTGCGGCACCGGCGGCTGTACCGCATCCTGTACGCTGTGGCGGGACTCGTCTTTCTCGCGGTGAAGTTCGGCCCGTCACTCGGGGCGTGACGCGGCGTCGGTGAAGAACTCGACAAGATCAAGCAGGAAATAGACCTCGCGGCCGCTCGTTTCCGGTTCCAGCCGTATGCGGTGGGACCCCGCTTCGAGATCGGCGTCGATCCGGCGGGTCACCTTTTCGTACCGTTCGCCGGTGAAGTCGATGCGGCCGGCCTCGCGGCCGTCGATGAGGACGCGGAAGGCACCCATCACGGGACCGGTCACCCCGACGAATTCGACCGAGTACCGCCCCGCGACCGCGAGATGCTGGCCGAGGTCGTAGAATTGGCCCGGCGCGGTGAACCGGCAGAAGAGTGCCCCTTTCGAAAAGCCGATGCCCAGTTCGCCGGGGGGCGGCAGAGCGCTGTAACGGTCGAGATCGGGCCGGTTGGGATACCGGTTGCAGTAGTCGGGCGCGCCGGTGAGCGGGTAGAGTTTGTCCTCAAGTTCGGTGACGACATAGTTGGGCGGCAGTTCGATGTCGGTCAGCGGCGTTATCTCCGGCGGTCGTTCGTTGTTCTCTATCTTTTCGTAGCGGGCGCGGTAGAACTTTCGTCCCTGCGGCGCATAGTAGTGCATGAGGGCGCTGTTCGGGCGGACGCCGAGATCGCGGACATAGATGACATCGTTCCGGTCCCAATCGTCGTGTCGCATCACGGAGAAGCCGGACCCGATGAGTTCCTCGCGGTCTATGAAGACCACCGCGTTATGGATGCCCTGCCGTTCGATCTCCGCCGAGAGCGACCGCTCGACCTTCCAGAAGCCGAGCGAATAGATGGTGAGAAGGTCGGGGAGCACGATAAAGGCGAACGAGAGATAGGCGGCGGCGACAAGCCCGCCGAGCGGCGCGGCGAAGAGGTGCGGCCGGGGCGTCGCGGCGATGCGGTCGGAAAGCGCGACGAGTCCGAGCGCGGCGAGTATGGCAAGGAAGAAGGTCGTTTCATAGTAGTAGCGGGGCCCGAAGACATTGCCGTCAAAGTAGAAGAAGAAATACCCGCCGGCCGAAAAGAGGAACAGCGATGCGAGAAAAAGCGCCTTTTTCGGTCGCTCGGACCGGTAGAAGAGAAAAGCGCAGGGTATGAGCAGGAACAGGAGCGGGTGGCCGAAGGTGTTGAGGATGAGCGGCGAGAGCCGCCGGTAGGTGACATAGGCGGCGTGCCCCCAGGAGAGCCCTTCTTCGGGGAGCACCGTCCAGTTCGAATGGGGACAGCCGCGGCCGATGCCGAAACGGTGACAGAACTCGTTCGGCTCGCTGTAGTTGAAATAGGGGTCCTGCTTGAACAGAAGCGGGTCGCCGGTGTAGTGGGCGTTATATAAAAAGAGCGCGACAAGCCACGGCAAGAACGCGGCGGTGAGGACAAGTCCGCGCGGCACCGTCCCCCGGCGGCGTATCTCTACAAGCGCGGCAAGCGCGAGCGGCAAAGCGAGGAAAAGCGCGTTCTGCGGCCGCGTGAAGACCAGCCAACCGAGCGCGAAGCCGGCGGCGGCGGCGTAGCGGAGCGCCCGCTTTCCCGTTTCTTCGCGGCGGGCCCGGAGGAAACAGAGGACGGTGCCGAGCGTCAGGGCGGCGCAGAAGGGGTGCCCCATGAAGGTGCCGCCCATCACCATGAGAAACACCGAAAGTATCGCGAGCGCCATCGCGGCGGTCGATACGCGCGGGCCGTAGAGGTCGTCGGCGATGCGGCCGACGAGCGCGACATTGGCGGCGGTCAGGAGCGGGTTGACGATGAAGGGGACGCCGATCATCACGAAGGGGACGAGGAAAAGGGAATAACCGGGGAGAAAGAGCGAATATATCTTTTCACCGTCCGGTATGAGGTAGAGGAAGCGGAAGAACTCGTAGAACGGGTGCATCGGGTGGTCGAGCCGCCCCGCGGCGAACTGCTCGGCCATGAACAGGTAGTTGATGCTGTCCTGTATGTGCGGGAGTCCCTGAAAGACCAGCCGGTTGATGAGGAGCGTCACGCAGAGGGCGAGAAGCGGGAACAGGATATAGCGGCGCGGCACGATACGGGAAAAGAGCGCCACGGCGGCGGCGCGGAGCGGCGGCAGGAGGAAGATAGCCGTCAGCCCGGCGAGGAGCAGGTAGAACCAGGGGACATAGAGTTGGAACGGGCGCCAGAATTTCCCGGCGGTGCCCCAGACGAAGAAGAGGAGCGTGAAAAAAAGCGCGGCGGCCGCGCGGACCATGTCGCACCGACTGAACTTCATGACGACATCATAGCGAACCGCGCGGAGAGGTCAACGATAACTTACCGTTGCGTGATGATCCGTCCCGCCGCGATGATAAGGATGCCCCCGCCGACGATGAAGATGTTGAGCGCGAGGTCGAGGAACAGCAGTTCATTCAGCGCGGTGAAGAGGATGGTCAACAGGAACAGGACCGAGGCGGTGTTGACCGGTATGTCGCGCAGGGCGTAGTTCCAACAGAGATAGGCGCCGCCCGACTGGAATACGCCCATCTCGACCAGCCAGAACCATTCGTCGGCCTTTTGCGGACGGGGACAGTCGCGCAGAAGGAACGGCAGCATGAGCACCGTCGAGATGACGAATATCTTGAAGAGGAACTGGATCACTTTGACCGGGTCGTCGCGCAGCGGAACTACCAGATCGGCCGAAAAATAGACATACCAGCCGAAGGTGACCCCGGCGCCGATCGCCCAGAGGATGCCGACGGTGACATCGCCGCCGCCGAAGTCGAAGGTATCCTTGCCGTACACGATGAGCAGCATCCCGAGGAGCGACAGGATAAGGGCGACGATCTCGCGCCAGGTCGGCCGCACCCCGGCGAGGGCGAAGGAGAGGAAGAACACGAACACCGGCGAGAGATTCTCGATGATCATCACCAGCGTTCCCGATATCGAGTTGAGGGCGAGGTGGAAGGTGACGGTGTTGAGGAACAGGCCGACGAACGAGAGCGCCGCGACGGTGCGCCACCGTTCGCGCCAGTCCATCGTGAATTTGCCGGCGATGAGGAGGAACACGCCGAAGATGACCGTTCCCATCAGCACGCGGGCCGATGCGACCCAGAGCATATCGACCCCGCGGGTGGCGAGGAAATGGCCCGCCGGTCCGTGGATGCCCCACAGGAACATCGCGACGAACAGGAAGATATAGCCGCGCCGCGTGTGGTTCATTGCGCCGGTTCGTGCAGGTCGCCGTCGCTCTCGGCGGCGTTCTGTATCGCGTAGTCGGGGAAGAGCTCGCCCTTTTTGTTGCAGGCGCCGCACAGAAGCGCCGCCGTCAGGATGACGAAAAGACAAAGCCGCATCGCGTACTCCGACCGCACACCGGGCGCAGTATAGAAAAGTGGGTGGGCCGACGCAAGTTATTCGAACATTGCTTTTTCGCCGTTTCGCGGTAGAGTGGCGGCTGTTTTTGTCCTTTTAGGGAACGGGTGCAAAGATGAGAGCGACACAACTGTTCGTACAGACGCTGAAAGAGGTGCCGAAGGAGGCGCAGATCGCGAGCCACATCCTCCTGTACCGCGCCGGGATGATCCAGAAACTCGCGAGCGGCATCTACAACTACCTGCCGCTCGCCCTGCGGAGTTTGCGCAAGATAGAGAACATCCTGCGCGACGAACTGAATAAGCGCGGCTGTCAGGAGGTCGAGATGCCGGTCGTCCAGCCGGCCGAACTGTGGCAGGAGAGCGGCCGCTGGGGTTACTACGGCCCCGAACTGCTCCGCTTCAAGGACCGCAAAGGGGGCGACTTCTGCCTCGGGCCGACCCACGAGGAGGTCATCACCGACATGGCGCGGCGCAACCTCCGGTCGTACAAACAACTGCCGTGGAACCTCTACCAGATACAGATCAAGTTCCGCGACGAGATACGGCCCCGTTTCGGGCTGATGCGCGGCCGCGAATTCACGATGAAGGACGGCTATTCGTTCGATGTGGACGAAGAGGCGTCGCTGAAGACCTACCAACTCATGTACGAGGCCTACACGGCGATATTCACCCGCTGCGGACTCAAGTTCAAGGCGGTCGACGCGGCGACGGGGGCCATCGGCGGCGATAAAAGCCACGAATTTCAGGTGCTCGCCGATTCGGGCGAAGACATGATACTCTCCTGCTCGAAATGCGACTATGCCGCCAACGAGGAGAAGGCGCGGACCAAGATCGTCGCGCAGAAACCCGATCCGGCGCAGTTCAAGGCGCCGGAGACGCTTCTTACCCCCGACAAAAAGTCGGTGGAAGAGGTCGCGGCGTTCCTGAAACTGCCCATCGAGCGTTTCATCAAGTCGATGATCTATCTCGTCGACGACGAGCCGGTGCTCGTGATGGTGCGCGGCGACCGCGAGGTGAACGAGGCGAAGATACAGGCGCACCTCCACGCCAACAAGGTCGAACTGGCCCCCGACGCGGTGATCGTTGAGGTCACCGGCGCGGCGGTCGGTTTCGCCGGTCCGGTGGGACTGAAAAAGAAGATAAAGATGGTTGCCGACCACGCCGTCACCGGCATCCTCAACGCCGCGACCGGCGCCTGCAAGACCGATCACCATGTCGTGAATATCAACATGGGGCGTGACTTCACCCCCGATATCGTCGGCGATTTCATCAAGACCAAAAAGGGCGAGCCGTGCCCGAAGTGCGACGGGGTGCTCGAAGAGTTCCGCGGCATCGAGGTGGGACAGGTGTTCTTCCTTGGGACCAAGTACAGCGTGAAGATGCACTGTAACTTCATCGACGCGGCGGGTGCCGAGAAACCGGCCGTCATGGGCTGTTACGGCATCGGCGTGGGCCGCACGATGTCGGCGGCGATAGAGCAGAACCACGACGAACACGGCATCATCTGGCCACTCGCGATAGCGCCCTACGAGGCGGTGGTCCTGCCGCTCCAGATGAACAAGGCCGATGTGGTCGCGGCGGGCGAGAAACTCTACGCCGAACTTTCGGCGGCGGGTGTCGAGACGGTCATCGACGACCGCGACGAGCGGGCCGGGTTCAAGTTCAACGACGCCGACCTCATCGGCTATCCGGTGCAGGTGGTCATCGGCGGCAAATCGCTTGAGAAAGGGGTGGTCGAGGTGAAGATACGGAAGACCGGCGAGAAGAAAGAGATCCCCGTAGCCGAGGTCGTGAAATTCGTGGTTGAATTCAAGAAGGTGGAACTTTCGTCCCCCCGTTAGATATCAGTTCAGAAATCGGCGTGCAGAATGACCCGTTCCCATTGATCGTTGCCGCCGGTCATGCCGCTGTCAGTATTCTCGGCACCACAGCGATAGCCGCCGCGAAGCGTCTCGCTCCAGACATGCCAGCAGAGTCGCACATCTTGATTCGGTAATACGCTATCATCGTAATCACAAGAATCCTTGTTCACACCGGCTCCTTCAGGAGCGAAGCCCCATGACATGTTGTCATTAAAGTACCACGCCACACCGTTGGCATCATGCGTGGTCGTTGTGTCGGTGCCAGTGTCGTAGATGGCGTCGTCACGCGGCGCCCACGCGGCGAGGGTGAAAAGCGATGAGCCGACCGGACGACAGGCGATCATGAGATTCGCGCCTTTGCAGGCGGTCTGAATGTCGGCAAAAGGAGTGCCACCATCGTCGTCATAGGTATAAGTGTCGGTGTGGCAGACGGTCCACGCATCCAACTGTTTTTCGGGGACGAACCGCTTGATCCCGGAGAATTTCTGGTCTATCGGTTTGAAGGTATGTTCGAGTTCCACGGCGCTGATACCCGCGACCTTCAAGTCGCCGACCGGTATCGCCACCATATCGTCGAAGTTGAACGCGTACAGATAAGATGAGGAATTGGTGCGGACGACCGAGAAACCGATGCCGGTATCGGATATCTCAAGCACATTGCGGAGCGTGTCCCAGCCCCATCCGGTCTCGTCCTCGAAATACTGCACATCGATGTCGGCGAGATAGGTCCCCGCGCCGGTCGCGAGGTCGATGGTGTTGAGCGTGTTGGAACTTTTCATGATGAGGTTCCCGCCCGGGGTGAAGGCGATACCGGCGGTATTGCCGGTAACGCCCGAATCGCCGAGGAAGGCCCCCTGCGCCGTCTTGAGATCGATCACGAAGGCACCGTTGTAATTGCGGCCCCACCCGTACAGCGTGCCGTCGGCGGAGAAGGCCAGATCGGAGGTCCAGGAGAAGTTGCCGGGATCGAGATCGCCTACCCATGTTGCTTCTCCGGTGAGCGGGTCAAGCGTATAGAGGGATGGGATACTGTAATCCCAATTGGTCGCAAAGAGATACAGGGAATCATCATCGGGATTGACCGCGAGGCCGTTGGCGTTCCACACATCCGTCGCGCCGATGAGGGTGGTCTTGGCGGTACTCGGGTCAAAGCGGTAGAGTTTCGTTTCCGCCGGATTCGACGATGAATTGATGGATCCGTTGATGGCATAGCCCATGCCGGGATCGGCCGGGGTCGTCGTCACGGTCGTCGGGTTGGCGGACTCGTTGTTACCACGATCGATCGCGACGATCGAGAAGGTATACTCGGTGTCGTTGGTCAGGCCGTCGATACAGCGGAAAAAGGCGTCGGCCGGGATCGACATCGGCTCGGCCGGAGCGTTGGGTGTCCAGGTCACCTCGTAGTGATCGAGCGAGTGGTCGCCCAGGTCGTCCCAGCGGAAACAGACGCGACCGTTAAGTCCGACCGCGTAGAGGCCGGATATGTCATCGGGTGGCGTGGTGTCGGGCGTCATCACGCTCTCGACGCCGTACAACACCGTATTGCCCGCCGCGTCGCGGACGAGCACATTAACATAGTAGACCATCCCGTCGAGCATGCCGATCATCTCGTAGGAGTACACCTCGGCCTCCCATGACACGAGCACGCCGTCGCCCATGAGGTCCTGTACCTCCTGTTCGGTGTCTATCTCCTCCGGATCGGTCGAATAGACCACCTTATACTCGATGGTCGATAGGTCGCTGAGATTATCACTCGCTCCGTCCCACGAGACGGTGAACGAGGTCTCGGCGATGTCGCTGAACGCGATGTCCCCGCCGGTGGTCGGCGCGGTCACATCGGGCATCGTGAAGGGAGCGATGTCGTACTGAGCCATGTTGTGGTACTCGTCGCGCACCAGCACCGTCGCGTAGTACTGCTGGCCTTCCGTGAGTCCCGCTATCGGCGCGGTGTCGACATCGACGGTCCAGTCCATGGCGATCGTGCCGCCGCCCAGTTCTATAAGGTCGATATCGTCTATCTCTTCCGGGTCGAGCGCATAGACCACCTTGTATTCGAGGTCCTGTATCGCGCTCCAGTCGTCCCACGCCTTCTCCCAGCGGACGGAGACGCTCGTACCGGTGATGTCCTCGAACCAGATATCGTGATCGTCGATGAAGGGCGGGGTCGTCTCGTCCCACACCTCGCCGATGACGAAGTCGCCCATCGTCACCTGGCACCCGTCGCTGACGATCACGGCGAACGAGAAGGGACCGCCGAGCGCGCGCGGCGTCACGACGATCTGGTTCGGTTCCGCGCCCGCGGCGATGGATGCGTAGCCGCCGATCGCCTCGTAGGAAAGGGCGTCGCCGTCCTCATCGTCGGCGTTCACCGTCACGGTGTAGGGTATGTCGAGCCGGTAGGTATCTTCCTGCAGACCGTCGGGCTCGGGGACATCGATCGAGACGATGACCGGCGGATGGTTGCCGGCGCAGACGCCGTCCTCGCCCGGATCGCCCTTCTCGCCGTGGCAGACCGCCACCTCGTCGTATTCGCCCTCGTCGAGCGCGCCGTTGCCGTTCGCGTCGACGCCGGTCCGGAACAGGTAGCCGCCCGCCGCGCAGCCGCCCTCGCCCGGGTCGAGCGGGGAGACCTCGGTCATCGCGCCGTTGCCGTCGGCGCCGTCGCAGACCGCCACTTCGCTCACGACCTCGCCCGCATCGAGCGTGCCGTCGTCGTCGGTGTCGACGCCGTTGCGTATCATGTGGCCGCCGGCGGGGCAGGTCTCGCCCGGTGCCAGCGGGTCTATCGTGGTCAGCGAGTCATGGCCGTTGGCGCCGTTGCAGAGGTAGCGTGTGGAGGTCACCTCGCTCTCGTCGAGCGTGCCGTCATCGTCGCGATCGATGCCTATCGTCACCTTCTGGCCGCCGTTCGGGCAGGTCCCCTCCGGCGCCTCCTCGATCACGATCAATGTCTTATGGGCGTTGTCCCCCGAGGCATCGCTAACGATCACCGATACGCCGTCGCAGGTGATGGTGTAGGTGCCGTCCTCGTTGTCGGTCATGGCGCAGCCCGCGCCGTCGGCGCCGTCCTTCACGGTGACACTGCTGTCGCCGCTACAGGCGATCGTTTTGGTGCCGTCGCCGTTGTCGGTGATGGTGCATCCCGCGTCGCGGCAGAAATACTGGACATTCCTGACCTCGTCGAGGTCGAGTTCCCCGTCACCGTCGAGGTCGAGACCGCTCTCGACCTTGGTCCCGCCCTGCGGGCAGGCACCGCCGGCCGGTTCCTCGCTCAGTTTGACGAGCGAGTTCTTCCCCGCGAGACCGTCCTCGTCGCAGGCGGCGGCGAAGAAAAGCATCATGGTAAGCAGGATCACCCAGCGTGCGGGATGCATGATAACCTCCTCTCCTCAGTAAGTGTGACTTCGTGACGAACGACGGGACGATTTTATTATCTCGCCGGAAAAACACAAATTTTCACCGGATAAAAAAAAGGACGGCACGGGATCACCGTGCCGTCCTGCGGAAATAGGGTATCGACCGATCAGAATACGAGCGAGCAGCCGCAGCCGTCGTCTTTCTTGGCCGGGGTCTCGGTGTCGGGGACGACGACCGTATCGACCTCTTCCTCGTCGGTCGCGGCGATGGCGTCCTCGTCGGCGCCGATGACATCATCGTCGGTCGCCGGGACATAGTCTTCGCCGTTGATGGCGATGCTCGTCACGGTCGCGGCGCCGAAGCCGAAGTTCACGAACTGCAGGTAATACTTCTCGCCCGGTTTCACGCCGGTGAGGTACCAGCCGTTCTTCGCGGTGTCCTTCTCGATGTCGGCGTCATATTTCGCCGAAACGAGCACGACGCTCGACGAGGAACTTTCTATCGTGTACTCGATCGGATCGGTCTTGCGCGCCCACACATGGAGGTCCGGTTCGCCGCCGCCGCCCATCGGGTCGGAGCCGCCGCTCGCGGCCACGGTGGCGGTCACGCGGAGCGCCGAGAATTCGAAATCCTCGGGTACGGTGTAGTATATCTGCAGATAGCCGGGGGCTATCGGTATCTGTTCCTCACCCTCGGTTATCTGGATCGAGGTGCCGCCGCCGCCGAGCGGGCTCGACCCGCCTTCCGGATCGACCGCCGCGTCCTGGAAAAGGCGCTCTATCGTCTTGGAGCCGTCGCGGGCGCGGATCTCGGTGAAGTAGTTGAAGTCGGTCAATATCTGTTCGATATCGGTCTTGTGCGTCTTGTAGGCGTCGTCGTTCTCGATCTCGGACAGGAGCGTCTCGGCCCAAAGTTTATGGGTACCCATCGAGGTGCCGAGCGCGTAGAGCGTCTTCAGGAACAGTTTCGTGAAGGTCGCCTTCTGTTCCTCAAGGGTCGCGCCGCCGATCTGATCCTTCTGCGCCAGTTTGTAGATGGCCCAGTTGGCCGCGAGGTGCGGCTGGCCGTCCCAGTGGACCTCGCCCTCCCAATCCTCGATGACCTTGTATTCGTGCTCGGCGTAGCGCATGCACCAGTATTCCTTTTCGCCGTCGTCATATTTATCCATCTCGACGAAGCCGCCCTGCGAGTTGGCCCATTTCACGATGCCGTCGGATGCGTATTCGCCGGTGCACGGGTCGTCAGACATGATGAACGAGAAGGTGTCGCCGAAGCCCTCATGGAGCGCGCCCGGTTCCCCGTTCATGCCGTATTTGTCGAGGAATCCGCCCGAGTCGAGACCGGTGGTGTAGACCGTGGCGTGGCCGAATTCGTGATAGACCACATCGCCGTCCAGACCGAAGTCGGCGAAGGACCCCTGCCCGAAGACGAGCAGGTCGCCCTTGATGCCGTAGGTCTCGAAGAACTGGGCGATCATCGGGTTGTCGGGGCTGAAGAAGGCGTTATCCATCGCGGCGAGTTTCGCGGTGCCGCCGATGATGGCGCCGAGGTCGTTCATGTCGACCATCTGGAAGTTGCCGATGACATTGAGCGGCGCATCGGTCTTGTTGCCCGAGAGGTACTCGAAATCGGTGTCGAGTTGGCGGATATACTGATAGATCTTCGACGCGTGATAATACATCGATATCTCGGCGCACTTGTCTATCTTGTCCTCGCGCATGTTCGCCTCGACGAAGGTCTGGTCGCCCTTGCAGTCATCATAGATGAAACTGCCGTTGGCAACCTTGTTCGCGAGTTGGGTCGGGGAGCAGATCGGCAGCATGATCGCGTACCCGATGATCGGCTCGAGATTCAGTTTCTCGTCCTTGTTGGGGCAGTTGAACGCCTTGATCTTGCGGATGTTCTCGCCGTCCTTTTCGGCGGTGAGGAACCCGCGCGCCTCGGCGGCGAGATCGGCGTCATCGGCCGGGGCGATCCACGGCAGTTCGACCTCGACGAGGTCGGGGGTCGATATCGGGTTCTTCGTGAAGACCTTCGCGATGTCGAGCGCCGTTGTCGGATCGTCCGACAGCAAAGCGTCGTCGTCGGCGTACATCACACGATCGTGCATCTTGATGAAAGCGCCGGTCTTCGCGTTGACATAGTAGTACCGGTTGTCGGCAAGCGACATCGGCGCGAAAGAGACGCGGTAGGCGGGCAGGTAGGCGCCGCCGATGTTGATGATGACCTTTTCGGCGAGGTGCTTGGGCAGGGCGGCGGGCTGTTTCGCGAACCGTTTCGCCATCGCGGCGCGGACCGCCTTGTCAGGCGACACGAGGTTCGACAGGTCGAGATCGATGGTCCCGAGGCCGTTGTTGACCCGGTAGGCCTTGCCGTTCTTCACCGACACGGTGGTGTAGGAGCCCTCGACCGGCCAACCTTTGTAGGCGTGGCGATACTTGAAGATGGCGGTGCCGTCGATCGTGACGGTGCGGAACGGGACGAGCGAGATGTCCTTCCCCAGTTTGAACGCGGGGAAGAATTCGTTCTTCACGAATTTCTCGACCGTCGCGGCGTCGGCCTTGAGCGGGACCTGCAGCCCGGTGACCATCACCGGCGTGCCGCGGTCGTAGCGGACCTGCGCCTTTTTGAGCGCGCTCGGCGCGGCGGCGAAAAGCGACGCCGTCAGCCCGAGGACCATGATGAGAACGGTGATTCTGTGCATGTTCGACCTCCTAGTCGTTGGTGGACACTTTCCTGTTCCGGCGATTATATAGCGGCGTCGGAGACAAAGTCAACGGCTATCCCTCTTTTTTGAATGAACGGGCGCGCCCGCCCTGACCTTAATTAGTTGC
The DNA here is from genome assembly GCA_022711315.1 of bacterium. Classification (GTDB taxonomy): domain Bacteria; phylum UBP6; class UBA1177; order UBA1177; family JAKLFG01; genus JAKLFG01. The sequence continues at coordinate 25,515 of JAKLFG010000010.1, read as the reverse complement.
CCTTTGCCGCGGTTGTGTTATACTGCACCGGTTCGAACGGTGTGTGAGCGGCGATGCGGATAGTGTTCCTCCACGGTTTTGCGGCGGGCGGCGCGGTATGGGACCCCTATCGTCCCGCCTTCGCCGATGCCCTCATGCCGACACTTCAATTCTCCAGCGACGGTACGCCGATACTTCCCGAACTCGACGAACCCGCCATACTCGTCGGCTGGTCGATGGGGGCGATGCTCGCGGTCGAGATATTGCACCGTCAACCTCAGTTCGTGAAGGGGCTACTGCTCGTCTCGTCGGGGCCGTCATTCGTCGCGAGCGACATCTTCCCCGAAGGCAAGGCGCCGTCCACTGTCCGCGAACTGCGCGACGCGATAACGAAAGGCGACCCGAAGGGGCTTCAGAGTTTCCAGAAACAACTCTTCACCGCCGTCGAGATACGCGACGGCTGGCTCGCCCGTTTCCGTCGCGATATCGGGCCGTCGCTCCCGACCGATCCGGCGGCGCTCCTCGCGCAACTGGCATTCCTCGAGAGCTACCGCATCCCGCGCCAACTCGCGGCGGTGCCGGTCGCCGTTCTGCACGGCGATCGCGACGCCATCGTCGAGCCCGCGGCGGCCGCGGCGTGGCGGCGGCTCATCCCCGGCGCGGCGGCGCGCCTTGTCGCGGAGGCGGGGCACGCCCTGCCCTTCGTGCGACGGGACGAGGTCGTCGCGGCCGTTGCCGCCCTGCGGGAGGCGTGCGATGCGTGACCTGCGCAAGGACCGGGTCGTCGCCGCCTTCTCGCGCGCCGCGGCGACCTATGACGCCGCCGCGGTCGTCCAGCGACGCAACGCCGAACAACTCGCCGCCCTTGTGCGGGAGCGGGTCGCCGATCCCGCGTCGCTCGCGCCGTTCCTCGAGATCGGCGCCGGGACCGGGCTGTTGACCGACCGCCTGCTCGACATGGGCCTTGCGCGCGGCACGGTGACCGATGTCGCTCCCGCGATGGTCGATACGCTCAGGGAACGGTTCGGCGGTCGCTCCGGGCTTACGGTGCGCGAACTCGACGGCGAGCGGTTCACGGTCGGCGAACGGTTCGGCGCGATAGTGTCGGCATCCACCTTCCAGTGGTTCTCGTCGCTTCTCGACCCGCTCCGGAACATGCGACGACACCTGAACGACGGGGGGCTGCTGGCCTTCTGCCTGTTCGTCGACGGCACCTTCCGCGAACTGCGGCAAGCGGCGAACGCCGTCGGGTGCCCCTATCCGGGCCACCGCCTGTTCGAGGCGAACGAGGTGGCGCGCGCGATGCTCGACGCCGGGTTCACGGTGGACCATTTCGCGAGTTTCGATACGCCGGTCCGCTATCCCGACGCCTTGCGATTCCTTCGGTCGGTGCGGCATATCGGATCGACGAACGCCCTGCCGGTCCCGGCCGCCCCGGGCGAACTCCGGCGGATCATCCGCCGCTACGACGGCGACCACCGGTGCGCCGACGGCGTGACCGCGACCTATACGACGCTTTTGGTGCTGGGACATAAACGAAGTGCGCCGCGACCGATGAACAACCATAACCAAGGAGGATGACATGGCGGTCAGTTACCGTGAACTGGGACTTACGAACACCCGCGAGATGTTCAAAAAGGCGATGGCGGGCAAGTATGCCGTTCCCGCTTACAATTTCAACAACATGGAGCAGTTGCAGGCGATCATTCAGGCCTGCGTCGAGACCCGCTCCCCGGTCATCCTGCAGGTATCGTCGGGGGCGCGCAAATACGCCGATTCGACGCTCCTGCGCTACATGGCGAAAGGGGCGGTCGAGTACGCCAAAAAACTGGGCGTCGAGATACCCGTCACGCTCCACCTCGACCACGGCGACACCTTCGAACTGTGCAAGGACTGTGTTGACAACGGCTTCTCGTCGGTCATGATAGACGGATCGCACCATCCGTACGAAAAGAACATCGAACTGACCCGGCAGGTGGTCGAATACGCCCACAAACACGATGTCACCGTCGAGGGCGAGTTGGGCCAGTTGGCGGGCATCGAGGACGAGGTGTCGGCCGAGCATTCGACCTACACGCGGCCCGACGAGGTAGTGGACTTCGTGTCGAAGACCGGCGTCGATTCGCTCGCCATCTCGATCGGCACCTCGCACGGCGCGACCAAGTTCAAGCCGGAGCAGTGCACGCTCTCGCCCGACGGGGTGCTCATCCCGCCGCCGCTCCGGTTCGACATCCTCGAAGAGATAGAGAAACGGCTCCCCGGCTTCCCGATCGTCCTGCATGGTTCGTCGTCGGTGCCGGTCGAGCAGGTGAAGATCATCAACCAGTACGGCGGCAAGATGAAGGACGCCGTCGGGATACCGGAAGAGCAACTGCGCAGGGCGGCCGCCTCCGCGGTCTGCAAGATAAACATCGACTCCGACGGGCGGCTCGCGATGACGGCGGCCATCCGCAAGGTTTTCGCCGAAAAGCCCTCCGAGTTCGACCCGCGCAAGTACCTCGGCCCCGCCCGTGACGCGCTCAAGGAACTCTACAAGCACAAGAATATCAATGTCCTCGGTTCGGCCGGCCGCGTCTGATGCAGGTATATCGCGATCTCGGTGCGGCGCCCGGCGGTAGCCGTTATTCGGTGGTCATCGGAAACTTCGATGGCCTGCACATCGGTCATCGCGCGATATTCGACGCGGCGCGCGGCGCCCCGGGGGAACTCGCGGTCGTCACCTTCGACCCGCACCCCCGCGCCGTGCTTCAGCCCGATGCCGCGCCGCGCATGCTCACCTCGTTCGCGGAGCGGCTCGCCTTTTTCGACGCGCTCGGCGTCGCGGCGGTCTTCGCGCTCCCCTTCGAGCCGATACGGCACCTCGCGCCGGTCGCGTTCCTCGATATGTTGAGTGGTTCGTTCCCGCTGAGCGCCGTCACCGTCGGCTTCAACTTCAACTTCGGCCGCGGGCAGGAGGGGAACACCGATATCCTGCTGTGGTGGAGCAAGGGGAGCGGCGTCGAGGCGCGGATCGTCCCGCCGGTCGTCCATCAGGGGACGCGGGTCAGTTCGAGCGCCGTGCGCGAGTTCATCATGAGCGGCGAGATGGCGCGGGCGGCCGAACGACTGGTGTTCCCGTATGTCGTTACCGGCACCGTCCGGCGCGGGCGCAAGGTCGGCGGCGAACTCGGCTTCCCGACACTCAACCTCCAACCGCCCGATAAACTCCTGCCGCCCGACGGCGTCTACGCGACCGCGGCGGTTCTTCGCGGCGTCCGGTACCCCGCCGTCACCAACATCGGCACCAACCCGACCATCGACGCCGAGGGTGCGCTCCGGACGATAGAGACCCATATCCCCGATGCGGCGCTGCCCGACCTCTACGATGAGAAGATGGCGCTCTATTTCCTCGAACGGATACGGCGCGAGATACGGTTCAGTTCGCGCGACAAACTGCGCGAAAGGATAGCGGAGGACACCGCCGCCGCGCTCGACTTTCTCAACGGGCGCGACCTGACGGGCTTGCCCGATATCAAAGACATCTGATGTAGCGGAGAATAACGATGCGTATGTTCTGGTATCTCGTCGCGGCACTTGCGGCGCTGCTCGTCGCCTGCTCTTCCGGCACCTCGGCCCCGAAAGAGGGGGACCAGCCGGACGAGTCGGACATTTCGGACTCATCGGACCTTTCGGATGCGCTGGAACAGCCCGACTCGTCGGATCAGCCGGACGAACTCCTTACCGACGACGCCGGTCCGCAGGCCGAATTCCCCGACGAAGGCTACCCGAGCCCCGAGCCCGGCACCTGTGATTTCATCGGCGCGAACTGCGGCGAAGTGATCCTCGACGGCGGCGAGAAACTCTCCTGCGGCGAGTGCCTCCTTCCCGATACCTGCGGCGGCGGCGGGACGCCGCATGTCTGCGGCCATCAGCTCTGCGACGAGGGGTGGTGCTGGGAGCATCCCTATCCGCAGGGCGATACGCTCAACGATATCTACGCGCTCGACGGAACGCATGTCTGGGCGGTCGGCGATTCGACCGTCATGTTCTACAACGGCGTTTCGTGGGAACGGCTACCCTACCAGTTGCGGCAGGGGGGGAACATGCAGGCGATCTACGCCGCCGACGCCGACCATGTCTGGGCGGTGGCGACCGACGGCTGCATCCTGTTCCTGAAAGATGGCCTGCTCACCTGCGACCGCGAGATAGACGAGGAGGGCTTCCCGACCCACTGGACCGAAAACGAGAACGCGCTTTACGACATCCACGGCACCGGCCCCGACGACATCTGGGCGGCCGGTCGCGAGATCATCCTCCACTGGGACGGCGAAGCGTGGACGACGGTATCGGCGCTGCCCTCGAAGGTGAACGCGCTGTGGGCCGTCGCACCGCGCGCTTTCTGGGCCGCCGGCGAGATGGGGCTCCTCTATCACGACGATACGAACTTCTCCTCGACGATGACCTCCACCGTGTTCAACGATATCGTCGGCCTTCCCTCGGGCGAACTCTGGGCGGTCGGAGACGGCGGTGCGGTGGCGCGCTATGACGGCGATGCGTGGGATACGGTCGAACCGCCGCGCGCCGATATCGATTACACCATGGTCGGCGCCCTTGCCGACGGGCAGGTGTTCGTCGCCGATGCGGAGGGTATGCTGTGGCGCCACCTCGACGAGGCGTGGATAGCGATGCCGGTCGCGCTACAGGGGACGATACGGAGCGCGAGCCGTTCCGGCGAACGGCTGTGGGTCGCGGGCGACCGCGGCTTCACCGGTTCGTGGGACACCAAGTTCTTCTCGACGAACCGTCAGCGTCTCCCCGGCGCGGTGAAGGCGCTGTTCGCCAATTCACCATTCGATGTGTGGGTCGCGGGCGACAGATTCTTCGCCCACTGGAGTGGCACGGCGTGGCGCTTCATGGCGTCGCGTCGTGACATCGTCGACCTGTATGGCAGTGCCTACAACGATATCTACGCCGAGACCGCCGACGGATATCTCCACTACGACGGCACCCGCTGGAGCACCGCCGAGCCCGACGAGGCGACGGTAACGGCTCTTAAGGCGGCGCGCGATGAATTTTTCAGCCGTCCCGACGCTGAGACGGTCCGTTGGTGCTTCGAGGAAGGGGACTGTTGGTCGTTCACCGGTCTCCGTTTCGAGCGCGAACTGCCGGCCGACCGGATAACGACCCTTGAGTGGCCATTCGAAGGGCTTGCTTCGTTCGAGCCCGGACCGATCGGGCCGACGAGTGCCTGCGCCCTCGATGGCGGCTTTTACTTCGCCACCGACGGGCTACGCTCCCTGTTCTTCAACAACGAGGAGTGGCGCCAACTGGATCCAGATATCCCACTCGGCAACGCCACGGCGGTCGCCTGCACGAGCGACTCCCTTTATCTCGCCGACCGCGATGGTGCGGTCTGGTCGTTGGTGGACGGCGACCTCTCCGAGACGGCGGTCATCGAGGAGGGGACCATAGATATCCTTTCCCCGTCTGTCGACGGCGCGCTCTACGCGGTGGTCGACACCTTCATGGGGAATGGAAAACTCTACCGCATCGATGGTTCCATATCGGAAAGGATCGACATACCGGGTGACCCGCCGATCCTCTCGCTCGCCGCCGTCGCCGACGACGATATCTGGGCAGGCGGCGCCAACGCGCTCTACCACTGGGACGGCGTGCAGTGGATGGTGACGCTCCCGGCCGACCTGACCGACCGCGGCCTGCCCCCCGGCGAGACCGAGGTCTATCTCACCCGCATCTTCGCGCTCGACGCCGACAACATCTGGATGCTCGGCGCGTCGCCCGACGGCGCCACCGCCTACATCTTCTCCTACGACGGGACGAAGTGGGTGAACGATGCCCGCACTTCGCTCTACGGCGAACTCGCCTTCACCGATGTCTGGGCGACCGATCAGCAGAACGCCTACCTCACCATGAACGCCGAAGGGTGGATATATCATTACAAGAACCTCGGCGCGGTCGGGATGATCGACTATGTGCACGCCCCCGCCGGAACTCCCTTCAGTGCGATAGCGGGCCGTGACGGTGAGGAGATGCGCGTCTTTGCGCCGGGCGGCGCCATTATGCGGTACGATTTCTAGCCGAGCGTTTCGTTCAGCGCCCGGGTCGTTATTTCTTTGAGTTCTTCCAAGGTTTCAAGAGAGATATTGAGCGGCGGGAGCCAGTAGATCGTGTTGCCGAGCGGCCGCAGGAGCGCGCCGAGTTCGACGGCGCGGCGATAGACGCGGTACCCGGTGCGCGGCGCTTTGATGAATTCCGGTTTTATGTCGGCGGCGGCTATCATCCCGATACCGCGCACATTGGTCAGCAGTTTCGTTTCGGTCGCCACCTCCTGCATGAGGCGGCGCAGTACCGGAGCGGTCGCGGCGACCCGCCCGGCGATCTTTTCATCGTCGTATATCTTCTGCGCTTCGAGTGCCGCCGCCGCCGCGAGTGCGTTCCCGGCGTAGGTATTCGAGTGGAGGAAATCGCGTCCGGTGCCGTAGTCGGCATAAAAGAGGTCGTAGAGTTCGCCCGACAGCACCACCGCCGACATCGCCGCCCACCCGGCGGTGAGTCCCTTGGAAAGGCAGACGAGATCGGGCGTTATCCCGGCATGATCGACGGCCAGTTGCGTGCCGGTGCGGTAAAAGCCGGTCATGATCTCGTCGGCGATGAGGTAGATGCCGTTCTGTGCGGTCCAGACGCGCAGACGCCGCAGCAGATCGGCGCTGTAGATGAGCATGCCGCCCGCCCCCTGCACGACCGGCTCGACGATGAGGGCGCAGAGCGTTTCTTTTTCCCGTTCCAGTTGCGCTTCGAGCGTGGGCCACGCCGCGCCGCAGTCGGCGAAGAGCGGGTCGTCGACGCCGGAGCAGTAGGGGATGCCGGTGAGCATCGGGTAGTCGGGAGCGAGCGCCCGGTAGGGTTCCTTGTAGATGCCGAGGTCGGATACGGCGAGCGTCAGCGCCGTTTCGCCGTGGTAGCCGTTCTCGAGCGCCATGAAGCGGGTGCGCTTCGTTTCGCCGCGAATGATCATCGCGTGAACCGCCATCTTGAGCGCGATCTCGACGGCGGTCGAGCCGTCGCCGCCGTAGAACACACGGCGTTTCCCCGGTAAGAGCGCCGCGAGATGTTCGGTCAGTTCCGCGATGGTGCGATTCACCGTGCCCGCGAGGATGACATGCTCGAAGCGCTCCGCCTGCGCCGCGACCGCCGCCCGGATGCGCGGATGGCCGTGACCGAGCGACTTGCACCACCACGACGATATCGGATCGATGAGCCGCCGCCGGTCGGCGGTGTAGAGGTAGGGACCTTCGGCGCGGACGATCTCCAGCGGGGGGAACTGCTCGTGGTCCTTCATCTGGGAACAGGGATGGAACAACATGGGAGCACTCCGTGCGGCGGGTGTCGCCGGAAAAGCAGTAGCACGAACGCCCCGGTTTGGCAAGCGTTTATTTGACTCCTGCGACAAAAACGACATAATGGGGCCGTTCTGTTTGGAAAGGAGCACCTGATGCGACGCATTCTCTGGTCGATACCGTTCCTGCTGGCTCTTTCATCGCTTCATGGCTCGTCCCTGCTCGAACTGGTCGGCGCCCCCGACAGCGTGAACCCCTTCGGCGCCCGCACCGTGACGGTCGGACCCGAGGCGGCCTATTTCAATCCCGCGCTCCTCGTCGGGCAGCAGGATTCGGGACGGGGCGCCTTCTTCATGATGGTCGAGAGTCTCTTCATCGATCACCTGAAAAAGGATCCGAAATACGATGTGACCGACGAGATATACAAGGCGGCATCGAATGAGATAAACCGCGTCGGCGCCGATGTGCCCTACCGCGACCAACGGTTCACCCCGCTGCCGACCGCCGGCCTGCTCAGCGAGCGCGGCTCGGCCGATTACAACGACATCAAGATGGTCATCGCGCTCGGTGCGACCAAGACCATCATCGAGGAATGGCTCACGCTCGGGCTCTACATGCTGCTCCCCGCCACGAGCGTCCAGACCCAGACGCCCTACTACAACGACGAGCGGGAACAGTTCTTCAACAACTCGCTCCATTTCGAACTGCTGGAAGACCGCTCCCAGCAGTTCAATATCGCGATCGGGCTCGGCGGCAAGGTGAACAAGTACCTCCACCTCGGTGCGGGGCTTTCCTTCACCAGTTATACCCTTACCCAGACCGATGTCTATGTCCCCGACTCGTCGGACCCGGCCTTCCAGATACTCAACACCTCCCTCAAGGTGACCGGGTCGCTCTCGCCCCATTTCTCGTTCGCCGCCTATCCCGTCGAGGACCTCGTCATCACGGGCACCGCCCACCTGCAGTCCGACAACGGCCAGATAGAACTCCAGAACAAGACGCAGGTGTGGGGGTGGGACTACGAGGACGACGACCAGCGTTATCTCGGGAGCGCCGGTTCGATGACCTACGGGTACGAACCGCTCCGCGTAGGCGGCGGGATATCGTACGCCTTCAATATCGGCCACGACTACAAACTCGCCCCCGTCCTCGGCGGCATGTGGCATCACTGGTCCACCTACGAGAACCGCCACGGCACCAAGCCGGCCGACAAGTGGCGCGAGACGGCGAGCGTGAACGCGGGTCTACATCTCAAACACGAGGAGCGGCAGGTCGGGTTCGACTTCCAGTTCGTCCAGTCGCCGGTCCCCGAACAGACGGGGCGCGAGACCTATGTGGACAACCACCGGCTCGTCTGGGCCGCCGGGTGGACCGAATACTTCGAGTTCGAGAAGGTCACCGTCGCGGGCGGGGTGCAGGCGCAACTGCAGTGGCTTTTGTACCACACCACGATGAAGGACCTGTCGCGCGGCGAGGACGAGGGCGGCATCGTCGACGAGTTCCCCGATGACGCCAACAACTACATGGATCCGGGCGTCCCGTTCGCCTCGGCGCAGGGGCTCCAGACCAACAACCCCGGTTTCCCCGGCTTCCGGAGCGGGGGATTCCTCATCGGCACCAGTCTGTTCGTGAAGATACTTTATTGACCGTTATGAAGGAGCGTTCCATGAAAGTGTCCCGGCTGTTCTTCGCCGTAGCATGCGTGATCCTGCTGGCCGCCTGCGGCGACAATGCCACCAATACGGTTCCCGACAACGCGGCGACCGACAACGCAGTGAATGATGAGGCGGTGAACGACGAACTGGCGGTGGACGACACCCCGGTGATCGATGAGACGCCGGACGAGGATGAGGCGGAGGACACCGCCCCAGTAGAGTTCGATGTCTGTTGCGGCGAGGACGCGACGGACGATATGAGCGACGACCTTGTCGACGAGGATACCGAACAGCCCGACGATGCGAACCCGCTGCTCGATCCCTTCGTGGGAACCTGGGCTGAGAAACTCATTCTCAAGAGCAAGACACAAACGATCATCGGCAATGTCGATTCGACGACGACCCGCTATAAACTGGGGCATGTCTCGATCGAGAACGGCGAACTCAAGATAGAGCAGAAGATCTGTAAGATAGACAACACCACCTCGCAGGGTGACACGGTCTTTTATCAGAAGTTCTGTGACATCTACTGGTTCTGGCGCCCCGGCGAACTGTCGAACCCGAAGCCCGACATCACCGTCACCGACAACGGAGGGACGATATCCTTCGTCGAGAACCGGTCGTGGGAACTGCGCGGCATGTACAAGATGGATAATGTCGAGACCGACCTGATGCCGACCGCCGACAACGATGCGCGCATCTTCGACCATGACGAGGACGGCCATCCCGGGTTCACCCTCGGCTTCACCTCGACCCTCATCAAGGGCGACATATATCTCGTCCAGCGCCTTTCGCACGAATTGACCGGCACCGTCGTATCTCCGGGGCGCATCGAGGGCGGCGTCAACTGGACCGACAGCCAGTACACCATCGACGCGACCAATCCGACGCTCAACAGCCAGAAGGAAAGCACGATCCTCAACGATCAGAGCACCTTCATCTATGTGAAAGTGGCGGATGATTTCACCTGCGAGCAGGTTTACGGCCAGAAGGACACGCTGTTCGCGAACTGACCGGCCGCCGCGCCGCAAAGAATCGGCAAAAAAATTGAAAAAAGCCATCCGATACGCTACGATGCCCTGCTTCCCCATCGTCAACCGTTGAGGCCGGCATGCAGGTGACCGAACAGATAGCGGCGTTCCTAGCCGAAAAGAAAAAGGCGCTCTCGCTCTCCGACCTTATCGTGCTGGAGAGCACCAACGGGTTCATCCTCGCCTCCACCGCGACGGGCGAGGCGATGGACCTCGAATCGCTCGGCTCGCTCACGAGCGGCGGCCTGACGGCGTTCGACATGCTCTCGACGCTCTTTGCCGGCGGCGGGATATCCTACCTGCTCATGGAGACCGCCGACAAGAACTTCCTGCTCCAGCGCGTGGAGGAGAACTATTTCCTGCTCGCGGCGGCGCCGAAACAGGTGCGCGCCGGTTATCTCCGCCTGCGGGTCGAGAAGGTACTGCCCGACCTTGCCGCGCTGGTCCGCCGGTTCTGCGAGGAGAATGCGGTGAGCATCGGCGACATCGACATAGACGAGATAACGGCCTCGCTGGACGCCCAGTTCGACGAGTTGCTCAAAGGGGGCGACCGGTAATGGTGTTCATCAACAAGGTCGCCAAAGAGGTCAATGTCAAGATCGTTTACTACGGCGCCGGCCTGTCGGGCAAGACCACCAACATCGAATACATCTACAACAAGGTCGACCCGGCCAAGCGCGGCAAACTCATATCGCTCAAGACCGAGACCGAGCGGACGCTCTTTTTCGACTTCATGCCGGTCGACATCGGCAAGGTGGGCGACATGAGCGTCAAGGTGCACCTCTACTCGGTGCCGGGGCAGGTGTTCTACGACCATTCGCGCAAACTCATCCTCAAGGGGACCGACGGCATCGTGTTCGTCGTCGATGCGCAGGTGGAGCGCATGGACGCCAATGTAGAGAGTTTCTCCAACCTCAAGAAGAACCTGCTCATGAACTCGATACTGTTCGATAAGATACCGCTCGTGATACAGTACAACAAGGTCGATCTCCCCAACGCGGCGCCGGTCCCGGACATGCAGAAACTTTTCAACCCGCAGGGCAGATATCCCGAACTTGTCGCCTCGGCCCTTTCGGGTGAGAAGGTGTTCGATACATTCAAGGCGATCGTGAGAATGGTGATACGCACCATTCCCCTGTCATAAGGTCCTAACAGGAACGGCGAGGTACCGATCGATGCTCCGGTGCCCGGTATGCGTGAAAAAAGATATGGTGGTGCTCGAACTCGATCGCGTCGAGGTGGACCACTGTCTTGCCTGCGGCGGGCTGTGGCTGGATGCCGGCGAACTCGAACTGCTGGTGGATGCCCCCGATAAGGCGACGGCGCTTGCGACGCTGTTCAGCGATCTTTCCGATACCGCCGGAGAGACGGCGCGTCCCTGCCCGATCTGCGGGGCGAAGATGGTGAAACAGGCGACCGTCTCGGAGCCGCCGCTCGTTATAGACCGGTGCCCCGCCGGTCACGGCGCCTGGTTCGATGACGGGGAGTTGCAGACGCTCTTCTCCTGCCTTAAGTGCGGCGCGGAGAACCGGGTGTTCTCGCTTCTACAGGACATGTTCGCGGCACGGATACAAACCTCAATAAAAGGAGGCTGACATGGTGTGGTCGATCCTGGTGTTCCTCGCTCTTCTCGTGGCGGTCGTCGTCGGCGTCTTTCTTTTCGGCGTCGCCATCTACAACGGGCTCGTGGGGTTCAGGAACCGCGTGAAGAACGGGTGGTCGCAGATCGATGTGCAGTTGAAGCGGCGGCACGATCTCATCCCCAATCTCGTGGAGACGGCGAAGGGCTACATGCAGCACGAGCGCGAGACATTCATCCGCGTCACCGAGGCGCGCGCCAAGGCGATGGGCGCCGGAGCCGGTTCGCCGCGCGAAGTGGGGCAGGCCGAAACGGGGCTTTCCGATGCGCTCGCCAAGTTCCTGCTCACCGTCGAGAACTATCCCGAACTCAAGGCGAACGAGAACTTCCTGCGCCTGCAGGAGGAACTCACCTCGACCGAGAACCGCATCGCCTATGCGCGGCAGGCCTATAACGATGATGTGCTCCTGCTCAACAACAAGATAGAGATGTTCCCCTCGAACATCGTCGCGGGGATGTTCCAGTTCCACAAGGCCGAATTCTTCCAGATAGAGGATGTCACCGAGCGGAAGGCGCCGCAGGTGAAGTTCTGACGGCCGCGCGCCTCGACGGGGGATACCGGCGGTGTGGGAACTCATAGAAAGTAACAAGCGTCGTTCGCAGTGGATATTCTTTGCGCTGTTCCTCATCCTCGCGGTGCTTGGCGGGCTGATCGGCGCCTCGTTCATCGAACCGTACGGCGCGTGGTGGGGCGTCGGTATCGCCGTAGCGTTCGCCCTGATACTCGGCGCGGTCGCCTACTGGGCCGGCGACGACATCGTGATGTCGGTCGGTCGCGCGACCCGCATCAACAAGGAAACGAGCCCCCAACTCTACAACATCGTCGAGGAGATGCAGATAGCGGCCGGGTTCGGCCGGATGCCCGAGGTGTATATCGTCGCCGACGACGCGATGAACGCCTTTGCGACCGGCGTCCGTCCCGAGAAGTCGGCGATCGCGGTGACCGCCGGACTTCTCGACCATCTCTCACGCGACGAACTGCAGGGGGTCGTGGCGCACGAGATGTCGCATATCGTCAACCGCGATGTGCTGTTCATGACCTTCTCGGGGGTCCTGCTCGGTTCCATCACGATGTTGAGCGAGGGCTTTCTGCGCGGCTTTGCTTTCACCGGTGGCGGTTCGCGCCGCAGCAGACTCGGCTCCTCCTCGCGGTCGCACCCGGCGATCATGATCGCCGCGCTGGTGTTCGCCCTGCTCGCTCCGCTTCTTGCCCGCATCTTCTATTTTGCCGTCTCCCGCAAGAGGGAATACCTCGCCGACGCGACGGCGGTCCGGCTCACCCGCTACCCCGAAGGACTCGCGAGCGCGCTGGAGAAACTCGCGGTCGGCCCGATGTCGCTTGAGCACTACAACCGGTTCACCGCGCCGCTCTTCATCGTCGACCCGCAGGAAACGGGGCCGGACGGCGCGCGGAAGAGCGCGCTGTTCTCGGCCGGGTCCACCCATCCGCCGGTGCATGAGCGGATACAGATACTCCGCAAACTGTCGGGCGCCGGGTTCCGCGATTACCAGAGCGTCTTCATGAAGGTGAAAAAGGAGGCGGAACTCATTCCCGATCGGATGCTCCGCGACAAGTCGGCGGTCCCCCTGCGTGCTCCCTCATCCGACGCCTCTCCGGTCGGGGCGGGCCCGGAGAAGATGGCCGCGAAGATGGATAAACTCAGGGATATCGGCAATATCCTCATGGCGACCGGTGGATTCCTGTTCCTCCCGTGCGAATGCGGACTTCGGATGAAAGTGCCCCAGACCCTCGGCAAGACGAGCGTTCCCTGTCCCCGGTGCGGACGCATACTGATCCTCCCGTCGGTGACGGCGGGCGTCGTGCATCTTGGCTCCGAGGCGAAAAAGAAGGATGACCCGACCGATGAACCGCCGTCCGTCTACGAACGGAAAAGCGACGGATGGGAGAGTTTCTCCTGTCGGTGCGGCTATCCGATACACCTGTCGCCGTTGTTCCGTTCGACCGCGGTGACCTGCCGCAACTGCGGTCGCTCCATAGATATCCGGTAGGGTGTCAGAGCCGTTTTTTCCGTTGCCGGAAGATATCGTGCATGTCGGGACTCATGATGACGGTACGACGGTACCGGGTCTCGGCGTTCTCGAGTACGATGCGCCACCCCCATTCGTCCTTGCCCTCGGAGACGACCTTGGCGCCGTTCTTCATGTCGAGCAGGACCCCCTGCAGGGTCTTTGCCTGCCGGTGTATCGTCTTGCCGCGCTCGGTGGAGAAGAACTCGTAACTGCGGTTCCTCGTGAGCGAGCCGTCGATGATCATCGTGAGGAGGCTGGCGTCATCGAGCCCGATCAGGTTGTTCAGATCGTCGGTCGGCATGGCGTGTCCCTCCTCTCACCCGTTAGTAATGGATCCTGCCGCGCTCGGTCCGGATGACCGCCTCGCCCTTCGCTCCGGGAAGATAGATGGCGTTCGCGACCGGGCCGTCGCTCTTTATCGAAACGCCGGGACCGACCACCAGCCACGGCCCCACCTCCTTGGCCCCGGTTATCTTGACCCCCTCCCCGAGGATGACCGGCGGATAGACCGGCACCGCCGGTATCTTGCTCTTCTTGCCGAGCAGGACGAGCTGGTCCGTCGTAAGTCCCTGCGTACCCACCAGTTGGGGGACCGGGAAGGAAAGAGGCAGGCGGGCGAGAAGATCGAACGAGGCGGCGACGAACGAATCGGGCGTCCCGATATCGTACCAGAGGCCGTCTATGAACCAGCCGACGATATCGGACCGTTCGCAGACGAGCCGCTGGTATATCTCGGAGGTGATGGACGAGTAGATGCCGTGGGGGATATAGTCGAACAGGGCCGGTTCGATGAGGTGGATGCCGCTGAATACGGCGTTGGCGGGCGGGAGCGTCGCGAAGGGGGTGCCCCCCAGCATCCGTATGAGCCGGCCGTCGCCCGACGCGGCGACCACGGCGTGTTGCTGTCCCTCGCGGGCCCGGAGGAGACCGAGCGTCACGAGCGCCTTCTGGGCGATGTGGAAGTCGAGCATCTTCTCGATGTCGAAATCAACGACGGTGTCGGCGTTCATGACGATGAACCGCTCGGTGGCGAGATCCTTCATGCTCGCGATGGCGCCGCCGGTCCCCAGTATCTCCTTTTCGAACAGGTACGAGATCCGGACGCCCCAGCGGCTACCGTCGCCGAGATGCTCCTTGATCTGTTCGGGGCAGTGGTGGATATTGACATACAGGTCGGTGACGCCGTGCTTTTTGAGGAAGTTGATGTTGTACTCGATGACCGGGACATTAAGCACCGGCAGGAGCGGTTTGGGTATCCGGTCGGTCATCGGCCGCATGCGGGTCCCGAGCCCGGCGGAGAGCAGGAGCGCCTTCATGACCGGCCTCCGTCGCCGAGTTCGGGGATGTAGGGGGCGAGCAGTTCGCGCAGGTCGTCCAGGTCGAGCCGTACGAGGGCGTCGCGGACATAGAAGAGCGACGGGCGGACGAAGGGGATGAACCACTCCTTACCCTTGACCTGATGCAGGTAGATGAACCGGCCGGCGTCCTTCATCTTGCGCTGGAGCGTCTGGAGAAAGAACAAGCGCCGGAACGCCGCGGCGTCGGGGAGCGCCTCGCGCGCCACCTCATTGTATTTCCAGTAGTGGTCGAGCAGGTGGTCGAGTTCCACCGCCGACAGTTCGACATAAGAGTCGCGCAGGAGCGCCACCGGATCATACACGATGGGGGCCAGTAGCGCATCCTGAAAGTCGATGAGGCGCGGCCGTCCCTTCACGATCATGATGTTCTTCGACTGGAAGTCGCGGTGGCTGACGAGCGCCGGGGCGTTGCCGAGTTCCTGCGCTATCCTGCGGAAACGCTTCTCCAGTTTGCGCCACAGTCCCTTGTAGGAGGGGTGGTAGACCCGCCGCTCTATCATATACTCGTAGAAATGGTGGAACTCCTCCATGAAAAGGGCGGTCGTGAAGGAGCGTCCGTCGGCGGGGCTGTTGAACTTCCGGCGTTTCCACATGGCCCGTTGCCACGAGATGAGCAGGTCGAGCGCCATCCGCAGGTCTTTCATCTTCCGGGACGGATCGGCCGAGATATGGGCGAACAGCGTCAGATCGCCGAGATCCTCGAGCAGGGCGCGTCGCTCCTCCGGGTCGGCATGGAGCACCGCCGGGACCGGAAGCCCGACCGACGCGAGGAACTTCTGCATGCCGAGGAAGTCGGCCCACGCATCGCCGCGGCCGAACTCGCCCGGCTTGGTGTGGGCGACCGTCATGAGTATGGCGCTCTCCTTCCCGAAACGGATGCGGTGATACAGGCGCCCCGATGCGTCGCCGAACAGCGGTTCGATGGAAAGATCGTACACCGGAACCCCTTTCCAGTCCTTCAGGAGGGAAAAGACGGCGTACTCAAGGGCCCGATCGCTCATGACTGCTCCAATCTCTGAAAGAGTTCTTCGATGACGAGGAAATAGTAGGGGAGGAAAAAGGCGCACGGGAGAACGGCCAGCCAACCGGCGCCGCCGGACAACTGGTAGGCGACGAGGAACAGCACGCCCAGGACGAGATAAAAGGAAAGGGCGACGAGGAAGAGCGGTCCGCGGAGCCCCCGCCCGTTCCGGTAACTTTCCATGCAGGCGTCTATCGCGAACTTGTCGCGGACCGCCGCGTGGTGGAACGAGAAGAGGAAGAAACTGAAAAAGAGGATGGAGGGAACGATAAGCGCGGCGAACCCCACGAGGAGGAGCGGCAGGACGAACAGCAGGATGATCGTGCCGTTCTTGATGTTGTGCCACGCGCGGTGGGCGCATCGTCGCAGGAGGTCGGGCCGTTCCTCGGTGTCGGCGCGGTGGATGGCGTCGACGAGCATCATAACAAGCGTCCCTTCCGCGCCGAAAAGAAGCGCCAGACCCAGCGGCACGGAGTGCAGGAACCCGAGCGGCGGCAACACGGCGAGCATGCCGAAAGGGATCAGCCGCGCGAAGTTCGCGCGGTACTGTATCCATGCCTGATCGAGCGCGGCGGCCATCCTGAGCCGGTCGCTTCGCAAGGTCTCTTCCGTCATGTGACCCTCCGTGTGGGGAACGGCGCATTTTACCCGATACTCGTTGAGCGGTCAACTTTATTATTGTGGTCCGCGCTATTTGATTTTTCGCTTTTTTCCGTTATGATACCGCCGGTCTTTTAAAGGGTCCGCATGAAGACATTCCTCACCGCCTTTCTCATATCGTTCGCCTTTCTGATCGTCGTCACCCCCATCCTCATCCATTACGGTCGCCGTTGGGGGGTGGTCGACGCGTCGAACCGCCGTACCATACATTCGGGCAACATACCGCGCATCGGCGGGGTCGGTATCTCGCTCGGCACCATGCTGCCGCTCATCCTGCTGCTTTTCTACCACAACAATGTCTCCGAGGTGTTCTTCAGCACGCTCGCCAATCCGCTCGTGATCATCGGCGGCGGTCTGCTCATCAGCGGGCTCGGCCTGCTCGACGATGTGCGCGGCGTGCCGGCGCGCTGGAAGTTCCTTTTCCAGATAGCGGTCGCGGCCGCCGCGTACCGGTTCGGGTTCGCCATCGACCAGTTGAACACTCCGTTCGGCGCTATCGAATTCGGCTATCTTTCCCTGCCGGTGACCATCCTGTGGATCGTCGGGATCATCAACGCGTTCAACCTGATCGACGGTATGGACGGGCTGTCGTCGGGCATCGCGTTCTTCGTGTCGGTGACCATCCTCATCCTCGCGCTCCACAACAATATCGAGTTCGTCGCCCTTATATCGGCGGCGCTCGCCGGTGCGGTGGTCGGGTTCCTCGTCTACAACTTCAACCCCGCCAAGATATTCATGGGCGATTCCGGGTCTATGTTCATCGGGTTCCTCCTCGCGGTGCTTTCGCTCAAAGGGGCGTCGAAGCACCACACGCTCGTCTCCCTGCTCGTGCCCATCGTCGCGATGGGGGTGCCGATCCTCGATACGGCGCTGGCGCTCATCCGGCGGTTCCTGCGGAGCCAGCCGCTTTTCATGGCCGACCGCCAGCACATTCACCATGTCCTGCTTTCCAAAGGGTGGAACCAGCGGCGCGTCGTGCTGACGCTCTACGGTATCACGATCCTGTTCACCGCGCTCGCGCTCTTCTCGGTGTTCCTGAAGGATCGTGAGGCGTTCCTCATCATCGTGGTCTTCTCGGTCATCATCGTCGTCATCATCACGAAACTCGGCTATCTCGACATCCTGCTCGGACGGTATCGCCTGAACCGCGAGAACCGCATGGAGGACCTGCTGGAGCGGATGTTCGTGGAGCGCCTTTCCCAAATGCCGCTCCGCGAGATGGAGGAATTCATCTTCTCCCTGCCGATACAGGGGTTCGCGCTCATCACGGCCGATGGAGAGACCATCTTCGAATCGGGGACCAAGGACCCGGTCAACTTTCTCGATATCCCGGCGGAGCGTGACCATTTCCTGCGCCTGCACTGGAAGGGGGTGGTGCCCGCCATCAATACGCGCGAGTCGCAGATGTTCACCGTCGTGGCCAAATCGCTCTTCCTGTTCATCTGCGGCGAAAAAAGAGGCGAAAGGCCTTGACTTCGGCCCGGTGACCGCATAGACTGGCGGGCGTGTTTATTGTTTTTTGCGAGATAGAGAGAGGTCATGACGAGACTGGTCAAGGATCGGCAACTGCTCAGCCGGCTCAAAGAGTATCGCGAGAATAACCTCATCAGCAAGACGGAACTCGCACGGAAGGCTGAGATATCGCTCGTCACGCTCGACCGCATCGAGAAAGGCTATGCCTGCCGCATGGCGACCAAGCGCAAGATACTGCAGGCGCTCGGCATAGACATCCCCGGCACCGACCCGCTTTCCCCCGAAGAGGATCGCTGATCCTTTCCCGTGTCCGATCCGTTCAGCCGTGAAGATGTTTTTTTAGAGTATGCGCATCGCGCGACACTGCGCGGCGTAAAGATCGGCCACCGCCATGGCCACCTCGTCGGGGAGCGCGACCGCCTGACCTTTGAGGTTGTGGTCCTTCAGCCACGAGCGGAAGAATTCCTTTGACTTGTCGGGCATGAAGCGGGCCGAATCGCTCGTGAAGGTCTCGTCGATGAGCATCAGTTCGCCGCCGAAAAGACCCCATTCTATCTTGCCGTCGGCTATCTCGAAGTTGAAGGTCTTCTGCGCGTGGTCGTTGACCAGTTTGAATATCTCGACGGTCTTCGCCTTGATCTCGTCGGCGCGCCCTTTGTCGCCGACGATCTTCACCATCTGTTCGAACGATATCTTGTCGTCGGTCTCCGATTTCTCGGTCGGGGTGAAGATCGGGCCGTTCTTGATGAGCGCCCCCTCCTTGATCTCACCGTCGATCTCCGGGGCGTCCCAGATCCATTTTTTCTCCTTGAGCGCCGGTACCGCCGACCCGAACACGCGGAAGCGGCAGACCGCCTCGACCGGGACGAGTTCGGCCTTCTTGCCGAGCATCGCGCGCCCCTTGAGCCACGGCAGATCGCACAGCCGTTTCTCGCCCGTCAGTTTCGCCATCTCGGCGATATCGTCGGTCACGAAATGGGTCAGATACCCTTTCTGGTTGAGGAATTTGAACCAGAACGAACTCTGCTTGGTGAGGTAGACCCCCTTGTGCGGGATGCCGCTCTTCATCACCACATCGAAGGCCGACAGGCGGTCGGTGGCGATGATGAGCAGGTACTCGCCCAGTTCGTAGACCTCGCGCACCTTCCCTTTTTTGAATACCTTCAGGAACGGGATATCGCTTTCCATCAGGGTGTCGCGCCCGGCGACCTTTTCCATACGCAACATCGTGTCGTCTCCGCTGAACGAGGGGTTAATCGAGCAGTTCCGATATGGACTTCATGTGGTTGATACGGTAAATGACCTCGGCGAACAGCCGCGTCACATCGACCTCGCGGTACCACGGATGCTTCTTGACGAATTCCTCGCCGTGCCACACCGCGTTGGTGCCGGCCACCGTGTTGATGATGCCTTCGTGCCACGCCGCGTCGATATTCTGCGCCGCCGGGCCGTTGAAGAAGGGGAAGGTGGCGGCCACATCGATGCGCCGTGCCCCGAATTCCTTCAGCGTGCGGCAGGCGGCGATGAGCGTGCCGCCGGTCGCGATCATGTCGTCGATGATGAGGATGTCGCGTTCCTTCACATTGCCGACCAGTCGCGTCGATATGACGGTCGAGGTCTTCGAATAGTCGCGTTCCTTGACGATCATCGCCATGTCGCGCTTGAGTTCGCGGCTGTAGAACCGCGCGGTCTCGGCCGACCCGACATCGGGGGCGACCACCACCGTTTCGGGCGATATGAGGTTGTTCTCCTGCAGGTAGTGGATGATCTGGCGCGAGGCGTGCAGGTTGTCGAGCCGCGCCTTGCGGAAGAACCCGACGATGGCCTCGGCGTGGATGTCTATCGTGAGCACGCGGCCCGCGCCGCATTCCTCGAGGAACTGCGCCACCATGGCTGCGGTGAGACTCTCGCGTCCCTTGCGGCGCTCCTGCCGCGAGTTGGGGAACTGCGGGATGACCGCGGTGACCGAGTTCGGGTCGCTGTTGTAGGCGGCGTTGACCGCGGTCGCGAGCGCCATGAGGTTGTCATTGACCGAATGCGGGGAGAGCGGGTCGTCCATCAGTTGGAGGATGTAGAGATCGTACCCGCGCACCGGTTCGTGCAGGACCGTCTTGAGTTCGCCGTTGGCGAAACGGACCTCTTCCGAAAGCAGGTATTTGAAACCACTTTCTGCGAGCCGTTTGCCGTATATCGACTCGACATGCTTCACCACCCGGTCGGCGAACGCCTTGCCCGAGCCGCAGGTCATGATCCCCAGTTTGCCGCGCGATTGTTCCATGGCCGTACTCCTTCTCCCTAAGATCTATGGGCGGTCCGTTATCGTCTCACGCATGGTCGGGGCCCGACAGTTCGGCGAGCAGCTCCGCCGACAGTTGCGCGATAAGTTTTTTCACCGGAACGATCTCGGTGCACCGGTAGGCGTTCGATCCGGCGAAGACGAACGCATTGTTAAGATCGCCGCGCGAAGCGTCGCCCAGCACCTTTGCGATGCAGTAGGGGACCGTGTTCGGGTCGCAGGTCCGCAGGCAGTGGTGCCGACAGATGAAGGGGACCTCGCCTCCGGCATGGACCCGGTCGACGAAGGCGCTCTTGATGACGCGGCCGGGCAGTCCCACCGGACTGTTGATGATGATGGTATCTTCCTTTCCGGCGTCAAGATAGGCCTGTTTGAAGCTGGGGTGCACATCGCACTCGTCGGTGCAGACGAAGCGGGTCGCCATCTGGACGCCGGCGGCCCCGAGTCTCAGGAACCGTGCGATGTCGGCGCCGTCGAAGATGCCTCCCGCCGCGATGACCGGGATCGGGCGATCGAGCGTCCGGGTGAAGGCGACCAGTTCGGTCACCAGTTGTTCCAGCGTCGGCGCGGTGTGATCGAGGAGTTCGTCGAAAGAATAGCCCAGATGGCCGCCCGCCTCCGGTCCCTCGACGATGACGGCGTCGGGGAGCCGGCCGTAATGCTGTTTCCACTTGCGGCAGATTATGTTGAGCGCGCGCGCCGAGGAGACGATCGGCACCAGTTTGATGTCCTTCCCGTTCAGGTATTTCGGCAGATCGAGCGGGAGTCCGGAGCCGCAGACGATCATATCCACCTCTTCCTCGACGCAGACGCCGATCAGCCCGGGGAAGTTGTCAAGGACCACCATGACATTGACGCCGATGATGCCGGTCGGCGCAAGGGCCCGCGCCTGCCGGATCTCGGCGCGGAGCGCTTCGTTGCTGACGGTGTTAAGGTTGGCGTCTGACGCGTGCTCGTAGTCGCCGAGCCCCACGCTCGCGATCGTGCCGACGCACCCTTCGTTGGCGACGGCCGCCGCGAGGCCGCTCCGTGAAACGCGGACGCCCATCGCGCCCTGTATGATCGGAGGGGATATCGTCAGGTCGCCGATGCGAAGGACAGGCATGGTTGTAGAGGTCATGAGAGGATCCACCGTGTGTTCACATGAATAATATATGTGTTCATAAGAACCTTTTGAAAAGCGCGAGTATGCCTTGTTTCCACGCGACCCGGTGGGAGGTCCCGGTCTCCTTCGCGATCGTTCCCTTGTTGTCGAGATACCACCGGTAGGAGCGAATGAGCGCCTCCGATTCACTGTAGCGTGGCTGCCAGCCGAGCACCTTCTGCGCCTTTTCTATCGATACGAAACTGTCCTTGTGTGCCGTGCCGTAGACCCATTTGTAGAGCGGCGACAGGTTCAGCGCCTCGAACAGTTGGAGCGCCGGGATCACCAGCCACACCGGCGTGTGCATGACCCGCGCCCCGCTTTTCGCGTGTTCGCAGAGCGCCCCGACATCCTCGTTGATGGTACGGAACTCGGCGCACCCGACATTGAACACATCGTTCGCCTCGGCGCCGGGGTGGCGGTACGCCTTGAACACCGCGTCGCAGAGGTCGTCGACCTCGAGCAGTTGGTAGCGGTTCTTCCCGTTGCCGATGACCGGTATCTTGTGGCCTTCCTCGATCCAGTTGTAGAGTATCTGGAAAACACCGAGCCGGTGGGTGCCGATGAAGGTCTTGGGGCGGATGACCGTGACATACAGCCCCTGTGCGCGAACCTCCTCGCAGTGCACCTCGGCCGCTATCTTCGACTCGCCGTAGGGGCCGACGCCGATCCTCTCGTCGGTCTCGTAGAGCGGGTGATGATCGGGAACGCCGTAGACGGCGGTCGAACTGATGAAGACGAACCGCTTGGTATGGTGCTTCAGCGCGAGATCAAGGACATTCCGTGTCCCGTCGACATTGGTCGAGAATATCTCTTTTTTCGATTCGAGCGGGAGCGCCGCCGCCGCGTGGATGACCACATCGGTGGCCGCGATGAGGTCGCTCATCTTCGCCGTGTCGCGCACATCGCCGCGGACCAGTGTCACCTGCGGGTCGTATTCCCCGGCGTGATATTCGGCGATGTCGAGGAGCGTCACGGCGTCGCCTTCGGCCACACATTTGCGGGTCATGTGGAGCCCGAAGAACCCGGCGCCGCCGGTGATCAGCACCTTCATCGCATCACCTCAGATAGACGAGTATCACGAACAGCGCTATCCAGCCGAGTATCGTGAGTTGGAGGAACCGGTCGCGCAGTAACAGGTCGGTCGGCTGACTGCTTTTCTTGTACACAAGCGTCAGTTGCAGGTAGCGGAAGAGTCCCAGTATGACGAATATCACCGTCAGGTATATCTTGTCGGACCCGAAGTGGCGGGCGACCGCCGGGTCCATCGTGTAAAGGATGTAGGCGAGTATGATGACGGCGGTCATGACCGCGAGCGCGCTGTTGATGAATTCGAGATTGTAGCCGTGGACGGCGTGCCGCGTCTTTTTCCCTTCCCCGGCGAGCAGGACATCGTCGCGCCGTTTGGCTAAGGCGAGGAACAGCGCGAGCAGGAAGGTCATCACGATGATCCACTGTGACGGGTGGACGCCGGCGAGTCCCGCGTATTCGGTGCCGGCGATGAGCCGGAGCAGGAACCCGGTCGCGATGACGAAGATGTCGAGGAGCGCTATCCGTTTGAACAGCATCGAGTAGAGGACATTGAGCACGCAGTAGATGGCGAGTATGAGGAAAAGTTGTTTGTTGTAGAACGAGGCGCCGCCGAGCCCGGCGAGTAGCAGTGTCGCGGCGATGAATACGGCGGCGATGTGCGATATCGCACCGCTCGCGAGGGGGCGGCGGCGTTTGTCGGGGTGTTCGCGGTCCTCCGCAACATCGCGCAGATCGTTGACGACATAGACGGCGCTCGCGGTGAGCGAGAAGAAGATGAAGGCGGCGCAAGCCCTTACGAGAAGTCCGGTGTCGGTGAATTTAAGGGCGAAGAAAAGAGGGAAGAAAATGAGCAGGTTCTTGACCCACTGGTGGACGCGCAGGAGTCGCAGTATCGTCAACATGGTCCTTCTCCGGGAACTCGTGGGGCGAGGATAGCGGAAAGAGGACGAGGAGTCAACAAAAGAGCCGTTAGAATACCAGCGAGCACCCACAGCCGTCGTTCTGCGACTTGCCCGGGTCGTCGACCGGCGGGGTATCTTCTTCGGGCAGGAGTCCGTCGGTCGCCGCCTCATCGGGCTGTTCATCGTCGGTCGATACCAGGTCCTGGTCGGCGGGGGAGTCCGGTTTTGCCGTGTCGGTATCGGGAGTTACCGTGTCTGGTTTGGTCGTGTCGGTATCGGTCACCGTACCGTCATCGGATACCGGATCATCGCTCACCACATCATCCGGTTCCAGGGTATCCTCATCGATCGCTCCTTCGTCCACCGCCTCGTCGGACTGTTCTCCGTCGGTTGCCACATCGTCCGGTTCGATGTCGTGATCGGTCTCTATCTCTCCCGTCGGTGGGTAGTCCTCATCCGGGTCACCGGCGTCATCGAGCGTCTCGTCGTCATCGGTCGTATCCTCGTCGGGGATCTCTTCGACCGACACCGTGAGCGTATAGGTCCCGGTGCCCTCAAGCGCGATATGGACCGTCCGGTCCTGTGCGGGAGTGTAGGTGACCGTCGCCGCGCCGGCGCTGTCGAAGCAGACAGCCTCTTCGCCGCAGGCGCCGAGCAGGTTGAGCGCGATGTCGCCCGCGTCGGTCGGTGTCGCCTCCATCTGATAGGTGCGGCCTCCCTCGACGGTGAGGCGGTACACGATGTCGTTGGTGTCCTGCGTCGCGGCGGCGCAACCGGCGCCATAGAGCGAAAGACCGTTCGTTCTGCCCGCGAGGTCGCCATTCACCGAAAAAGGAAGCGCCCCTATCAGGACCGCGTTGCCGCAGGTCCCGTCCGTAGGCGAGCCGACCGCGCCGCCGTGATAGGTGAAGGCGGCGCCTTCCTCGGTCTCGGTCCCGTTGTATTTGTAGGAGCCGATAACGATATCGCCGTAGTGGTCGCCGTTCACATCGCCCGCCGAAGCGACGCAGATGCCGAACTCGGCGCCCGCCTGATCCTTTTCGAACAGGGCGTCCGCCGGGGAGGTGACGCCATCGGGAGACCCGTGATACAGGAACGCCGCGCCCTCGTTGGTCTGACCGTTGTCGTAGTAGTAGGAACCGACGATGATATCGTCGAACCCGTCGCCGTTCACATCGCCCGCCGAGGCGACCGAGAAACCGAAGGAGGCGGAGGCCTGATCCGGTTCCAGCGTGGCGGCCGGCGTCGTATCGGTGCCGGAGGCTGATCCGAGATACACGAAGGCCGACCCCTCGTTGGTCTGGCCGTTGTCATAGGAGTAGGCGCCGATCACGATATCGTCGTAGCCGTCGCCGTTCACATCGCCTGCCGCGGCGACCGAGCGACCGAAGTAGGCGTTCGCCTGATCGGCCTGGAGCGTCGCGGCGGCCGTCGTGTCTATGCCGGACGGGGAGCCGAGATGGACAAAGGCGACCCCCTCGTCGGTCTCGCCGTTGTCGTAATAGTAAGCGCCGATGACGATGTCGGCGTACCCGTCGCCGTTCACATCGCCCGCCGCGGCGATCGAGCGGCCCAAAAAGGAAAAGGCCTGGTCCGATTCGATCATGACATCCGCCTCATTGTCGGGGCCCGAGGCCGATCCGAGATGGATGAACACGGCCCCCTCGTTGGTCTGACCGTTGTCGAAGGAGTCGGCGCCGACGATGATGTCGTCGTAGCCGTCGCCGTTCACATCGCCCGCCGGGGCGACCGCAACGCCGAGATCGGCGAAGGCCTGATCCGATTCGAGGGTCGCGATCGGCGTCGTTATGATGCCGGTGGCGGACCCCAGATAGACAAAGGCCGCGCCCTCGTCGGTCTGGCCATGGTCGTAAAGGTAGGCGCCGACGACGATATCGTCGAACCCGTCGCCGTTCACATCGCCCGCCGGGGCGACCGACATGCCGAAGTATGCGTA
>JAKLFG010000001.1 GCA_022711315.1 bacterium | reverse complement strand
GAGAAGGCGGCGCGGACCGATGCGACGGTCATCCTGCGCGGCGAGAGCGGCACCGGCAAGGAACTTATCGCCCATGCGATACATTTCAACAGCCCGCGGCGCGACCGGCCCTTCGTCGTCATCAACTGCGCCGCGATACCGTCGGAACTCCTTGAAAGTGAGATGTTCGGTCATGTGAAAGGTGCCTTCACCGGCGCCTATGCCGATAAGACCGGCGAGTTCGAACGGGCCGACGGCGGAACGATATTCCTTGACGAGATCGGCGATCTGCCGGTCCTGTTGCAGGTCAAGATACTGCGCACCCTGCAGTCGGGGGAGATCCGTCCGGTCGGCTCATCCAAGCCGCCGCAGCGGGTCAATGTCCGCGTCATCGCCGCGACGAGCCGTGATCTCGAGCGAATGATAGAGACGGGGACCTTCCGCCTTGACATCTATTACCGGCTCCATGTCGTGCCGATCTGGTTGCCGTCGCTCCGTGAGTACCGCGAGGACATCCCCTTCATCGTGGAGCATTTCATCCGCGAGGCGAACGAGCGCTTCCACACCACGGTTCAGCGACCGGACAAACGGGCGATCGATCTGCTCATGGCTTACGACTATCCGGGCAATATGCGCCAGTTGCGGAACTTCATACAGCAGGCGGTCATCATGAGCGATGGCCCGGTCCTCCGGTCTGAACATCTGCCGCCGGAGGTACAGGGCGCCCTTCCGCTTGTTCCTGCCTCCACGGGGGGATCGACCGCTCCCCGTTTTTCCGCCGAAGGACCGTTGCCTTCCTACCGCGAGGAGAAGGAGCGGGTGCTTGCCGATTTCTCATCGGAGTATCTGCGGGCGCTCCTTGCCCGGACGCGGGGGAACATCAAACAGGCGGCCCGGGAGGCGGGCATATCCCGCATGGCGCTGTACAAACTGCTCGCGCGCTATGCCATACCGCACCATGACTGAGAAAACGCTTGCAAAAAAGAAGATCTCCCGATACACTCGGTCACGCGGACAAAAAAGAGAGGTGTGTCATGAAAAGAGGGCTTGCGGTCGTGATGGCGCTCGTGCCCGGTCTGTTCCTCTTCTCCTGTTCCTCATCCGAAGAGGATGACCCGACCGGAGATACGGTTGTCATCGCCGACGGCGATACGATCCCCGACGGCTCAACGGGGGATGGCGGCGACGATCTCGCCGGGACCGACGAGGATACCGCCGCGCAGTGTACCCCCAACGAGACGGCCGAATGCTACCACGGGCCGAGCGGTTCGCGCGACCGAGGCATCTGCAAGGCGGGGCTGGCGACCTGCGGCGCGAGCGGCTACTGGGGTCCCTGCGAGGGAGAGATCCTGCCCCAGCCCGAGATATGTCACAACGATATCGACGAGAACTGCGACGGCGAGGACGGCACCGAGGAGAATACCGCCGACTACGATAGCGACGGGTATACTTACTGCACCGGCGATTGTTGTGAGTTCACCTCGGAATGCCAGTTCCCGGCGCTCGTCAACCCTGCTGGGTACGATTTTCCCGGCAACGGCATCGACGACAACTGCGACGGGACGGTCGATGAGGTGGTCGCGTGCGACACCGGGCTTTCAGAAAGTTCGAGCGAACCGATGGATATGGCCAGGTCTATCGATATCTGCCCGCCCGCCGAGGGGAAGGACTACGGGTTGATAAGCGCCTCGCTGAGTCTTGCCGACGGTACCGGCACGCCGCTGGCGGCCCAGCACAAGATATTCTCCGCCGGGTTCGGCACCGTCATCAAGCCGCACACCGGGAGCGCCTTCCTCATGCTCTCGTCGGGAACGGCGGGGAATCCCTACACCTCGACCGAGGAGGATCTGGCGCAGAATTCGTCGGCCCCCGCCGACTGGTATCAGGCGAACGGGAACCAGTTCCCCAGTTCGCCCGCCTGCGGGATGGGTACCCCCGGTGAAGAGCCGGTGAACGACCCGATCATGCTCACCGTCACGACGAAGGTGCCGATGAACGCCCGCGCCTTTTCGGTCGATATCTATTTCTTCAGCCGCGAGTTCCCGGAATATGTCTGTGATTACAACGACTTCTTCCTTGTCCTGCTCGATTCTTCCTACACCTCGGGGAACCCTGATCTCCAGAATCCCGCCGACAAGAACCTTGCGATGGACGCGGGCGGCAACCCGGTCGGTATCAATCTCGCGCCGGCGGGGCTTTTCCGCGTCTGCTGTCAGGGAGGAGGACTTGCCTGTGGGTATACCCCCGGCAAGGACTACGGGCAGTTCTGCACGCTTGGCCCGGGCGAACTTGCCGGGACCGGACTCTATGAAAGCAGCAAGGAGGGGGGCACCGGATGGCTCGTCACCAAGGGGAATGTGTTGCCGGGCGAGCAGATAACGGTCAGGTTCGCGATATGGGACACCCGTGACAATGTGCTTGACTCGATGGTCCTCATCGATAATTTCCGCTGGTACCCGGTAGAGGTGGAGCCGGGAACGAGTATCCAACAGTAGTACGATATCTTCCGGAAAAGTTCAGAAAGGTCTGTCGAGTGGGGGACGGGGAAAGGTCTTACTGCTTGGTCGGGTCACCGTAGGGATCGGGCTGAACGACCTGCTGGCGCATCATCTCGCGGCGGATGTCGCGCTGGATGTTGGCGGGGTTCTTGTTCGGGTTCTGATGACCGGGAAGTTGCTTGATGAGGTAGGGGACGCGGTCCTCGCCGGCGCTCACATTCTTTTTGGTCGGCATGATGTTGGTCTGATAATCGAGACCGCCGTTGTCCTCCCACTGGCCGCCGTTGGTGACCGAGCCCATGATGTTGGAACGGGCGTTCTCCTTCTTGGCGTCCTCGGTCGCCCGCTGCACCGCTGAACCGACATTCGAGGTCGAGCCGGTGCTGGTGGTGCTGCCCTGATACTGTTCGTCGGACGGGGCATCGCCCATCTGGTCGGTGTTGGCCACGGTGCGCATCATCTTGGCGCGGTCGTTCTTTTTCTTCGCTTCCGCGCGGGCGTTCAGCACATTGGCGCTCTCGGCGTTCTCTTCGCTTTCGGCCGGCATGTAGACCTCATCGCTCGGAGCGTCGTTCATGTGGCCGGTGTTGGCGACCGACCCGAGTTTGTTCATGTTCATGCCGGTCTTCTCGGGTTTGCTCGAGAAAAGCGCGGCGGTCTCGGCCCGTTTCTCGAACAGGGCGGAGAAGTCCTCGGTCAGGAACATCACCTGCGCGGCGAGCCGCAGGTCGTCGATCCACTGCGGGTTCCAGAGGTTGGTCAGCGAATCGATCTTCAGATCATACACCGAAAGGGGCGACGCTTTCGGCGCCAGCCGCTCTTCCTCTCCCCATGCGACCGTCACGGCGCACAGGATCATCACCATCACGAAGGTTCTCATCGGTTCCTCCATAAAAAAGACACTAATGGCCCTGCATGGTCACCCATGTGTTATCCTTCCTTCGGTATGCCACAGTATATACCGACCGCTGGTGCAATGCAAACGATTCGCCGAAAAATTTTCCTGTTTATATTCGAGCGGTTAGATGATCGCCTACTGATGAGGGAGCGCCCAATCGACCGCGGCGGCGAAACTCTTTTCGGAGGCGGTTGCCTTTCCGGCGATGGGGAAGGCGGTGCCGTGGTCGGGCGAGGCGCGGAGGATGGAGAGGCCGAGCGTCGCGTTGACCCCTTCGTCGAAGTGCACCAGTTTGAACGGTGCGAGCACCTGATCGTGGTAACAGCCGAAGAACAGGTCCACCCCGGCGGCCGGGCCGGTCGCGAACATCGTGTCGGCGGGGAGCGGCCCCTCGATGTCGATGCCGTTCCGGCGCAGTTCGATGAGCGCTGGGACGAGCGTCGAGACCTCTTCGACGCCGATGCGGCCCCCCTCGCCGGCGTGCGGGTTCAGGCCCGCGAGCCATATCTTCGGTGCGCGACCGTGCCGTTCGCCGAACCATGCATGGGCGACCGTCACCTGCCGGACGACCCGTTCGGCCGTGAGCGCCTGCGACACCGCCGAGAGAGGTATGTGGCGGGTGAGCGGCACGACCGAAAGGCGGGGGCCCGTCAGGAGCATCACGACCTCGTCGGGGTTTTTCCCGTCGAGTGTCGCAAGCAGTTCGGTGTGGCCGGTGAAGCCGGGGCGCGAAAGGGCGACCGCCTCCTTGGAGAGCGGGAGCGTCACGAGCGGTAGGCCACGGTTCTTCGCTTCCTCGTAACCCCGCTCCACCGCCTGCGCCGCCGCCGCTCCGGCGACGGCCGAGACCGTGCGCGGTTCAGGATGGTAGCGGACATTGAGATCGATAACTTCAAAGTGAAAAGGAAGTCCAAGTTCACGCGACCAGTACAGAAGGGCCGTCCGGTCACCGACGCAGAGGAGCGGCAGGTCGGGACGCATCTTATGGAACTTGAGCAGTATCTCCGGGCCGATGCCGTTGACATCGCCGAGCGTGATGATGATGCGCGGGTCGCTCATTGGACAACCAGTGGTATGATCGTGGTCGCGCAGTTGTCGTATTCATCACAGGCGCCGACCGTCATGTCACAGGTGCGCTTATCGAAAAAGAGCGGTTCGCCTACCGCCCCGGCCCTGTCGAACGCGGTGATGTTGACGAAGAATTTGCGCGCGCCGTAATCGCCTTTAGTGTTCATTCCCGCATCGTCGCACAGATAGTAGTCGCAGACGAAATCCTCCTTTACCGACGAGAGAGCGGCGAGATAATCGTAAGAGCCGCCTTGCAGCACCTCCGCGACGCCGTGAGCATCAACGCAATCGAAGGAAAGGCCGTACGAGCGCGGCGGTAGCGGCCAGATATTGTCGTCCATCAGATCGTAACTCTCCACGATGACATGGAACTTCTGACCGGCCGATAGCGCCGCCGGATCGAGCACCGTCGTAAGACTTTCGTTAAGCAGCGTCACCGTCTCGATGACCGGCGGGATCGTATCGGGGTGCGGTATGAGCAGTTGCAGGCCGTTCAGCGGCAGGAGGTCGCGGGTGAAAACATTGAGATGGAGATGGTGAAAGAGTTCGTTGCTGTAGCCGGTCTCGACCACCGTCCACGAGACGATGTGGCCGATCTCGGCCCCCGCCGGGAGCACCTCGCCGCTCTGCTTGGCCGCCTTCACCGCGGCGCTCACACTGTCGGGGTCGATGTGGTGATACTGGAGCGTCAGGCCGTTCTGCGTCTCGATCACCACCTCGAAATACATCCGGTTCTCTTCGGTGCCGCCCGAAAGGCTGTAGTAATCGTACTTCACCACGCGCCCCGGCAGGATGTTGTAGACCTTCGCATTCTCGGGCATCACGATGTCGGTGCCGGGATGGAAGTACTCGTCGCCCGCAAGCGGCGAATAGTCCTGAAAACTTATCGCGGTGTGTCCCACCGGATGCGCCTCATTCTGGGGCTTGAAGGGCCAGAGCATCGTGTGGTCGGGCAGCAGCAGAAAGGCGTCGAGCGCGGCGACGAGTTCAACATCGGCCGGATAACAGAACTTTTCTTCCTTCCCCACGCGGTAGGTCACGAGCAGGTAGTCGTCGCCGCGTGGCGGCATCTCGGTGCATTTCTCGGCCGACAGATCCATCTCCGCCGCGATGGCGGCGATCTCGTCGCGGTCGTCGGGGTGAAGGTCGAACGAGGTGTCAATGAAACCGTAGGTTCGTACCACCGCCCCCTCGACGAGTTCGAGCGATGCCGTTTGTTTGACCGCCGTCCCCCGAGGTAGGAGGATTCGGCGCTCAAGGGAGATCACGACCGGTGCGGCATTATTATATTTGGATACGGCGGCATCATCGCAGGAAAGAAAAAAAAGGAGGAGTATCGCCGCGAACAGAGGCACCATGACCTCCCGTGAGAAGCCCGGTATGCGGGGAAAGGCTACACGCGTTTCTTGCGCAGATTCTTGCGGCGACGCCGTTCGGCTTCTTCGCGTTTGCGGCGGTCACGGATGCTCGGCGGCTCGTAATGACGCCGTTTTTTGAGTTCCTTGAACAGACCTTCGAGCGCCATCTTCTTCTTGAGGATCTTGATAGCGCGTTCCAGATCGTCGGTCACCGAAACTTCGAGAGGGCCGATGCTCTTCGCTTTCTTCATGCTTGGTTCACCACCTTTCATAGCGGGCTTACGGGTTAATAAAACAGCACAAAACGGCCCCACTGTATCCAGAAAACGGCCGAGCGCAAGAATTTTTTTATGAGGGCGGCACCAGCAGGGCGCGGAGCAGGGCGAACGCCTCGCGGACGGCGGCCTGCCGCACCGCGTCGCGGTCGCCGGTGAAGCGGTGCGTGATCATGCGTTCCTTGTCGAGGTATCGTACGCCGATGACGACGGTGCCGACCGGTTTCGCGGCGGACCCGCCGCCGGGCCCCGCGATGCCCGACACCGCGATGCGGGCATCGGTCCTGAGTCCCGCGAGCATCGCCCGTACCGTCTCGGCGCTCACCGCCCCGTGGCGTTCGATGATGGACGACTTGACCCCGAGCCGCGCCGTTTTGACCTCGTCGGCATAGGCGACGATGCCTTCGGTGAATACCCGCGACGCCCCCGGCACCGCGACGATGGCCGTCGCGACAAGACCGCCGGTGCAACTCTCGGCGACCGAGAGCGTCTCATGCCGCGCCGCAAGATGCTCGATGATGTCGTGTATCGTATCCATCCGCTCCTTCCTCGGTCAACGGTGCGAGTGTAGCGATCAACGGATGCATTTCAACTTTTCGCGGTCACGGTATTTTTTTGACTTCGCCGGTCACGGGAATAAAATCCCACCCGCTGCGTCCGGTTGATAAGATGTGGAGGGTGCAAGATGGTCAGCAAGAATGGTCGCCGACCGATGTCCCCGGTCGGCGCGATGCTTCTGTTGCTGTTTTTCGTATTCACGATGCCTTCGGCGCCGGCGGCCGAGGAAAAGAGATATAAGTTGGCCGTCATGGAGATCGAGGACCGGTCGGGCAAGTTCTCCAAAGAGGTCATCAGCAACGCGACCGAGTACCTGAGAAGCAAAATGGTGTCGAGCAACAAGTATGTGGTCATCTCGAAGGACCGCCAGCAGAAGCAACTCATAAAAGAGGAAAAGAAAGAGAGCCATAAGGAGTGTTACGACCAGTCGTGTCGCATACAACTCGGTCAGGCGCTCTCCGCCGACACCATACTTGCCGGGAGCATCACCAAGTTCGGGGGCATATTCACGCTGACCGTGGAGATCATCGACCTCGCCAAGGAGGCGACGATACAGGGGGCCGAGGCGGAATTCGAGAACATGGAGAAGGGGCTCAAGACGGCGATAGAGGAGATCGCCGAACAACTGATAACGGGCAGAAAGCGTTCCTCGGTCCCGCAGGCCGCCGCGAACGCGTCCGTCGCCGCCGCACCCGTCCGTGCCGGGGCTCCGGCGAACGACCTCGAAGGACGGTACGATCAGGCGCGGGACCTCGAGCGGACCGACAAGGGCCGGGCGATCGAGATGTACGAAGACATCATGGATGTGTCGGAGAAGGGGAGTAAATACTACCTGCGCGCCGAGAAACGGATAGCCGAACTGAAGGGGGGCGCGAAGCCGGCCGCGGCGGCTCCGGCCCCGGCGGCTCCGGCCCCGGCGGCGCCCGTCAGCACCCGTTACCGGATAGAGGGGGGCAAGGCTATCGATCCCAAGAGCGGGCTCATCTGGCAACGCGACAACGCCAGCAATCTGAACTTCGAGGCCGCCGAAAGTTACTGTCGGTCGCTCAACCTCGACGGCGAGATGGGATGGAGGCTCCCGACGGTAGATGAATTGCGTACGCTGATATCAGGGTGCCCCAACTCGGGCCCCGGCGGCGCCTGCAAGGTCACGAGTTCCTGCCGGTCGAGCGGGTGTGCCGATGACCCGGTCTGCTCGTGCGGTCCGCAGGGGGGACCCGGCGAGAAGGGGTTCTACTGGGAACCCGGTGTTTGGCGCTACACCGGCAGTTCTTTCGGCACCTTCTGGAGTTCGACCTCCCGGAGCGACGCGATGCGCCGTGCGTGGGCCATACACTTCTACTCGGCCTACATTTTCAACAAGAACACGGGCGACCTCGCCGGTGTCCGTTGCGTCAAACAGGGATCAAAGAAAAATTGACAGAGTCGTTTTTTTAATGTAACGACCGTCCGTTGTCTGGATTGCCGTGTAAAATGTGTCTTTTTAAGAGGAGGAACCCGATGAAGAAAGCGACCCTGCTTGTTGCGCTGGCTTTCGCCGCGATCATGCTCTCCGGCTGCACCACCGCCTATCAGGCGATATCGCAGCAGTACCTGACCCCGCTCCCGGTCGATTACGAGATCATCGGCACCACGATGGCCGAATCGGAAAGAACGCAGGTCTTCTGGATCGAATGGGCGTACCTTTTCCACGACGAACAGGCCGACATCACCAACCGCGCATCCTTCAACGCTTTCTTCGGCGGCATCATCGAGGACACCAAGGCGGCGGCGCTCTACGCGGCGCTCGAGAAGATGCCCGATGCCGACAAACTGATCGAGCCACGCTACAAGATCGAGGTCACCAACTTCCTCATCGGTAAGACCGTGCATGTCACGGTGTGGGCCAAGGCGATCAAGTACCTCAAGTCCTCGCCCTACATCGTTTCTCCCGCCATGGCGGCCGCGCAGTGACCCACCTTTTGTCACTTTGACCGCCATACTCTGAACCCGTCATGACGGTGCCGCGTATTGTTTATCTTTTTTTAGCGCTCCTCCTTCTTTCGTGCGCGTCGGTACCGGACACCCATCAGGTGCTGTTCCCGCGAGGCGAACTTCCCGAAAAACGGCTGACGCTCCTCGCCCCTGTCCTCTTGAATGAACTGAAAGGCGTCGAGGACCCGTCGGAGGCCTACGACCGGAATCTCTATGTCGGTCTCATCCGGTTCTCCGGTGGTTTCATCGAGGATGTCGGTCGGGGCATGATGGCCCGGTCACGCGAACTTCGATTCAGTCACCAGAACAAATTCTCGCTGGTCATCAGGGAGTCTTTCGCCGGTATGGTGCGAAACATCCTCGATGCCCGCGGGACCCCGTATGAAATTTCTGACGCCGACCCGACACCCCTGCTCACGGTGACCGAGCGCTCGTTGATAGATCGGTACCCCGAAGAGGGGAGGGACAACATTAACCTGCCGCTGATCGCCTACGATATCGTCCCGCGAAAACCCTTCCGGGTCGAGGCGGGGCTTGCGGGCCGACTGGCGGTCGTGCCGGTCGTCGAGTTCTACTACGGGCATAACGGTGGCTGGTTCAATGGACAGACCTTCGGTTGTCCGGCGGGGATACGCTTCCGGGTCCATGTGCTCGTCATCGACGGCGACAGCGGAGAGATGCTGTATCGGTTCAGCGACGAGGAGCAACACCTCGTTCCCAAGCAGTACCGCATGAACATCATCGAGATAGAGCAGTATCTGCTCGACGCGAGGAAGGCACTGTTCGATAAACTGTTCCGCTCTTTTCCTTAAAATCGGGCCGGCACACTCCCTTATTCTGCCGAAATAACGGAATATTTTTGACTCCCCAGCCGGTTTATACTATGTTCCTTTACGGTGACGGCGAAGAGAATGTACCCTCATGAAGGAGCGCCCAGATGCCTATGACCACCTTTCTCCTTGACGCGGTCGGCAACGCCGCGACCGCCATCTCGATAGTCGAGGTGGTGAAGAATTCATCACTCGTGGTGAACCTCGTCCTCGGCGGGCTCGTCCTGCTGTCGATCCTCTGTTGGGGCGTCATCATCTTCAAGTTCATCCAGCACCGCCGCGCGATAGTCGCCACCGAACAGTTCATAGAACTTTTCTGGAAGAATATGGATTTCCAGGAGGTCTACCGCCGGAGCGACAAACTTCAGGATTCACCCATCGCCACCGTGTTCCGCGCCGGCTATTCGGAGTTCTTCGAGACCAAGAAATTGTGGGAATCGAAGGGTATCACCGTCGTCGGTTCGAAGGTCGACGAACTGGTCGCCAACATCGAGAGGGCTATGAAACGCGAATCACAGACTCGCAACCAGTTGCTCGAGAATTCGCTCACGCTCCTCGCGACGACGGCGAGTTCGGCCCCCTTCATCGGGCTGTTCGGCACGGTGTGGGGCATCATGGACGCATTCCACATCATCGGCAAGACCGGCAACGCGACGCTCGGCACCATCGCGCCGGCGATATCGGAGGCGCTCATCGCGACCGCCTTCGGGCTCGCGGCGGCGATACCGGCCGCCATCTTTTACAACTACTTCACGAGCAACATACAGAAAATAGAGGGCGAGTCGGCGAACATCACGAGCGACTTTCTCAACTCGATAAAGCGGAGTTCGGTCTGATGAGCATGGGTGTCAACGGCGGCAAGAAGCGGCGGCCGATCGCCGAGATAAACATCACCCCGATGGTCGACATCATGCTCGTGCTCCTCATCATCTTCATGGTCGCGGCGCCGATGATAGAGCAGGGGGTCGACCTCGACCTGCCGCAGACCGAGACCATCCCGATAGAGAACCCGAAAGACAAGTTCATCCTGCGCATCTTCAAGAACGAGAAGATCTTCATAGAGAAGACCGAGATACCGCTCAAGGAACTCGAGACGAAACTCAAGGCGAACGCGAAACTCCAGCAGGACCGCGAACTGTACCTCTACGCGAGCCAGCGCCTCTCCTACGGCTATGTGGTCCGCGTGATGGCGATAGTCAAGAAGGCGGGGGTGCCCAAGATAAACCTCGTCACCGATCCGCTCGAGGAGGAGGGATGAGGTCCTATATCTTCGCGGCGCCCGTCTTCGCGGCCGAGAAACGGCAGGTGACGCGGTTCACCGCCGTGTCGCTCGCGCTCCATATCGGCGTCGCCGTCGCCATCATGACGGTAGGGGCCTATCTCAACATGGCGCCCAAGATAGAGTTCGAGTCGGTCGAGACACGGCTCGTGAAGTTCGGTGAAAAGCCGCGCGACAAAAAACTCCTGCCCCGCGTCGTGAGAAAGGAAGAGGTCGCGGCCCCGAAGGTCGGCGCGGCCAACGCGCTGAAGGAGCCGGAGAAAAAGAAAGAGCCCGAAAAGAGCAAGGAGGAGCCGAAAAAGACGGCCGATCTGAACGCCCTGCTCGGCGAGGCGCTGAAGGACATCAAAAAGGACGCCCGCGCCGAAGAGACGAAGGAGGGAAGTCCCGACGGCGTCCGCGACGGCGATGTGACCGACCCGGCCTTCGCGGTGAAGGGCGATCTCTATGTGCGGCAGATATCGTCGCTCATCCGCCGCAACTGGAAGATACCCTCGCTCATCACGCCTGACACGCTTGCTAAACTCAAGGCCGAGATATATTTCCGCATCACGCCGTCGGGCGAGGTGTACGACCTGCAGGTCGTGACGCCGTCGGGCGACAATAATTTCGACAGTTCGGTGATAGAGGCGGTGAAACTGACGGCGAAACTGCCGCTCCCGGAAGACAGGCAACTCAAAAAATATGTATTGACGGAGGGACTCCAATGGGGCTTCACTTCAAGTACGCTGTAGTGTTCGCGTTGCTGACGGCGCTGTGCGGCGGGACCGCGCACGCGCAACTCAAGGGTGAGGTGCGCGACGGGGCGCTCGTCGCGTATGCCATCGCCGCGCCGGGCTTCGTCCACGGGGGTGACACCACCGGGGAACTGGCGCGCTCTCTCACCGACACCTTGCGCCGCGACCTCGACCTGACCGGCTACTTTCAGGTGCTCGACGACCGGTCGTTCGTCGAGGCGCCCACGGTGCCGGCGGACAAGGTGAACTTCAAGAACTGGCTCACGGTCGGCGCGAAGGGGCTCGTCAAGGCGACCCTTACCGGGACCGACCCGGTCGAACTCGAGATGCAGGCGTTCGATGTGGCGGGCGGCAAGAGCATCCTGCACAAGAAGTACAAGGCGTCGGCAAAGGCGATACGCAAGGCGCCGCACGGCTTTGTGCGCGACCTCGTGCAGGCGCTGGCCGGCGTGCGGCTCAAATTCCTCTCGAGTCGCATCGCCTTCATAGAGAAAGAGGCGAAGACCTACAAACTGATGGTCGCCGACTTCGACGGCGCCGACGCGACGGCGATCGTGACAAGTGACAAGATACTCACACTTCCCGGCTGGTCGGCCGACGGTTCGCAACTGTTCTACACCGCCTACACCACCGGTGAGCCCCACCTCTACGCGGTGGATATCAAAAGCCGCAAGGTATCGCTCATATCGGATCATCCGGGGCTCAACACCTCCGCGTCGGCCGCACCTGACGGCAAGAACATCGCGCTGCGCCTTTCGAAGGACGGCAATGCAGAGATATACCTCATGAACCTCGCGTCGAAGGCGCTCACGCGGCTTACGAGCAACATCGCGATAGACACCGCACCCTCCTTCAGCCCCGACGGCAAGGAGATCGCCTTCGTGTCGAACCGTTCGGGCAACCCCCACATCTATCGCCTGTTCGTGAGCGACCCGGCGCGGGTGGAACGGCTGACCGATCAGGGTAAATACAATCAGGATCCCGACTACGGGCCCGACGGTCACTATGTCGCCTTCACGGGACGCGACGAGTTCTTCATGTTCGACATCTTCCTGTTCGACCTGCAGGCGCGGACCATATCGCGCGTTACCCAGAAACAGGGTAAGAACGAGAACCCGTCGTTCTCTCCCGACGGTACGCTCATGGTGTTCTCTTCCGACCGGACGGGGAAGAACGGCATCTGGGTCACCAACATCGCCGGGGACCGCCAGCGGCAGATATACGGCGGACGGGGCGAGGCGATCACGCCGGCGTGGTCGCCCGAAGTGACGATCACCCAGTAAATAACCGAAGGAGGAGGAATATGACCCGGTACGGCATCATCATTCTGGCGGTCGTCGCGATACTGTGCGGCCCCGGCTGTGGCATGAAGTCGCCCGAGGACGAACGGCGACTCGCAGAAAAGGCGTTCAAAGACGCGCTTTCGGGCAAGGACTGCGCCCGCGAGGATTTCCTCGCGGCGGAGGAACTGCTGATGAAGGCGCGCGAGGCGGTCAACGCGAAGAAGTATGACGAGGCAAAGAAACTGTTCCTTTCAGCCAAGGAAAAAGCCGACAAGATCGCCGCGTATGTCCGGTCCCACCCCGACGAATGCGACCCCAAGGCGAAAAAGGAGAAGGGTCTTCAGCGGACGGCGGGCATAGACGACGGGGGGATATCCGAGGAGACGCTGTCGTCGAAGGATCCCAACATGAAGTTCCCCGTCATCCACTTCGAGTTCAATGAGCACGCGGTACGCGCCGACGACCTGCCTCTGCTCAAGATCATGGCCGAGTGGATGCTGAACTTCCCGGCGGCGGCCATCCGTGTCGAAGGGCACGCCGACGAGCGCGGGAGCATCGATTACAACATGTCGCTCGGCGAGCGGCGGGCTCAGGAAGTGCGCGACGAACTGATGAAACTCGGCGTGGACGCCAAACGGTTCCAGATCGTCTCGTATGGAGAGGAACGGCCTGTCGCCTCGCGGCAGAACGAGGATGCGTGGTTCCAGAACCGGCGCGCCGAGTTCGTCCGCACCAACTAGGGATATCGCACGACCTCGGTAGGGGGGAGAGGACCCATGCGCACCATCCTGTCTATCCTCTCGATGCTTCTCATGACGGTCCTGCAGGCCGCGACGGTTCGTGAACCGGCCCGCGCCGGCCAGTGGTACCCCGCCGACCCGCAGGCGCTCCGGGCGCAGGTGACCGGTCTTTTCGCGCAGGTGCCGGCCGACAGCCCGGCAAAAAGACTTCAGCCCTTTGTCATCGTCGCACCGCACGCCGGGTTCGTCTATTCGGGGCGCGTGGCGGCCCACGCCTACGCCGGTCTGATGTCGAAACAGTTCGATACGGTCGTTATCCTCGGTACGAGCCACTCGTTCCAGAACGGCGTCGTGGCGCTCTCTCCCGCCGCCGCGTTCCGGACACCGCTCGGGACCGTGCCTGTCGACCGCGCGATGACCGACCGGCTTGCGAAAGCGGACAAGCGTTTCGTGCAGAGCGCCGAGATACATGGACCGGAGCACAGCATCGAGGCGCAACTCCCGTTCTTGCAGGAGCGGCTCGGGAGCTTCTCGATGATGCCGGTGCTCACCGCGACCGCCGACCGCGCGACGCTCGATCTTTTCGCGAAGGAACTTACCGCCGCGATCGAGGCATCAAAAAAGAAGGTGCTCATCGTCGTGAGCACCGACCTGTCGCACTACCACGATTACCACACCGCCAGCAAAATGGATGGCGAGACGCTTCGTCTCATGAGCGAGGGGCGGTGGGACGACCTGCGCGGCAGGATAGCGTCCGGCGCCTGCGAGGCATGCGGATTCCACGCCTTCCATATCGCGTTGCGGATACTTGAACACTACGGCGTGACCGGCGGGACGCTCGTCAAGGCGGAGAACTCGGGCGACGCGGTCGCCGAATCGCGCCCCGGCGGCGTGGTCGGTTACGGCGCCGTCATATTTGAGAAGAGGAAAGGCGGCGCGCCGAAAGAGGGGCAGAAACCGGAGGCCCGGACGACGACGACCGAACGGCGGTATCTTCTGGATCTGGCGCGTAAAAGCATCGAGCACGCCCTGCGGACCGGCAAGGAGTTCGTCCCCGAAAAACCGGCGGCGGGGATACTGACCGCCGACCGCGCCGTTTTCGTGACCCTGAAGAAGCATGGTGACCTGCGCGGGTGCATCGGGCAACTCGAGGCGCGTGGCCCGCTCTATCGGGCGGTCGCCGAGATGGCGAACTCGGCCGCCTTCCACGACCCGCGCTTCTCGCCGGTCAAAAAGGAGGAGATGAAGGATATCGAGATAGAGATATCGATACTCACCCCGCCGCAACGGATCGACAGTTACAAAAAAGTGGTGCTCAAGCGTGACGGCGTCATCGTTCGCAACGGCTACCGGGGCGGTGTCTTCCTGCCGCAGGTCGCCGAGGAGACCGGCTGGGACATCGATACCTTCCTCGGCGAACTCTGTGCGCAGAAGGCGGGACTCCCGCGCGACTGCTACAAGGACCACGCCACCCAACTGTCGGTCTTTCAGGTCGAACTGTTCAGCGAAAAAGCATACTGAAAAAATTGGCGACCCCAACCGGATTTGAACCGGTGCTACCGACGTGAAAGGCCGGCGTCCTAACCGCTAGACGATGGGGTCGCCTCAAAAAAGTGGTGAGCCGGCGGGGATTCGAACCCAGGACCACCTAATTAAAAGTCAGGTGCTCTACCTACTGAGCTACCGGCCCACAACGGGCTTAAAATCGCGTCGGTACTATAATGGGTGGTCTTCCGTTGTCAACCTTTTTAAAAAGAGAAAGGAATAAATTTGTTTTTTGATTTTTTATTGTATAACATTAGTAGATGAGTTTCATTAATTAGATACATTCTCGGAGGTATGTATGAAAGAGCATCTCAAGGTAGAGATCGTAAGGATGGCCAAGACCCTTCTCAATGAGGGGAAGGACATCCGCCACATCACCATGAACCTCATCGCGAAGCGGATGGACATCACGGCGCCGACGCTGTACCACTATTTCCGCAACAAGGAGGAGATCATCCACCTGAGTCTCGAACTCATCGCCGACGAGATAGTCGCGACCTTCGAACAGCCCTTTCCGGCCAGCATGGACAGCGAAATGCGTTTCAAGATGACCATCGTGAACCTCATGAGTTATCTCTACAAGAACATCGAGTCGTTCTCGATGGCTTTCTCGGATGTCGGCATCGGTTATTGGGGATCGGGCGAGATAAAGATGAGCGACAAGATACGCAAGGCCCGCTCGCTCCTCGAGGAGGAGGTGCGCCGTTACTATCAGAGCGCCAAGATACCGCACGATCCACTCAAGGGGACCTACATCCTGTTGTCGCTTATGATGGGCTCGCTCCGCTATTTCAGAAGCCAGAAAATAAAGAACGCCGACATCGGCAAGGAATCCGAAGAGGTCTTCTCGTTCTTCGTGAAGGGTCTCAAGAAGGGCTGATCACTCCTCGTGGAACCGGCGCCACACCGCGTCGGCCGCTTCCCTCGTCAATCCCGGTACCGCCCGCAGCTCGTCCCGCGTCGCTGACCGTATCCGTTCGACCGTGCGGAACTGTTCGATGAGTGCCTTCTCTCGTGCCGGTCCAATGCCCGGTATGCCGCCGAGCAGCGATGCGACCGACTCCTTGCGCTTCGTGCGGTTCGCCGTTATCGCGAACCGGTGCGCCTCGTCGCGTATCCGTTTGAGGAGCAGGGCGAGCGGGCCGTCGTCGAGCGGCGTCTCCTCGCCCGTCGGCGCGACCAGTTTCTCGCCGCCGCGGTCGCCGCGCCGGTCCTTGACGATGCCGAGCAGGGGGACCGTGTCGCCCGCCGCCGGGAGCGCAGCGCGCAGTTGCGGCAGGCCGCCGTCGATGAGCAGGAGATCGGGCTTCGGCCAGTCGCCTTTTTCCCACCGGGCACGGAACCGGCTCACCGCCTCGGCGATGGCGGCCGGGTCGTTCTGGCCTTCGATCGTCCGTATCGTGAAACGGCGGTAGTGCTTCGTCACGAACCGGCCTCCTTCCCACCAGACGGCGCCCGCCACCGTGTGGGTCCCCTGCAGGGTCGATATGTCGAGGCAGAGCACGCTCTCGACCGGCGCGCCGGTGACCGCGGCGAGCGCGTCGCGGGCCTCCGGCCCCGTTGCGCCGATACGGGAGATCCGCTCCTTGAAGTGGATATGGTTGCGCAAGAGCAGGTCGCGGACCTCCGGCCGCATCGGGACGAGAGCGATCTTTGCGTCGAGCAGCCGTTCCAGCGCGTCGGCCTCGAGCGTCCCGTCGGGGTGGCATGACAGCGCGGCGGGCGGCGCACGGTGGGCGTAGAACGAGGCGACGGCGGGATAGAACAGTTCGGCGTCCGGCGCGAGCGGGTGGTGGAAATGATACAGGTCGGTCAGCGCGCCGTCGGCGTAGGTCGCAACGGTGAGGAACAGGGTGCGCTCATCGCGCGAGAAGAAAAAAGCGTCGATCCCGCCGCGTCGCGTCGACTCGACGCCGAACCGTGTGCCGAGTTCGGGGAGCAGGCGCAGGATGTCGCGCAGTTCGGCCGCCTTTTCGAACCGCAGCGCCGCCGCCGCCCGCTCTATCTCGTCGGTGACCGCCGCGCCGAACTCGCGCCAGT
Organism: bacterium; assembly: GCA_022711315.1. GTDB lineage: Bacteria > UBP6 > UBA1177 > UBA1177 > JAKLFG01 > JAKLFG01. The sequence goes on along the minus strand of JAKLFG010000001.1, from coordinate 91,257 downwards.
CGCGGCCCTCGATGAGCGCGATGACCCGGCGGACGCGCCGGTCGTATTCGTCGGCCGCGATGCGTCCCTCGCACGGGGCGGGACACAGCCCGATCTGGTGATAGACGCAGGCCTTCGCGGGCATCTTGACGCAGCGGCGGAGCGGGTGACAGGCGAGTAAAGCGCGGCGGAACCGTCGCAGGAGCGCCGCGTCGGTGAAGGGGCCGCGCAGGTAGCGGTACCGGAGATGCGGCTTGCGCGTGACCACCAGAAGCGGGAACTTCTCGTCGGTGAAGGCGAGGTACGGGTAACTCTTGTCATCCTTGAGGTCGATGTTGTACGGGGGGTGGTGCCGCTTTATCAGCCGCCGTTCGAGCACGAGCGCCTCCCGTTCGTCGCGCACGACAACGACGCGGACATCGGCGACCCGCCGCATCAGGAACGGGACGAGCGGCCGTTCGTCATGACCCGCGAAATACTGCCGCACGCGGCTTTTCAGGTCGCGCGCCTTGCCGACATACAGCACCGTGCCCGTCTCGTCGAGGAACATATAAACGCCGGGCTCTTGGGGGATACGAGCGGGGTCAAGCGGGCCGAACGGCGGCTGGTCGGTGTGCATGACGATATCTCTCTCCGGTGAACGCTTCAGCATACCGGAGCGACGGCGGTAAAGCAAGCGGCGCGGTCCTTTTTTCCCGGGAGATGATTTCAAAAATTAAGTCTTGCTTTTTTTCGATAACGGAGTATGTTCCCTTCCGTTTTGGGTTCTTCTCGGTTGAGGGGACCCGGTTTTTTCTTTTTTTTTTATTGAGGTACAGACCATGACCGTTCAGATCTATGTTGGCAACCTTCCGTTCAGCGCGACCGAAGGCGATCTCCGTAGCGCTTTCGAGAAATTCGGCGCCGTTTCCTCGGCGAAGATCGTCACCGACCGCGACACCGGCAGAGCCAAGGGTTTCGGTTTCGTCGAAATGGCCGATCAGGCCGCCGCCGAAAAGGCGATCAGTTCTCTTGACGGCGCCGACATGGGCGGCCGTAACATCAAGGTCAACATCGCCCGTCCAAAGAAATAATCATTCTCGGTAACTCTTGATCGTGGGGGCGGCGACGGGCCGCCCCTTCTTGTTCTGTTCTTCTTTGACTTTCCCTTCTTCCTCTGATAATATCGCGCCGTCGTCATTTTTGTCTCTCATGCGAGGAGCACCGGGTGTCCGACGCGACGCTGCCTTCCATACTGCTGGTACTCGATTCGGCGCCCGAAGAGCCGGGTGCGCCCAACTACCAGAACGCGTGGATCGCCGAACTCGTCGCGGAACTCGGCGTGGCCTGCCGTCTGTCGCTCTTCTATCCGGTCCTGTCGGTCGGCGGCCCCTTCTACCGTCTGCGTCGCGAGGAGCGCGGCGGCGTCGAGCGTTTTTCCACGGTGATACCGTATAAATATCCCTCCTTCGCCGAGACCTACGACAACCCCGAGATGGACCGTTTGTTCGCCGCGGTCATCGGCGAACGAGCCTTTGACGCGGTCCATATCCTCTCTCTCCGCAATCACTCGTTCGGATATCCCGAAACGGCGTGGCGGGCCGGTCTGCCGGTGCTGCTGAGTATCTTCGACGGCTGGTTGCGCTGTCCGTGCCGTTACCTGACGGGGTGCGAGGGAAAGGCACGCGACGGTCACCGGTGTCGCGTTAAACTCTCGAACTTCGTCGCCACCCCGATATCCTTCCTCGTCAAGCGGGTCGAGCACGCGCTCCGCGCCGGGGGCCATCACTGGTGGTTCGAGGAGACGGGCCGGTATTCGGCGTTCTACAACCGGGGGCCCTGCGAACGGGTGGGGGAAGAGTCGTTCACGGCTCGCGATCGCCGGTCCCGCGAGATGCTGCCGTATGTCGATGCGTTCCATTTTCCATCGGAGGATTTCCATAAGGCCTTTTTCTCCGACCTCGTCCCGTCCCAGCGGGCATTCTTCATGGCGCAGGGGATACCGGCCGCGCTCGTGGTCGACAGCCGTCCGTTCGAGATACCGGGCGGGGTGCGGTTCGGCTTCATCGGCGACATCGTGCCGGAGGAGGGGCTCACCGAACTGGTGGCGGCCTTCAACGCCCTGCGGGAGCGTGGGCTCCCCAACAGTCTGCACCTGTACGGGGAACTGTACCGCAACGAGGGCTATGTGAACAAACTGCGCAAGGAGTGTCATAACGGCGCGGTGCTCTTTCAGGGGGCGGTGGACCCGGGGCGCATCGGCGCGGTGCTCGACAGTTTCGATGTGCTCGTGCTCCCGTCCCGCTGGCCGCGACCCGATTCGTGGCTCGCGGCTCAGGCGATGGCCCGTCGCAAGGCGGTGATCGCCCCCGCCGGGACCGCGGCGGCCGAACTGATAAGGAAGCGAAGACGCGGGGTGGTGCTGAAGAACCTCTCGGCGCGCGATCTGGAGCAGATATTCGTGGACCTTGAAATAGACAGAAAAAAGTTGTATTATCTCATGCGCATCGCCGAGCGGGAGCAGTTCCTCTCGATGGCCGGGAACGCCCGCGATCTACTGACGCGGTATCGTTCTCTGATGAAACGACCGGCGCGCACCGAGGAGAAGGTACTGAGACGACGGCTCAACCGTAAACGGACCGAACGGTCGCGGGGGGCGGCATGACGACGACGGGCAAACGGGTCGACATCGAACTGACGACGCTCGGCAAGGCGTTCGTGATATTCATCCTCCTGCTCGTGCTGTCGTTCGTCATCGGGCTCTACCTCGGTCGCGAGGCGGGCAAGCGGGTGTCGACGCCGCTCGACGACGCGTCACGCGACGAGCAGGTGTCGGCCTGTAACTACAAGGTGCAGGACCTCACCACCCGGCTTACCGCCATCACCGCCGCCGCGAAGGAGGCGGGCCTCATGGATGGGCAGGGGACGGTGGCGCGCGGCGTACGGTGCGCCGCTCCCGAAAAGGGTGCGGTCCCCGCGGTCGCGGCGATCCCCGAAAAAGAGAAAGAGAAAAAGGAAGAAAAGAAAGAGGAAAAGAAAGAAGAGGCGAAGCCGTCCGGCTCCGGGAACCCTTCTCCGGGACAAACCGTCGCGGCGCAGAAGACCGAAGCGCCCGCCGTCAAATGTAAGTTCTCGCTCCAGATATACGCGAGCAAGAGCAAAGAGGAAGCGCTCGCGGTGCAGAAGAGGTCGAAGATACAGCCGCTCCGTCTTGTCGAGGCCGAGATAGACGGCACAGTGTGGTACCGGCTCCGGTACGGCTGTTTCACCGAAAAGGGGGCGGCCGAGGCCGAGATAGAGGAACTCATGAAACAGGGCGCGCGCCCCTATCTGGCGAAGGAGTGAACATGAACACGGGAAGGAGATACAGCATGGTACGGTATGTCGTCGCGCTATCGATGATGTTGCTTTTCGGGGTACTGCAGGGGCAGGAGGTCGCACCGGTCGCGCCGGAGGGCGAGCCGGTGACCCCGCTCGAGGAGGCGGTCACAACGCCCGGCTCCGCCGCAACAAGCCCGGATCAGCCTGCTGAGACACCGCCTACTGAAACGCCGCCTGCTGAGACACCACCCGCCGAACCAGCCTCTCCGCTCATGGAGATCCCGCCGGCCCCTGAGCCGACGCCGCTCCCGACGCCGGTACCGGTCGCCGAAACACCGCCGCCCGGCTCCGCCGTGGCAAGCCCGACGCCGGATGAGAAGGCCGAAGCGGATAAGAAAGCGGAAGAGGAGAAAAAGGAAAAAGAGAAAAAGAAATTCGTCAAGGGCGAGATATCGAACATCGGCGCCCGTGACATTGTGTATCCCTATAATTCGCTCGGCATCGGGACCGGCGTCACCTTCATCGCGCAGGACATCTTCCTCACACTCGACCCGCGCTTCGTCTACAACAAGAACGACTTCAACATGCTGATGTCCTTCCATCTTCCCATCAACATCCGCATGTTCAGTTTCGACCTCAACCGCGCCGGCGAGGATAACTTCACCCTGCGCTCCGAGGACTGGGACGAGTGGCAGGACTACTTCCGCATCATCAGGTATGTCCAGTACGGACGCTCGGAGGACAACTTCTATGCCTCCATCGGCTCGAACAACGCGCAGTCGATCGGTCATGGCACGATCATGAAGCGCTATGTGCCGAACTTCGACCCGAACTTCACCAAGATATCGGCGAAACTCAACTACTACGGCGATTACTTCGGCTTCGAGTCGGTGCTCGGCGATGTGACCGACGGCAACATGTTCGGCGGTCTGGTGTTCTTCAAGCCCTTCTCTGGGCTCGCCGAGGACGAGAACGACTACATGCCGCGATCGTTCTCCATCGGGTTCTCGTTCGCAGGCGACCGCAAGGCGCCGACCAAGATAGAGTATGTGGACTATGTGTTCGGCACGCCGGGCGGCGACACCTATACCGCCGACGGCAACGATCCGCGGTGGCCCGCCGGGCTCGTTCCGCGCATCGAGGTCGACAGCAAGGGCCGCCCCGTCGTGCTCGAGGATACCTTCCTCTACCTCATGGGGGTTGACGCCGAGTTCAAGTTCTTCAAGAACGAATATGTCGACCTCAAGACCTACCTCGACTACAGTTGGATGCGGACCGATCCGGGACGCGGCGGCTTCACGGGTGGCCTGCTCGGTCGCTTCAACCTTGACGACGACCGCAAACACGCCCTGCGGTCACGCATCGAGGCGCGCGCCTACAACGGTCGCTATGCCCCTTCGTTCTTCGACACCTTCTACGACATCGAGCGGTTCGAACTGCTCACCAACATCGGCGGCGAGGATGGCTTCCGGCCCGACGGTCGCAGTAAACTGCTCCGGCTCGATGACCAGCCCGACAAGTTCTTCTTCTCGCTGTACGCCGAACTCACCTACTCGTTCATAGACTGGATCACGATATCGATGGGTGTCGAGCAGTTGCGCGAGTCGCTGTCGATCTATGCCCACCTCGAACTCCCCGATCTCTGGATATTCAAGGGGATGCTCTCGTATTACCAGCGCGGCATCACCAAACCCGAGACGATGGTCGACACCTTCGATTACAGCGCGATGTTCCGCGGTGTCATCCGCCTGCAGGTGCTTCCCATCCTCTTCATCAACGCCTATGTGGGCAAACAGTGGGCCTTCTGGCCGCCCAACAAGCCGCGCGACGACGGTCTGCAGGGCCACTATCTCTCGGCGTGGGACCTCGGCGGCGACCTCGAGATCGGGTGGGAATGGGGTGACGACGACGAAGAGGAAGCGGACGAGAAGAAGGGCGACGAAGAAAAGAAAGAGGACGAAGAAAGCATACTGTAGGCCGGAAAGGAGGGATGCGGGATGTTGCGCACGACACTCTGTCTTATGGCGATGCTGTGCTGGCTCACGGCGGGCGCCGCCGAGGTCTATGTCAACGGCGTCAAGGCCGACGGGCTGACCGCGCAGGAGTTCAAGAACTGTACGGTGAGGTTTGATGAGAAGGGGGCGGTCCACATCACGGCGCCCGGCGTCAAACTGCTTGCGGAGGGGGCGTCGACCGATGCGACGAAGGTATCGGCGCAGTATTTCGTCGCGCTGACGCTTGCTCAGGTGGCGGCGGGGGCGATACGGATCATCGTCAACGGCACCGAGGCCGACACCGTGAAACCGGGAGAGAAGACCAAGATAACCGAGATAACCAAGTTCCTCCGCCCGGGACCCAACAAGGTGCTTGTGATGGCGGGCCCCGAAAAGGCCGTCGTACCGGTGCAGGTGCTCATCGGCCCCGGCAGGAACAACGCCGGCAGTCTGGAACTCTCCCCAACGGTCGACAAACAGGCGACCCTTGCCGACAAGGGACTTTCGGAGACCTTCGACATCACCGCACGATAGGAGGCGATACCGCATGAGACCAGCTCATCTCCCGATCCTTCCGACGCTGCTTGCGTTCCTGTTCGCCGCCTGCGCCACCACCGATACCCAGACCGTCAGCGACGAGACGAAGGGGGACAGTTACTACCAACTCGGCATCGCGGCGTTCGTCAAGGGCGATACGGTCAAGGCGAAACTTCAGATAACCAAGGCGATCGAGCAGGCGCCGCTCGTCCCGTACTACCACAACCACCTTGGACTCGTCTACCTGCAGGAAAAGGACTTCGACCGGGCGCAGACCTGTTTCGAGGCGGCCCACAAACTCGACGAGAGTTACTCCGACGCGCTCAACAACCTCGGGATCCTCCACCTGATGAAGAACGACATACCGAAGGCGAAGGAGTACTTCCTGCGGACGATCGCCGACCAGTTGTATCCCTACCCGCATTTCGCCGAAACGAATCTCGGTCGCGCGCTCCGGATGGAGAAGAACTATGTCGAGGCGGAACAGCATCTCCAGAAGGCGATACGGCTCAAAGGAACGCATTGCGACGCATACAAGGAACTCGCGATGCTCTACGATGAACAGGGGATGAACGAAAAGGCGGTGGAGAACTACAAGAAGACCATCCAGTATTGCCCGGGCCATGTCGAGGCGCTCTACCGCGGGGCGGTCAAACTGCTGGTGCTCAAGGATACCGCGCTCGGCACCGCGTGGCTCAAGACCTGTCTGGAGATGGAGCGCGAGAACACCGCGTCGATCGAGATACCTTTTCTGCGTGAGTGCACCAATCTCGCCCGTCAGTATGGCGTGACCTTGGAGAAGGACGCCGGCGATCCGCGCCAGCAGATAGACGGAGGGTATTGATTGGAGACGCGTACCGGGCTCATCACCTTCCACCGTCGCACCCCCAAGGGCGGCAGATACCTGCTGTTCGCGCCGGAGGAGGGGAATATCGGCCTGTTCGCCCGCGCCGAGCCGTTCCTGCTGTTCGACCGCGTCGAAGCGGTCTATGTCCGCCGGTGCGACACGCTGTTTCTGCAGGAGTGGACCATCCTCGATCGATCGCCGCTCGCCCGTCACCCGGAACGACTGGTCGCCGCCGCTTACTTCGCCCATCTGGCCCGCTGTTTCACTGAAGGTCGTGGACCGGAGCAGGCGTTCGTCGAGCGGATCCCTCGCCTGCTCGAGGAACAGATAGGTCCCGATACCATCGCCGAAGCGGAGATGCTCTGGGCGCGGGCGATGGGACTGCGGATCGACGGCGACGCCCGCGCGGGGGCCGTCATATATGATCACATCGGTGCCGCGGCGTATCGCCTGCGCGAACAGGTGACGACGGTCCTTTCAAGAAGGGAGGAAAGCCATGCATAGCGGGTCCATGAAGGGGACGGCGTTCATCACGCTTGTCGACCAGATACTGAGACAGCGGTCGCGCGGTCGCATAATTTTTACCATGCGCGACAACACCAAGACGCTTTTTTTCGACAACCACGCGGTGACCGGGGCGAGTTCCAGCGACCCGAGCGACTATCTCGGTCAGTACCTCGTCAATGAGGGGGCCATCAACCTCGAACAGTTCAACCGCGCCTACCAGACCCAGTTGGAGACCGATGTCCAGATGGCGCAGGTCCTCCAACTCATCGGGTTGGCGCCGGTCGACAAACTGCGCGAGACCATCATCGTCAAGATCGTCGACACCGCGTTCATCGTGTCGTGCTGGCAGGAGGGCAACTGGGAGGTCGATGAGACCTATCCCACGGCGGTGAGCGGCGTCGAGGTGCGCATCGAGATCGCCGAACTGTCGGCTCAATTGGTGCGGCGGCAGACCGACTTCGCGCAGATACTTGAGATGTTCAACGACCTCGGCGACCGGCCGGAGGTCTTCATGGATGGTATCGACCGCGAACGGCTCAAGAAACTCGACCAACAGGTGATAAGTTTTCTCGCCATCGGCAAGACGCTCCGCGAGACGCTGAAGGCGGTACCGGTCCACTTCTATGTGCTCGCCCGACACCTCCTTTCCCTGTACCGCGACCGCATACTCCGGCACGGCGACGGTGCGCCGATCGCCGAGGTCGAGATATTCGATCGGCTCGTGAAGGTGAGCGGTGTGGCGCGGCCGCAGGACGCCGATCTCGTGGCGAGCGAGGAGATCGCCGGCGTGTTCCGCAAGGCGCAGGAGGCGATGGGCAAAAAGGACTACTGGAAGGCGGCCTCGTTCTACCGCATGCTCTGCACCGTGAACCCGAACAATCTCGTCTTCAAGGAGTCGCTCAACAACGCCGAATACCACTATGTGCTCCATTTCTACAAGGAGAAGTTCCGACCGACCGCCCAGATAAAAAAAGGGACCGTTCCGACGGGAGGACGGTGCGATCCGGTAGAGAAGAAGATACTCGATCTGGTCGGCGAACATACCTATGCGGTGCGTGATCTTGTCGGATTCTTTTCCGACAAGTTCGCCGAGATAAAGATAATCAACGCGATCGAGAACCTTGCCCGCCGCGGCGTCCTCGTCGAGGTCAAATGATGCGCGCCGCCGTCGTACAATCCGACTGTTTCCTCGGCGACATCTCCCGTAATGTGGCGACGCATGTCCGCTTCATCAGGGATGCGGCGGAAGCGGGGGCGACGCTCGTCGTGTTCCCCGAGCTTTCGCTGTCGGGCTACCTGCTTGAGGACCGCGTGAAGGATATCGCCCTGACGGCCAGACAGGTGGCCGCGCTCTTTGAGGATGCCGGCCTGCCCGACATCGTCGTCGGCGTCGGCTTCCCCGAAAGGACGCGCGGCGCGATATACAATGCCTACGCCCTCATCCGGTGCGGCGCGAAGAAGGCGGATATCATCGGTGTCCAGCGCAAGGTGAACCTGCCGACCTACGGGATGTTCGACGAGGCGCGCCATTTCCGCGCCGGTTCTTCGCTCTGCGCATACGAACTGCCGGGCGGCGCGACCGCTGCGGTGCTCATCTGCGAGGACGCGTGGCATCCCGGCCTGACCGTCGCGCTCGCGCAACTTCCCGACGGGATGCCGCATCTCATCATCGTTCCCGCCGCGAGCCCGTCGCGCGGCTACCGCGGCAAACGACCGTCGAACCTCGAAGGCTGGGACCACGCCGCCGAACATTTCGCCCGCGTCTACGGCGCGTCCACGCTCACCGCCCAGCGGGTCGGCGTCGAGGACAGCCTCATCTTTGCGGGGGGCTCGACGGCGACCGACCACAACGGAAGCATCACGCGGGCGGCACTGTTCACCGAAGAAACGATCATCGTCGACATCGATATCGAGGCGCTTTCGCGACTCCGCGCCAAGGCGCCCGTCGTCTCGGCGCGCGACCGCGATATCCTCAGGAGTCTCTTTGCGTAAAAAGATCGCGGATCCCCTCACCCTCCCGCCGCTCAATTGCGCTATCGCCGCCGATGCGCTCACTTTTTTCCTGCGTCGCGAGGTCGAGCGCGCTGGTTTCGAGGGGGTCGTGCTCGGTCTTTCGGGTGGCGTCGACTCGGCGCTCGTTGCCTACCTCGCGGCCCGCGCCATCGGCCCGAAACGCGTCACGGGGCTCCTAATGCCCTACCGCTCCTCATCGAAGGCATCGGTCACCGACGCACGGAAGATCGTCAAGGTGCTCGGCATACATCACCATATCCTCGATATATCGGCCGCCGTCGACGGTGTCGAGCGCGATCTCATGACCGCCCCCGGCATCCACCGGCAGGGGCGGCTCGGCAACGCGATGGCGCGGGTCAGGATGGTCGCCCTCTTCGATTTCTCCCTTGCCCATCGCGTGATGGTGCTCGGCACCAGTAACAAGAGCGAGATAGCGCTCGGCTATGCGACGCTCTTCGGCGACAGCGCCTCGGCGATAAATCCGATCGGCGATCTTTACAAGACCGATGTCTACGCCCTCTCGCGCCACCTCGGGATACCGAAGGCGCTCATCGAGAAGGCGCCATCGGCCGACCTGTGGGAGGGACAGACCGACGAGGGGGAGATAGGGTTCCGCTACGCCGACATCGATCCGGTGCTCCACCGCCTCCTCGATCGCCGCGAGACGCCCGCCGCCCTCATCACGCACGGCGCCGACCCGGCGCTTGTCGGGTTCCTTTCGAAAAAACTGCTCGCGACGCACTACAAACGCAAGATACCGGTCATCGCGAAACTCGAGACACGGACCTTCGGGGTCGATTTTCTCTATGCCAAAGACATCCTCTCGTAAAAAGATCGCCCTGTTCGGGGGCAAATTCGACCCTCCTCATATGGGGCATCAACTGACGATATTCCTCTGTCTCGAAAAGTTCGGCATGGACAAGGTCTGGCTGATACCGAGCGCCGTCCATCCCTTTGGCCACAGCATGAGTCCGCTGGCCCTGCGCCTCAAGATGTGCCGCCTGCTCGCCCTGCCGTGGCGCGGCACCGGGAAGGTGCGTATCCTCGATGACGAGAGGCGGCTCGCGACACGGCCGGTCTACACCATCGATCTGGTGCGACACCTCAAGGAACGCTACGGCGACCACGACCATCACCTCGTCATCGGCGAGGACAACTGGAACGCCCGCGCCGAGTGGAAGGAGTTCGATGAACTGTCGAAACTCGTCACGCCGCTCGTCATCGGCCGCGGTGAGGGGTCGGCCTTCCCGCTAGCGCTCCCGGGCCTGTCGAGCACCGCGGTGCGACGGGCCATAGCGGACGGTGCGGCATGGGAACGCCTCGTCCCCGCCGGAGTGGCCGAGTTCGTGGTGCGGCAGGGGTTGTACCGCCCGACAGCATAAGACAACGCCCTGTTTTTTATTGACAGGAGCGCGCCGCCGCTTTATCCTTCTCCGGAAGAAAGTATTTCGAGGGGACATTCGATATGCGTATCTGGCAGTGGCTGGTAGAGAATTTCATGAACGGCGAACTCTTCTTCTATGTGATCCCCGCCGTGCTTCTTCTGATACTCGTCCTCGTGATACGGCTTCCCGACGCCGAGGATCGCCGCGATCCCGATGCCGACCGCGACAAGGACAAGGGCAAAGGGCTACCCCCGGTCCCGCCTGAGCGTGCCGCTCGGCACGACACGATATCGCTCCTGCCGCCCGAACGGAGCAGGGACGAGCCGGAGGTCCGGGTCTATTACCGAGACCCCGGCTCCGCTGAAAGTGTCGCCGTAGCACCCCCGACACCCGCGGAAGACCCCGCCGTTGCGCCGCCGCCTGAGGCACCGCGGAACTGGCGCGATGGCCTTGCCCGGACGCGCGGCGGTTTCTTCTCCCGGTTACGGTCCCTTTTCGAAGCGAGCGCCGTCACCGACGAACTCGTCGAGGAGATGGAGGAGATACTCTACAGCGCCGATCTCGGCGTCGCGACGGTGACCTTCCTGATGGGCGAGGTGCGCAAAGCGCGCGGCGTGCTGACGACCGGTGATTCGGTGCGCGACCTGCTCAAGGACCGGATAGCAACGATACTGAGAACGGTCGAAAAACCCCTTGCGGTGCCCGCACAGCGACCCATGGTCCTGCTCATGATCGGTGTGAACGGCGCGGGCAAGACGACCACCATCGGGAAACTGGCGCGGCGCTTCATCGCCGACGGTCACCGCGTGACGCTCGCGGCGGGCGATACCTTCCGGGCCGCCGCGGTCGAACAACTCGCGGCATGGGGCGTACGGACCGGCGCCGAGGTGATCAGCGAGAAGGAGGGCGCCGATCCTGCGGCGGTCGCCTTCAACGCCGTGAACTCGGCGGTCGCCGGCGGCCGGGATATCGTCATCGTCGATACGGCGGGGCGGCTACAGAATCGCGTCAATCTGATGGAGGAACTGCGCAAGGTGCACCGCGTCCTCGGCAAGGCGCTCGACGGAGCGCCGCACGAAACGATACTGGTCATCGACGCCAACAACGGGCAGAACGCGGTGGCGCAGGCCCGCGAGTTCGGCGAGGCTATACCGATAACCGGCATCATAGCGACGAAACTCGACGGCACGGCGAAAGGCGGCGCGCTCGTCGGCATCGCGCGGGAACTCGCGATACCGGTCTATTTCGCCGGTATCGGCGAAGCGGCCGATGACCTGCGTCCTTTCAGTGCCGATGACTTTACGGAGGCGTTGTTCTCATGATCAAACTGAGTATCGAGACGACCAAGCGGTCGATCCGCGAGCAGTATTTCCCGATCGGTCCGGCGTCCGACATCTTCGTGAACCTCGCACTCCTGCCGAACTACGAGACGATCAAGGTGGGGGGGGGCGTCGAGATCAGGTTCGTCGTGACCGACGAAAAGAGCGAGGTCGTCATCCACGGACAGGTCTCGTGGAAACGGCCGCGCGAGATACAACTGCCGGGGCGCGTGATGCCGGCCGGCATCGGGGTGAAACTCGACGATAAGAGTTACGAGCTCATCGAGGAGCGCATACTCAAGGAGGAGAGCGAGCTATCCGACCTCAGCATGATGATGGTCGGCGGCAACTACATCCGGGTGCGGCACGATATCGCGCAGGTCCTCAAGACCCGAGACGCGAACCGCCCCACCCTGCCGCCAGACAAAAAGGGAAGCGATCAGCGCCGCCAGCCCCGCGTGGGGATATCGGTGCCAATAGAGGTGTTCATCAACGAGCAGGTCGCGAACTTCAAGACCCGCGACATCAGCATGTGCGGGATGTCGTTCGAGACCACTGAGCCGCTCAAGGAGGGAGAGGAGGTCGTCGTCATCCTCGAGGACCGCACCGTTCACAAACAGTTCATTCTCAAGGCCCGCGTGGCGCGCCATATCCCGCATCCCGATGATGCGCGGCGCATCATCGGCGTGGGGGTGCTGTTCCTTTTCGAAAGCGACAAACAGCAGAAGGAACTGATGAACTTCATCATCCGGAATTCCTAGAGTGATCTATCTCGTCAAGAGAGAACTGCGACTCACCGACGACCGCCTGATCGCGGTAAGCGAGGAGGAGGCCCACTATCTCTTCAAGGTGCGTCGGGTCGGGCGCGAGGAGCCGGTGTTCTTCTACCACGAAGGGGTCGTATACGAGACCGTGCTTGCCGAACTGTCACGCAAGGAGGGACTGTTCGAGGTGCGAGCCCGCCACGATGTCGCATCGCGGGGACGCCGGGTGTTCGTGGTTATCGCCGCCATCGAGTGGTCGCGGCTTGAAGAGGCGGTCCGCAACGGGGTGGAGGCGGGGGCGCACGGGTTCTTCCTGTTCCGCGCGGGCCGCAGTAATGTGCCCGAGACGGCGATGCTCAAACGGGTCCAGCGCATCGAGCAGATCATCGTGTCGGCCGCCTCGCAGAGCCAGCGTCGCTGCCTGCCCGACATCCGCGGCGCGGGACGCGAGGTCATCGTCAAGCGGCCGGGCCGTCATATCGTGTTCCACCCCGAGGCCGACCGGCCGGTGACCCTTGAGCACTTCGAGGGAGACGGCGATATCTACCTGTGGATAGGCCCCGAGGGCGGGTTCGACGAGAGCGATCTGTGCTTCTTCGAGCGGGCCGGACTTTCGTTCGCCTCGCTGCGGACCCCGGTCCTGCGCGTCGAGAACGCCGTCACCGTCGCGGTGGGGCTCGCCCGCCATGTCGTCGGCTACACGGCCGGAGTGACCCTCCCCGAATAGAGGCGGGTATCCGGTCCCGTCGGTCGCCAACTAGCAGGATGCGTTGATGAAAAAAATCGGGCGCGTCCTTTGCGTCACGGGCGGGAGAGAGATGGATGGACCAATAGGGAGATACCCATGAGGAACAGGATCCTATCGCTTATCATCATCGTGCTCGGCGCGCCGCTCTTCGCGGCAACGGTCGATATCGCGACCGGACCTCTCTCTTTCGATCAGGTGGATCACGGCTTCGTGGCGAGGATCCCCGGGGCGCTGACCGAGTCGATCGGCGGCAAGAAGATGCTTCCGTATCTGGTGTACCGTTTCGAAACGCCGGTGGAGCGGGTCGAGATCGTCGCGTCGGAGAAGGTGCGTTTGCCCGGCCCGCTCGCGGTCGGACGCACGCTGTACCGGCTGTCGCCGGGCGGCGCCGTTCCGGTCGTCCCGCCGGCCTCGTCGCTTGTCCTGCCGACCGCGCGCGATTTCTTCGTCCATCTGCCGGGCGGCGACCGCCGCGGAACGCCGGTCCACGAGGTGCTCGTGTATCCGCTCATACCTCTCTCGGATACCGAGGCGCTCTTCATCAGTGCCGTGCGGGTGTCGCTGAAAGGCGCCGCCGTCAGACCGCTTGCCTCCGCCGACGGACCGCTCCGGTCGCTCATCGTGGTGACGAGCGAGCGGACGGTCGCCTCCTCGCTCCGTTTCGAGGAGTTCGTCGCGACCAAACGGCGGCACGGGTGGACGGTCGATGTCGCCACCGAGGCGCAGTACGGCGCCGACGGGCTCGCGGGAGCCAAGCGGGCCGCGGCGATACGGGAATGGCTGAAGGGGGTGTACAAGAAATACGGCTATGTGCTCCTTCTGGGCGATCCGCATCCCGACAGTGGCGATGTGCCGATGCTCCGCACCATGGTCAACGAGGAGGAGTACGACCCCTCCTACCACGATGTGCCCACCGACTTCTTCTACGCCGAACTCACGACCGACTGGGATTCCGACGGCAACGGTGTGTACGCCCAGCCGAGCGACAAGGAGTTCAATTTCTACTGGGAACTCGTGCCGGGCCGCATACCGGTCGTCGGCAAGGGCACCGTGGAACTCGACCGCATACTCGACCGCACGATCGCCTATGCGAACGGCGACCCGTCGCTGGCCCCGCACCGGCGCAAGGCGCTGTTCCCCGCCGCGATACCGTACTACGCCAATCAGGACGGCCAGTATGTCCCCAAGATGGACGGCGGCTACATCGCCCAGTATCTTGAGAATTCATTTTTCAGCGCGCACGAAGATTTCAGCATGGTGGCGCTCGTCGAAAAGGAAGGGCTCGATCCCTCCGAGTTCACCGGATGGGGTAAACTCACCGCCGAGGACATGGTCGTGGCGTGGAACAACGGATCCGGTCTTGTGTTCTGGATGGGGCACGGTCTGCCGACGATGTCGGTCCGGTCGATCTGGCACCACGATAACGGCGACGGGATCCCCTCTTCTTACGAGATATCGTCCGAGGTGTTCGTCGCCGCCTACACGACCCCGCAGTTGCCGGGCGATATGCCCTCCTTCGTTTATATGGGCAGTTGCCTGAACGGCGATGTGGACGAGCCGTACAACATCGCCTACACGATGCTTCGCGACACGGCTGTCGGCGTCGCGGCCTCCTCGCAGGTCAGTTACGGCGTCATTTTCTCCGAGTACGATCCGTCGCAGGCGCAGGATGTGTTCGCCTACGGCACGGTATTCTCGCAGGCGGTGCTGGAGGGCCGCTCACCGGCGCTGGAACTCGCCGAATACAAAAAATACTGGTCCAGCCGGTCGGTGCTGAAGACCATGAAGATGGAGATAAACTATTTCGGCGACCCGACGCTTTCAAGCGGCGTACGGGCCTGCGTTTCCGATACGGAATGTGACGACGGCCTCTTCTGCAACGGCGTCGAGCGGTGCCACGAGGGGTACTGCGGCCTGCGTGAAGCACCGATAGTCTGCCCCGCGCCGTCGGGCGTGTGCCGCACCGCCGTCTGTGATGAGGCGACCAAGGGGTGCCTTACCGTTTCGAGCATGGACGGGGTCCCCTGCGGCGGCGAGGAGAACAAGTGCTTCGACCGCTCGGTGTGTCGCGCCGGCGCCTGCGAGTACGAGGGAGCGACCGACTGTTCGCTGTTCGACGGTCCCTGCGCCCGCGGGGAGTGCGATCCGGCGACCGGCGCCTGCCGCGCCGCGCCGGAAAAGGAAGGCGAGTCCTGCGACGACGGCTATCACTGCACTACCGGCGATGCCTGCGTGGCGGGAGAATGCGTCGGCGACGCGGTGGTGTGCGACGAGACCGCCGATTGCCGGTATCAGGTGTGCGACGAATCGGCGGAGGGCGCCTGCATCGCCTTGCAGGATCTCGGCCAGAACGGCAAGCCCTGCGAGACGACCGACGGGCTTGACGGCTACTGTTCCTACGGCGAATGCGTCGCGACGCCGGAAGATGATGACAAGGAAAAGACGACGGACGGGGGCGGGTGTTCTATGACGACGATCGGGCGATGATATCGAGCACCGCCTTTTCGATCTGAAGGTTCGGGAACAGGCCTGATGCCTGCAGTTGCGTAGCCTGCTCCTTGTCCTGCGCCGTGATGCCGCCGGTGGCGAACATGAAGAAATGCGTCTTGCGGAATATCCCCTTGGCCCGGAGCGCTGAGAGCAGTTTGAACGGGGTGTACTGCGAGTTGCGCACATTGATGTCGGCGAGCACGAAGTTCATCCCCGCCTCCCCCTGTTTTTTGAGGATGAGTGCCGCTATCTCTATCTGCGGGGCGGTGAAGACCTGCACATTGTGGTTGCCGAATTCCTGCGCCAGTTGATCGAGCAGTTCGCGGTTCTCGGTCACGACGACGCCGGCCAGTTTCACTCGGCCCGCCGCCGTCGTGTTTATCTGCATCTCCTCCTTGAGCGTGTTCAGGAGTTTCTCGTCGAAGTGGCCCGTTGCCTTTATCCGGAAGAAGGCGGTCGGCGCCGGGATGGCCGACACCTGCGAAAGATAGTCGAAGGTGTCGGCGAGCAGGAGTATCTGGGCGCCGATCGGGATGTCCTTCGTCTTGAGTCCCTGCGGGTAGCCCTCGCCGCTCGCGACCTCGTACATGTTCGACAGGATGTTCTTGGTGTTCTTCGGGAGGTTGCATCCGGAGAACAGCCGGACGCCGGCCGAGGTGTATTTGATGATGGTGTCGGCGCACGCCTTGTCCTTGATGTCGAACGAGGTGACATGCTTCTTTTTCCCCGCGTCGTGCAGGTAGGCGGCGACGACGAGTTCGTCCATCTCGACCTCGTTCAACTGGTAGGCCTTGCCCAGTTTGATGCAGAGCGATACGACCCGCTGGGTGTGGTTCTTGAACGCCCCCTCGCGTATCGAGTCGACGATGGAGGTGAAGACCTTGACCGCCTCGATGAACTCCTCGTGTCCGAGCACGGTGACGCCGTTCTGAAGGCGGTTGACGCGGTTGGTGATGGTCGTGTCGCCGTCGGCCTGCAGTATCTCGCCGCGGTTGATGATCTGGGTCAACGAGGTCTTGCGCGTCCCCGAGAAATCCTTGCGCGGGGCATCCTGCTTGAGCATGTCCTTGTCGAGCACCGATTCGCCGACCGGCAGGAAATCCTCCTTGAGATCGACGCTCTTGGGGAAATAGCGGTCGAACGCAATGAGGTCGCCGCGGTACTGTTTGGCGACTATCGCCTTTATCGACTTCGAGTAGGCGATGACCGGCGTGATGTCGTGCACATTGTCGAGGATGAGTTTGAGTTCGTCGAAGACCGCCTTGTTCTGCGGGGCATGGGTGAGCAGGGAGAGTTTGCCCCCCTTGAACTCGTATTTGAGGGGGAACAGGAGTTTCGATTCGGCGATCTTCTCGGGAACGATCTGGGCTATGTTGGGCTGGATGGTCATCTTTTCGAGTTTCTCGCTCGTGATGTATTGGAGATTGAATATGCCGGCGAGGTAGGAGAGCAGGTCGTTCTCCGTTATCATCTTCTCGCCGACGAGTATCTCGCCGAGGAAGCCGGGCTGTTTCTTCTGCAGTTCGAGCGCCTGAGTGAGTTGCTGGCGGGTGATCTTGCCGAACTGTACGAAATATTCGCCGATCTTGATGGCCACGGGGATCCTCGCTCGTCGGTCAATGATTTAACGGACGGATTGTATGTCGGGAAAACATAAAATCAAATTAATTTTCCCCTGATACGACTATGGGAGAGCGACGAGTGCGCAGGCGCAGCCGCCTTCCTCCTCCGGTCCCTCCGGGAAAAGATCCTCGTCGGCCGTCGCGCCGGCGTCGTCATGGGCGGCCGGCATCTCGACATCGACGGCGCCGCCGCCGTCGGGCTGTTCGTCGTCGGGCGTCTCCTCCTCGTCGGGGAGGAGGTCGTCGGGCAGGGTGATGTCGTCGGTCGCGAGCCCGTCGTCGGTCGGCGCTTCATCGTCCGCGCCGCCGATCGGCGAGAGTCCGATGCCTATCTCGAGCGTCTGGGCCGCGACGACCGTGATGTCCTTCTGTGCCGTCTGGTAGCCGGAGGCCTCCGCCGTGAGCGTGTGGTCGCCCGCCGGGACGCCGGTGAAGGAGAACGCGCCGTTCGCGTCGGTGGTCGCGACCTCATCGGCGCCGCCGCCCGCGGGGGTCAGCGTCACGGTCGCCCCGGCGATGCCTGACGGGTTGAGGAGCATCGTGAGCGCGTAGACCGTGCCGGTCACGCCGCCGGTCGTCACGCCGCTCTCCTTCTCGATGCCGGTCGAGGCCCAGTTGTCGCCCGCGACGAGGTCGAGCGTCCGCGAGGCGTTCTGATAGCCGGTTTTCGTGACGGTCAGGGTATAATTTCCCGCCTCGAGCCCGGCGAAGGAGAAGTAGCCGGTCTCGGAGCTTGGGACGATCGTTTCAGCGCTCGTCGCGTTGTTCTTGATGGTGACGGTCGCGCCGGCGATGCGGTTCTCCTCGATGTTGCCGAGCCCCGTCGAGAGATCGTACACGAAGCCCTTGACCGTCGCGGTGGCCTGCGCCGATTCCTCCTCGATGCCGGTCGAGGCCCAGGTGTCGGCGTTGCTCGTCACGGTGATGCTTTTCTGCGCGGTCACAAAGCCGTTTTTCTCGACGCTCAGCGTGTAGTCGCCCGGCTCGACGCCGGTGAAGGAGAACAGGCCGGTCGCGGGGGTGGTGAGCGTGGAGGGGGAGCCGCTCGTCGGGGTGATGGTGACGGTCGCGTCGGCGATGCGGTTGCCTTCGACATTGCCAAGCCCGGTCGTGAGGTTGTAGACGAACCCCTTGACCGCGCCGGGGTCGTCGCCGCCGCTTCCCGGGTCCTGCGGGGTGACGCCGAAGTGTGAGCAGACGGCGTGGTAGAGCGCCACCGCGTGCGCCTCCTTGCCGTCGCCGGAGGTGATGTAGGTAAAATCGCCGCTGTTCGACACGAACACCCCTTCGGAGAGTATCGCCGGCATGTCGGTGTATTTGATGACATAGAAACTCTCGTATTTGACGCCGCGGTCCACGCGGCCCATGTGGTCGATGAGTTCGTTCTGCACCGTGGTCGCGAGCGACGCGCTCGTGCCGCCCGACTGGTAGGCGAAGGTCTCGGTGCCGCTCGCGCTCGCGAGGTCGGCCGAGTTCAGATGGGTCGCGAGGAATATGGTCGCGCCCCACGCGTTGGCCTGATCGACGCGGTTGGCGAGCGACACGGTCGTGTCGGCGTCGCGCGTCATGAGGACCGACGCGTCGTCGGCGGTCAGCAGGGTGCGGAACCGCAGGTCGATGTCGAGCACGAGGTCGGCCTCATCGGGATAGACCGAGCCGTTCACGCCGAGCGCGCCGGGATCGGTGCCGCCATGCCCCGGATCGACGCAGATCTTCTTGCCCGACAGCGACGCGTCGAGTGTCAGCGAGCAGAGGAGCGCAAGGAGGAAAAGTATGTTCCTGCTCATGGCCGCCTCCCTCATTCGGTCACGAGCGACTGGACGAGTATGCGTCCCGTCGCGTGATCGGTGTAGAGTATCCGCGCGCCGTCGGCGGTCACATCGGGGTAGAGCGGTATCGCGCCGGGGGCCGTCACGATGCGGCGCGCCGCGCCGTCGAGCGATACGAGATAGAGCGTGGCGGCGGCGATGTCGCGACCGTCGTCGCGCGTCACGGCGACCACCAGCCCGCGCCCGTTGGGCATCCAGACGGGGTGCGAACCCCCGGTGAGCCGCCGGTCCGAGCCGCTCGCGAGGTCGTAGAGCCGCACGGCGTTCCCTTCGATGTAGGAGACCCAGCGGCCGTCGGGCGACACGATCGGGCTGTGGCTTCCCGCCGCGAGCGCCACCGGCTTCGCGTCGGGGGCGGGCAGTATCTTCACGCCGGCCGGGGTCGTCACCGCGGTCGGCAGGGCCGCGATGCGCGTGGATGCGTCGGGGCCGTGGAAGAGCGTCGGTCTGAGCGTGTCGGGACGGATCGCCGTGAGCGCGCCGCGCCAGAAGAGCGGCATCGTGACGGTCAGCCCATCGGCCTCGACCGCGCGGGAAAGATCGGCCGCCTTCACGGTGACGATCCGTTCGCGGACGCCGTCGGCGGTATCGTATCTCTCGCGGAAAGCGATGTTCGCGCCGTCGGGCGACCATGCCGGCGCGATGCCCGCGCCCTCGGCGGTCGAAAGGACGGCCTTCTTCCCGTCGCGCAGGAAGTGGAGCGACAGCCCGCGGTATTTGGCCCCGGTGCAGGCGACCGCCGCGCCGTCGGGCGAAAAGAGGCCGCGCACGAGGTCGCCTTCGCAGACGGCGGTCGTCTCGGGTGCGGCGATCTTGGCCGCCGTGCTCTGGGGCGCTTCGGTGCAGGCGAACAGAACAAAAACGGCAAGCAGGACAAGCAACGGTCTCATGGCTCCCTCCCTTCGTTCGATACCGATGTTCGCGCTATTGAAACCGGAGACGCCGGGCAAGTAAAGTTTTTGGCGAAGATGCCGGGCGTTTTCACCGCTACGAAATGAAATCGAGATAGGCAACCAAATTTATACAAATATGCTCTGGAGGGGTGTTTTCAAGGTCCGAGTTATATACTTTTTACGCCCTGACTCCGATAGCCCCTTTCAAGAAAATAGGAGAAAAAAGCGCAGGCGTTACTCCTTTTCCTCGCCTTCCAACTTTTTCAACAAATCACATCCAGAGGGCGCGCCCATATCACATGATTTCTTATAGAGTTCTTTGGCTTTTTTCTTGTCTGGTGACACACCGTTGCCATTGAAATACATTCGTCCAAGATTATTGCAACCGGCCATATTGCCGCCATCACAGGCTTTGGAGTATAGTTCTACCGCTTTTCCTTTGTCTTCAGGAACGCCGTTGCCATTGTTATACATTACTCCAAGGTTGGCGCAACCTCTCGCCACACCGCCATCACAGACTCGGGAGTACAGTTC
The DNA here is from genome assembly GCA_022711315.1 of bacterium. Taxonomy (GTDB): domain Bacteria; phylum UBP6; class UBA1177; order UBA1177; family JAKLFG01; genus JAKLFG01. The sequence goes on along the minus strand of JAKLFG010000001.1, from coordinate 70,496 downwards.
AGCCGCTTTTCCTTTGTTTTGCGGAACCCCGGCGCCATTGTCATACATTAGTCCAATATTATAGCAAGCGCCCATCTCGCCGCCATCGCAGGCTTGGGAGTACAGTTCAAGCGCTTTTTCTTTGTTTTGTGGAACCCCGTCTCCCGTGTCATACATTACTCCAAGATTGTTACAACCTAGCCCATGGCCGCCACCGCAGGCTTTGGAGTACAGTTCAAACGCTTTTCCTTTGTTTTGCGGAACCCCGGCGCCATTGTCATACATTAGTCCAACATTATAGCAAGCGTCCATCTCGCCGCCATCGCAGACTTTGGTGTATAGTTCAAGCGCTTTTTCTTTGTTTTGTGGAACCCCGTCTCCCGTGTCATACATTACCCCAAGATTGTTGCAACCGGCCATGTTGCCGCCATCGCAGGCTTTGGAGTACAGTTCAAGCGCTTTTCCTTTGTTTTGCGGAACCCCGGCGCCATTGTCATACATTAGTCCAATGTTATAGCAAGCGCCCATGTCGCCGCCATCGCAGACTTTGGTGTATAGTTCAATCGCTTTTTCTTTGTTTTGTGGAACCCCGTCTCCCGTGTCATACATTACTCCAAGATTGTTGCAACCGGCCATGTCGCCGCCATCGCAGGCTTTGGTGTATAGCTCAAAAGCTTTTCCTTTGTCTTGAGGGACACCCTCGCCATTGTAATACATTACTCCAAGATTATTGCAACCGGCCATGTTGTCGCCATCGCAGGTCTTAGAGTACGGGTCGTCAATCATTTTCGATCTGGAGGTGCTACAACCGCTCGTTATGGGAAATAATGAAAATATAAGAAGGCCAGCGACCACACTGACCTTCCCGCCGAGTTCACAGAAATGGACTTTACCTTTCATGCTACCCTCCTTCAATAAAAAACGATCTTTCCCAACAAAAATCCACACAAATTTCTCGCGCAGCCAAGCCTATCATAGCCTTTTTCCCGTTCTGTTCAAGTTCTCCCGACGTCGCATTAGGATATCTCGCTATGCATGCGTGACCGGTTCTCTTTGATGAATGCGTACTTCCTTGCGCTGCTTTCGAAAAGATGGCCGCCGCTTTTTTTAATATCTCATACCCCGTCTTGACGCTCTTCAGTTCCTTTTCCGGTTCCCGGATAAGCTTCTGCTCCGGTGTCAGGTCCTTCCTTCGTTCTCGGAAGGTCGATCACGCATTTTTCCGGTAGTTCTTGCACCAATCGCTCAGTGTTTTGAGGCTCACTCCGATCCCCTTGGCCACTGCGGTCAATGCTACCCGCTCCCCTTTCCACCGCCTCCATCGCGCGTACCTCGAATTCTTCGTCATACATCCGATGCCGCCCTTTTAGCATAAGATTCCCCATGTTTTTGCGTACACGTTTTCCCAATGCAAGTTTGCTGATTTTTGTTGAAGGAGCATTTCCGTGCGCCGGAAAAACAGGCGCGCCGGTCGTTCGATATTTTAGGGCCCAACTTTTTTCATTTTTTTCTTGCTTTCCGGAGGAGCGGTGGTAAATTTTGTATTCGAAGTGTCGTCAAGTGGAGACAAAAGAGCGTGTCCGGTTACTTTCAGGGGCGTAATTCCTACAAAATAGACGCGAAAGGACGGTTCCCGTTCCCGGCCCACTGGTTCCCGCCGCTCGACCTCAAGCGCGACGAGACGCTCATCGCGGCACGCGGCATGAGCCCCGACGCGAAGTTCCTCGAACTGTACGGCCCCGCGGCGTGGGCCGAGCGGATGGCGCTCATCGAGCGGGCCTTCCCGCAGGGTGCGTTGCGCGACCAGTTCATCCGCTGGTATGTCTCGACCGCCGAAAAGGTGGAACTCGACACGCAGAACCGCATCCGCATCCCGCGCCACCTCATGGAGTACGCGGGCATCGACAAGGAGACGGTGCTTCTCGGGTGCATCGACCGCATCGAGGTGTGGGCAAAAGAGTCGCTCGCGGAGCGCGAGAAGATGGCACCGGCATCATTCGAACAGATATACGATATACTCAACCGGGCCAAGAACCTAGAACAGAAGGGGTGATCCCGCATGTCGCTTTCATACCGCGGCCACCGTCCGGTGCTTCTCGCGGATTTCTCGCGAATGGCGCCCGATCAGGTCTCGGTATATGTCGACCTGACGGCGGGCGGCGGCGGGCACGCCGAACAGATCGCGCGGCGCTATCCGGCGGCGCGGCTCATTCTCATCGATCGTGACAAAGAGGCGGTGGCGCGGCTGAGAGAGAAGTTCGCCGGCATGGAGCGGGTCACCGTGGTGCACGGCCGCGCCGGTGAGGTGGATAAATGGCTGTTCCTTCTCAAGGTGCGGAAAGCCGACCTCATCTTCGCCGACCTCGGCGTGAGCAGTTATCAACTCGATGACCCGGCGCGCGGCTTCGGCTTCAAGAGCGACGCCCCGATGGATATGCGGATGGACACGACCACCGGGGAGACCGCGCTCGACCTCATCAAACGGCTCACCGAAAAGGAACTGCAGGACATACTCTCGTCGTACGGCGAGGAGCGCGAATCGCGGACGGTAGCGAGGGCGCTCAAGAAGGCGGCGGCCGAAGGCAAGCGCACCGTGAAGGAGTTCCGCGACGCGATCGCGGCGGCCAAACGGTTCCGCCCGGCGCGCATCGACCCGGCGACCCAGACGCTGATGGCCCTGCGCATAGCGGTGAACGACGAACTCGGAGAGGTCGAACGGATGCTGGAGCGGGCCTATGTGTCGCTCGCCCCCGACGGGGTGCTCGGCGTCATATCGTTCCATTCGCTCGAGGACCGTCTGGTGAAACGATTCTTCGTCGACCGCCGGGGTCAAGTGCCGCTTCCGAAGCCGTTCGACGACCTGCCGCCGCGTCCGGTGACCGTGCTGAAGGCGGTCCGGCCCACCGAGGAGGAAGTGCTCGTCAATCCCCGGTCGCGGAGCGCGAAGATGCGGGTGCTGGTAAGGAACTGAACGATACGAAGGAGGGGACCCATGGCCGATCTCGCGCCGGTGCGATCGTCAAAGAAGGAGACGATACTGCCGGTCATTCTCGAAGTCCGCAAGGTACAGGCGAAACTCGACCTGTTCTCGCCGCCGCTCCTGCTGTTCATGGCCGGGACGGTGGCGCTCGCGCTGTTCCTGACCTTCGACTCCTACCAGAAAAGTTACCGTAACGCGCAGATGGTCCGCATCAGCGCGACGGCCGACACGCTGCGGGTCGACAACTTCCGCAAGACCGAACTGGAGTCGCGCTACCTGCGGCTCATGTCGGCCCCCGCGGTGGCGAAGCAGGCGAAAGACCTGAACATGCAGCAGGCAACGAAGGACCGCGTACTGAATTTCTGATGTGGGCTGATGAAACGGGAAAAACGGATATTCGGCGCCTTCGCGGCGCTGGTCGGTATCTTTTTTCTCGTCGTACTCTATAGGACCTATCATATCCAGATACAACGGCACGAGGAACTCGACCGCTACTCCTCCTCCTCCGAGGTGGTCAAGAAGATAAAGGCGCGGCGCGGCGCCATCTACGACCGCAACGGCGCGGTGCTCGCGATATCGGAGCCGCGCGTCGATCTCGCCGTCGATCCGAACGGCATAAAGATGAAAAAGGAGATGGCGGCGTTCCTCGCGCGCGAGGCGGGGCTTAACGAGTCCGAGGTGTTCCGCACGCTCGGGAAGAAGAGCAACTTCCGGTACCTCCGGAAGAATGTCCCCTACGAAACGGTCCGCGCGGTATACGAGGAGCGGACGGCGACCGCCGCCCGCCTGCGGGAACTGGAGCGGCGGCGGGGCCGCGACGACGCCGACGAGTCGGAGCGCCGACGACTCGCGCGCTGGGGCGCCGATCTCAACTATGTGATACTCGTCGACGGGTTCAACCGCATCTACCCGCAGGGAAAGATGCTGTCGAATGTGCTCGGCTGGGTCTCCAAGGAGAGCGGCGAGGGGCTGGGCGGCATCGAGAGTTCGTTCAACCGCTACCTTTCGGGCGGCGAACTGCAGGTGCGCCGGCTCTACATACCGGGGAGCGGCGAGGGTGCGCTCGAGATAGACAAGGAACTGGAAAGCGGGCAGGCGGGCGATATCTACCTCACGATAGACAGCGCGATACAGGCGATCGCCGAAGAGGAACTCGACCGGATGCTCGAGAAGAAACCGGCGCTCTGGGGCGGCGCGGTCGTCATGGACCCGGCGACCGGTCGCATACTCGCGATGGCGAACAGCCCGGGCTTCGACCCCGAGGAATACCAGAAGGTCCCGCTCGACAAGCGGCGCAACTACGCCATATCGAGTCTGTTCGAACCCGGTTCCACGATGAAGGCCTTCACGATACTCGCCGCGATGAACGAGGATCTCGTGCGCGACGGCGAGATGTTCAACGGGCACAACGGCGTGTTCAAATTCGGCGGCCGGCTCATCAACGACCATGACAAGCGCGGCCTCATGACGCTCGAGGAGGTGGTCGTTTATTCGTCGAACATCGGCACGGTGCTCATCGTCGACCGGCTCCCCGCCGAAAAGATGCACGACTATCTCGTGCGGTTCGGCTTCAACGAACGGTCGGGGGTGCAACTGCCGGGCGAATCATTCAAGGCGATCCGCCCCTACCAGCGCTGGTTCCCCATCGGCAAGGCGAACATCGCGTTCGGACAGGGATTGCTCGTCAACATGGTCCAGATGGCGCGGGCGATGTCGGCGCTCGTGAACGGCGGCGTGTTCTGGCAACCGACGATCGTGGACCGCATCGTCGATCCGGCGACCGGCCGGCCGCTGCTCGATCTGGTTCCCTCGTTCACGCGGATGGATCTGCGACACAATGTCGATAAGAAGATGCTCGCGATGCTTCGCGCGGTCGTCACGAAGGGGACCGGCGGCGCGTCGCAACTGAAAGGCATCCCGGTCGGCGGCAAGACGGGCACCAGCCAGAAATACGACCCGGTCAAGAAGGCGTACAGCAAGGAGGCGTCGGTCTGCTCCTTTCTCGGGTTCGCGCCGGCCGACAATCCCAAACTGGTCATCATGGTGGTCATCGATGAGCCGAAGGGCCGCGAGTTCGGCGGGACCGTCGCGGCGCCGGTGTTCCGCGAGATCGCGCGCCGCGTCCTGCCGCTGTTCGGCGTGTACGGTGAAAAGGACGCGAAAGAGATAGCGCCGTTCCCCCGCATGGCCGCCGAAGAGGCGCTTGCGCCCATAACGGGAGGCGCCGAGGGCGTCGAGGAGGTGTCGGCGCTCGAGGTGGTCGCGATCCCGGTGACCGAAGGGATGCCGGTCGCGCGGGCCGTTTATACGCTCAATCAGGCGGGGCTCGATGTGGTGGTGTCCGGCTCGGCGTCGGGGACGGTGAAACGACAGTTCCCGAAAGGAGGCGACAGCGTGCTGTACGGCACCTCGGTCGTCATAGAAAGCGACGAATCAATGGAAGAGGAGGAATGATGCGGCTGTCGGATATCAAGCGGATCCTCGCCGCCGACATCATCGCCGATGCGACGACCGCACAGGATCACGAGGTCTCGGATATCGTCGTGGACAGCCGCCGCGCGGCGCCGGGCACGGTGTTCTTCGCGGTGCCGGGCGCGCGGTTCGACGGGCACGATTTCGTCGGGCAGGCGCTCGCCGGCGGCGCGGAAGCGGCGTTCGGCGTCCGCCCGCTGGCCGTGCCGGGCTATGTGCGGGTCGCCGATATCTGGAAGGCGGTCCGCGCCGTCGCGCCGGTACTTTACGGCGATCCGCAGGAACACCTTTCGCTCGTCGGCGTCACCGGGACGAACGGCAAGACCACCACGACCTATATCGTCGAAAGGATGCTTTCGTCGCTGGCGCCGACCGGCCGCATCGGCACGCTGGGGTACCGCTGGGGCGGCACCGAGGTGGCCGCCGAGAACACGACGCCCTTCCCGTGGACCTGGTACCGCACGCTCGCGGCGATGCGCCGCGACGGCGTCCGTTTCGTGGCGAGCGAGGTGTCGTCGCACGCGCTCGATCAGGACCGCATCGCCGGAACGCGGTTCGACACGGCGATATTCACCAACTTCACGCGCGACCATCTCGATTATCACAAGAACGAAGCGGCCTATTTCGCCGCGAAACGGCGGCTGTTCGACGACCATCTGCGCGACGGCGGTCTCGCGGTCCTGAACCTCGACGACCCGAAGGGACGCGAACTGCGGGCGCTCATCGGGGGGGCACGGCCGGTCGCCACATTCTCTATAGCCGATCGAAGCGCTGATCTATGGGTGAAGCGGATGGATGCCCGCGGCGCCGGTTATGATCTTGTCCTCTCGTACCGCGGCGCCGATATCGCGGCGCGGCTTGACCTGCCGGGCCGGTTCAATATATCCAACCTGCTCGGCGCATTGCTCGCGGTGTCGCCGTGGATGGATGTCGCGCGGGCCGCCGCTCTCGCGGAGGGCGTCATGGTGCCGGGCCGCATGGAGCGGATCGGTGGCCGCGGCCGGATATTCGTGGACTACGCCCATTCCCCCGACGCGCTCGAAAAGGTGCTCGCGGCGGCAAAGGATTTCTGCGGCGCGGGGCGGCTCATCGTCGTGTTCGGCGCCGGCGGCGACCGCGACAAGGGAAAACGGCCGCTCATGGGAGAAGTGGCGGCGCGGTACGCCGACACGGTCATCGTCACCTCCGATAATCCGCGCACCGAAAAGCCCGACACCATCATCGCCGACATCGTGACCGGCATCGCCCGGGCGGAGGGCGTCGAGGTGGTGCCCGACCGGAGCGCCGCGATACGACGGGCGATAGAGGTCATGCGTGAAAAGGATGTCGTCGTCGTCGCGGGGAAGGGGGCCGAGGACTATCAGATCATCGGGACCGAGAAGCGGCATTTCTCGGACCGTGAAGAGATACGAAGACACTTGGGGGAGCCCTGATGCTGACCCATACCATGATCAACGAGGCGCTCGCGCGGTGCGGCTCGTCCGGACGGGCCGCGGCCGGGAACTTCCGTGCCGTCACGCTGGACAGCCGCACGGCGCGGCCCGGCGACATCTTCTGCGCCTTCAAGGGGGAGAAGGTCGACGGCCACGCGTTCGTCGCGGCGCTTTGCGCAAAGGGCGTTCTCTGCGTGGGGAGCGATCCGCTGAAGAGCGCGAACTACGCGCAGGTCGCCGATGTGACGCGGTTCCTCGCGGTGCTGGCGCGACTCAGGCGCGACACGCTTCCGGCGAAGGTGGTCGCGATCACCGGTTCGTCGGGCAAGACAACGACACGCCAGTTCGCGACGCGGATGCTCGCCCTTTCGGGGAAGAGCGTCCACGGGACGAGCGGCAATCTCAATAATCACCTCGGCCTGCCTTTGACGCTGCTCAACGCGCCGGAGGACCCCGAATTCATCGTGCTCGAGATGGGGATGAATCATGCCGGCGAGATAGCCCACCTCTGCGCGGCGGCCGATCCCGACGCGGCGCTCATCACCAACATCGGCTTCGCCCACATCGGCAACTTCGCGTCGCGCGACGATCTCGCCGCGGCGAAACTCGAGATCTTCGATCATTCGCGTGGCCGGGTCGTCGCCGATATCGACGATCCTTACATCGCGCGGTGGCTCGCGGCCCATCCCGAACGGCCCGTGACGACCTATTCCGCAACGGGACGCGTGGCCGACCTTACGGTGCGCGATGCCGGTGACGGGCACATGGTCCTGCGTTGGGAAGGTTCGGAGTACGCGGCGCCGCTCCCGGACCTGCCCGACTACATGGTGCAGAACTTCGCCGCCGCCGCCGCACTCACCCTGCCGTATGTCGCGTCGCCTGTGCCGCTTTTCGCGGTCTTCGATGACCTCGCTCTGCCGCCGTATCGCGGCGAACGGGTCGTGCGCGGCGAACAGATATTTATTGCCGACTGCTATAACGCGAATCCCGATAGCATGTTGAGATCAATAGAGAATTTCATCATGCGGGGTGATGGCGGCGCTCGGCGCGGCCGGTATCTCGTTCTGGGCGATATGGCTGAACTAGGTAATTTTTCAGAGAATTTTCACCGAGAACTTGTAAAAAAGATAAAAACTCTTACAGTCATTGATAAGACTTTTTTGATGGGCGAGGAGTTCGAAAAGATCGCCGATGAATTTATCGAAGACAAAAGGTTTCTCTTATTCCACTCTAATAAGGAACTTGCCGCCGCTTTGCCGCCGCACGGGCTGTTCCTCGTCAAAGGGTCACGGCGCAACCATCTGGAAACGATATTCGAACCCGTAGGAGGCCGGTAGCATGCTCATCTATCTCAAGGATCTGATCATAGCATCGTTCCCGCAGTTCCATGTGGTCAGTTACCTCACCTTCCGTACCTTCATGGCGGTCTTCACCGGGTTCGGTCTTTCGCTCCTGCTCTATCCGCGTTTCATCGCCTACCTCAAGGGGGGGCATATGGAACAGGCGATACGCGACGACGGACCGCAGGCGCATCTCGCCAAAGCGGGGACCCCGGCGATGGGCGGCGTCATCATCCTCTTCTCGATACTGGTCAACGCGCTCCTGTGGACCGATTTTATCGGTAACTTCTGGGTGCAGGCGATGTCGCTCCTCATCGTACTGTTCGGGCTCATCGGGTTCCTCGACGACTGGCTGAAGGTCTCGAAGCACAACCCGAAAGGGCTCGCCTCGCGCTGGAAATTCCTGCTCCAGATACTGTTCGCCACGATATTCATGGTACTCGTGTACCTCCACGAAGGGTTCTCGTCCCTGCTCGTGGTGCCGGTGTTCAAGAACCTTATGTTCGACATCGGCTGGGGCTATGTCCCGTTCGGCGCGCTCGTCATCGTCGCGACGAGCAACGCGCTCAACCTGACCGACGGCATGGACGGTCTCGCGACGGTGCCGACGGTCGTGTCGATGACGCTGCTCGCCGTCGTCGTGTATCTCGTCGGTCACGCCGAGTTCGCCGCCTATCTGCACCTGCCGCTCGTTCGCGGCGCGGGGGAACTTGCGGTCATCGGCGGCGCCACCATCGGTGCGTCGCTCGCGTTCCTCTGGTTCAACAGTTATCCCGCCAGCATCTTCATGGGCGACACCGGGGCGCTCGCGCTCGGCGGGATGATCGGCGCCTTCACGGTCATCACCAAGACCGAACTGCTGTCGCTCATCTTCAACGGGCTGTTCGTCGTCGAGGCGCTCTCGGTCATCGTGCAGGTCTCGTTCTTCAAAACGACGGGGCGCCGTGTCTTCCGCATGGCGCCGATACACCACCACTTCGAACTCGGCAAGGGAGCCAACGAGCCGAAACTCATCGTCCGCTTCTGGATACTTTCCATTCTGCTCGCTCTTTTTTCCATCGCGATGATCAAGGTGCGGTGACGACATGAAAAAGGCGCTCATACTGGGACTCGGCGTATCGGGCATCGAGACGGCGAAGTTCCTCGCGGCGAAGAAGTGGGAGATCGTCGTGCACGACGACAACGCGGCGAAACTGGCCGAGGCGGGGAAGGGCTTCGCGACGCTGGACGGCGCGGCGCTTCCCGATCGACTCGACCTGCTCGTCATCAGCCCCGGCGTGCCGCGCGAACACCCGCTCGTCGCGGTGGCGGCGGCGCGCGGCGTCGATATCGCGGGAGAGATGGAGGTCGCGGCGCGTTTCATCAGGGACGAGAAGGTCATCGCGGTGACCGGCACGAACGGCAAGAGCACGACCGTGACGCTGATACACGAGATGCTTCTGAAGGACGGGCGCAAAAGCGCGCTCACCGGCAACATCGGAGCGCCGCTCATATCGTTCGTCGAAAAGGGATACGAGTTCCTCGTCGTCGAGGTATCGAGTTTCCAACTGGAAACGCTGTCCGCGATGCACCCCGACGCCGCGCTGATACTCAATGTGAGCCCCGATCACCTCGATCGCTACCGCGACTACGAGGAGTACCTGTTCACCAAGGTGCATCTGGCCCGGCTCGCGAAAGAGGACGGGATCGTCATACTGAACGGCGCCGACGAGCCGCTCTGCGCGGCGGTCGCCCCGATACCGCGGCGGACATCGCTTTTCTCTGCGGTCGGACGCAGTGACGCGGTGTGGGACGGTCGCGCCGTTTCCTACCGCGGCGTGTCGGTGATCATGGACGACACCCGCCTGCGGGGCGAACACAACATCGAGAATGTGATGGCGGCGATGCTCGCGGCGGCACCGTTCCTGAATGAACCCGCCCGGATGGCCGACGCGATATACGATTTCAAACCGCTTCCCCACCGCATGGCGTTCGTCGCGCGGGTCGGCGGCGTCGATTTCGTGGATGATTCGAAGGGGACCAACATCGGCGCGGTGGAACGGTCGCTCGCCGGGTTCCCCGACCGGTCGGTGGTGCTGTTGTTGGGCGGAGTTGATAAGGGAGGGGGCTACCGGTCGGTGCGCGAACTGGCCGACCGCAAATGCAAAGGGGTGGTCGTGATAGGCGACGCGACCCCGCGGATACTGCCCTATTTCGAGGGCTTCCTTCCGCTTGAAACGGCCGGCTCGATGGAGGACGCGGTGCGAAAGGCCCACCGGCTCGCGGCGGGGAACGGGACGGTGCTGCTCTCCCCCGCCTGCGCCAGTTTCGACTGGTACGCGAACTACAAGGAGCGCGGCAAGGATTTCGTCCGCGTGGTGAAGATACTGAAGAGCGAAGAGGGGAAGTAGGCGATGTCGCAGGCGGTCCGGTCCTATTTCGGGCTTTTTTTCCTTTTGGTGCTCTTCGGCATGGTGATGGTGTTCAACATCAAGGTGTTCGTCGTCGACCGGCCCGACGCACAGGTGTTCTCGATATTCCGGTCGCAGGCGGTCAATCTGATCATCGCGGCGATCGCCTTCATCGCCGCCTATCTCGTGAATGTCGACATCATCCGCGGTTCGATAAAATACCTGCTCCTGTTCATCATCCTCCTGCTGCTTGCCACCTTCGTCATCGGCACCGAGGTGAACGGCGCGAAACGGTGGATAAATCTGCACTTCATGATGGTGCAGCCCTCCGAGTTCGCCAAACTCGTCGTGATATTCTATCTCGCCGGGGTCATCTGCAACAAGCGGGACCGGCTCGGGCTCTTGAAGGAGGTCATCTATCCGTTCAGTCTCGTATCGGCCATCGTGCTCGTGATAGCGGTCGAGGACCTCGGCACGGCGCTCATCATCTTCGCGACCTCGCTCGTCCTGATGCTCATGGGCGGTATGCGGGTCAAATACTTCGCGGTCCTCCTCTCGTTCGCGCTGCTCGTCGTGACGGTGCTTATCCTCATGAAACCGTACCGGATCGAGCGGCTCAGGGTCTGGCAGGACCCGTGGAAATACAAGCAGGCGCAGGGGTACCAGCAGGTGCAGTCGGAGGTCGCGCTCGGTCGCGGCGGCATGACGGGGGTCGGGTTCGGCAACAGCCAGCGGAAATTGCGCTACCTCCCCGAGGCGTCGACCGACTTCATCTTCGCGATCATCGGCGAGGAGTTCGGTTTCGTCGGTTCCGCCGCGGTCATCGGCGCCTTCCTCGCTTTTTTTCTGCTCGGCGGCTACTTCGTTCTGTCCCGCTACGATCCCTTTTCCTTCTACCTCACCGCAGGTATCGTGCTCATGCTCGGGATACAGGCGGCCATCAACCTCGGGGTGGTCACTTCGACGCTCCCCAACAAGGGTGTGCCGCTTCCCTTCATCAGTTACGGGGGGAGTTCCCTGATCGTCTCGTCGCTGATGGTGGGGTTCCTGCTCAATGTGGTGGTCAGCGAGGGACGGGGGTACTGAGTACGCGATGAACGGACGGAACGGCATGACGGTACTGATCGCGGGCGGCAAGACGGGCGGGCACCTGTTCCCCGGCATCGCCGTCGCCGAGGAGTTGCGGTCGCGCGGCGTCCCGGTCGCCTTCGTCGGCACCCGTGGCGGATTGGAGGAAAAGGAACTGCCCGCGCGCGGTTTCGAACTCGACATCATCCGCGCCGGCGGACTCAAGGGCAAGGGGCTCTTCGATACGCTCCGGAACCTCGCGGTCCTGCCCTTCGCGCTTTTGCGGTCGTGGCTCATCATCCGCCGGCGTCGCGCCGGCGCGGTGGTGTCGCTCGGTGGTTTCGCGGCCGGACCGGTCGCGCTCGCGGCGCGTCTGAGCGGCCGCCGGGTCTTCGTGATGGAGCAGAACACCGTCCCCGGCATCACCAACCGTATCGTCGGCCGTTTCGCCGACCGCATATTCCTCAGTTTTCCCGATATCCGGGGTGTTTTTCCCCCGACGCGCGCCGTGTTGACCGGCAACCCGGTGCGGCGCGAGGTCATTGAGGGGGCGTCGCGCGATCTCGGCGATGGCCGGAAGGTGCTCGCCGTGTTCGGCGGCTCGCAGGGGGCGCACTCGCTCAACGAGATGCTGATGCACCTCGCCCGCGTACACCCCGGCGCCCTCGGGGGCTATTTCGTGTTCCATCAGACCGGCGCGCAGGATCTCGATGCGGTGCGTCGCGTCTACGCCGAGTCCGGGATCGCCGCCGAGGCGGTCCCGTTCGTGCACGATGTCGGTGCGGTGTACCGGGCGGCGGCGGCCATCGTGTGCCGTGCCGGGGCCACGACGATAGCGGAACTCGCGGCGCTCCGGAAACCGGCGGTCTATGTCCCGTTCCCCTTCGCCGCCGACAACCACCAGTACCACAACGCCCGCTTCGTGACCGAACGGGGCGGTGGCGCGCTGATAGAGGACGCTGGGCCGGTCGAGGAGCGGGCGGAACGACTGCTCGCGGCGCTGAAGGAACTCGCCGGACGCCGCGAGGAATGGTCCCGGCGCATGGCGGCGGAACTGCCGGGCGAACGGGCCGATCGCCGCATCGCCGACGAGATACTCGCGCCGGCGATGGCAGGAGGCGCGTGATGCACCTCCACTTCATGGGAGCAGGCGGGAGCGGGGTGAGCGGGCTGATGCTCATCGCGCGATCGATGGGGCATCTCGTGAGCGGGTGCGACCAGCACCGGACCGGTTATTTCGATATGTTGGAACGACAGGGGATACCGGTGACGATCGGCCACGATCAGGCGCACCTGGCGGGTGTCGATCTGCTGGTCTGTTCCTCGGCGGTGCCCGACGGGCATATGGAGGTCATGGCGGCCCGCATGAAGGGGATACCGGTCGTGCGGCGGGGCGATCTTCTCGCGAAGATACTCGAAGGCCGCACGGTCATCGGCATCGCCGGTGCGCACGGCAAGACGAGCACCGCGTGGCTGACCGGCCGGCTCCTGCGCCGCTTCGTCGTTCCCGCGTCGCTCTACAGCGGCGGCAAGTCGCAGGGGACGAGCAGCGTCGTCGCGGGCGATCCGTGGGTGGTCGAACTCGACGAAAGCGACGGTTCTATATTCAACATACGGCCCCAGACGCTCGTCATCACCAACCTCGAACTGGAGCATGCCGAATATTACGGGACCGAGCAGGAGATGCTCCGCCGGTTCCGCAGTCACCTCGCCCTCATCGGCCATCGTCGCTTTGTCATCGGGCGCGGCTATCCGGTCAGCGACCGTCTGTTCGAGGAGTTCGGCGGGCTCACCTTCCCGACCCGCGCGGAGATAGCGGCGAAGCGGGAGGTGCGCGGGGGGCGCGACTGCCGGTTCCTGTGCGACGGCGGTAACTGGACGCTCGATTTTCACGGGGTCCCGAGCGATCTCGGCACGGCGAGAGAACCGGCCTATGTGATACAGAACCGGGCTGCGGCGCTGCTCGCCGCCTATAGCCACCTGCGCGATATCGGGCGGCGGCCCGAGCCGGTGCCGCTCGATTTCTGGGACACCGTGCCGCCGGTGGAGCGGCGTTTCGAGCGGAAAGGTTCGTTCCGCGGCCTTGCGCTCATAGACGACTACGCGCACCACCCCTCCGAGGTGCAGGCGCTCATTGACCGCGCTTCGGTCGAGTTCGGTCGCTACCTGATCGTGTTCCAGCCGCACCGCCATACCCGGTTCGACCGCTTCATGGGCGAGTTCGCGAAGGTGCTGGAGGCGGCCCCCGCCCTGCTCATCCTGCCGGTGTACGGCGCCGGGGAACCGCGCGGCGCGAAGGGGTCGCGCGAACTGTACGACCTGCTGAAACAGAAAGGGATGCGGTCTATCCACTACGCCGACACGCTCGGCGAGGCGGCGGTGACCATATCGGCGCACAATTTCGACTGGGTCCGCGCGATCATCACGGTCGGCGCGGGCGATGTGAACGACATCTTCGGGATGCTGGAGGAGTGATGAAACTCAAACAGCGCGCCCCGCTCAGTCGTTTCCTCACGATACGGCCCCGGGACGCGGTATGCGACCTCTATTTCCCCGAATCGGTGGACGATCTCGTCCGCTTCACGGTGCTCGAACGGGACCATCATCTGCTCGGCGGCGGCTCGAACATCATTGCGGGCACGGTGCGAAAGCCGGTCGTCACGCTCGCGCTCCTCGAAGGGCGCAGCGTCACCGAGGACATAGACCGGCGGCAGGTCGCCGTCTCGATGCCGGCGTGGACCCGCATCGGACCGCTCATCGACTACCTCGTCGCGAACGGTCTGTCGGGGCTCGAGTTCATGGCGGGCATACCGGGCACCGTCGGCGGCGCCATCGTCGGCAACGCCGCGCCGAAAGGGCATTCGTGGGACGGCGTCGTCCGGAAGGTCATCTATGTCAAGGAGGGGAGCGTGCTGACGGCGACGCCGCGCTTCGACTACCGCCGCATTCTCGACATGCCGGAGCCGCCCTACATCCTGCTCGCCGCCGAACTCGTGCTGGCGAAGGATACCGCCGCGAAGGTGCGGACCCGCGTGAAGGCGTTCCAGAAAAAGCGGCTCGCGATACCGTACCCGTCGGCCGGCTCGCTCTTCAAGAACCCGGAAGGCGCTTCGGCGGGCGAACTGCTCGAAACGGCGGGGTGCAAAGGGCTCGCGGTCGGTGACGCGGCGCTGTACGAAAAACACGCGAACATCGTGATAAACCGAGGCAACGCCGCCTATGCTGATTTCGTCGCTTTGCGTGACGAGGCGACCGCGCGGGTCAAAAAGACGCATGGTGTCCGGCTGGAGCCGGAAGTGAAGTTCTGGGAATGAGGGAGTGACGGCATGATACTGACGAGATACACCCGCATCGCGGTCGTGATGGGCGGCCTGTCGCCGGAGCGCGAGGTCAGTCTCGATTCGGGAACGCGGGTGAAAGATGCGCTGGTGCAGGGCGGCTATACCGCCGTGACGCCGGTCGACATGGGGCGCGACATCGATGTGGTCCTGCGCGATCTTCGCCCCGAGGTGGTGTTCAACGCCCTCCACGGCGCCTATGGCGAGGACGGTCGTCTCCCCGGATTGCTCGACATCATCGGCATCCCGTACACCGGATCGGGCGTCACCGCGTCGGCGGTCGCGATGGACAAGATACTGACCAAGCGGGTGGCCCGCACGCTCGGCATCCCGCTCGCCGCCGACATGGTCGTGACGGCCGCGCCGGGACTCGCGGCGCCGATGCACTATCCCTTCGTGTTCAAGGACCCGCTGAACGGTTCGAGTCACGGCGTATTCATCGTCCGCGACGGAACGGAGTGGCGCGACGCTCTCACGCAGAGCGCCGGCAAGCGGATGCTCGTCGAGGAGTATGTGAAGGGGCGCGAGATAACGGTGGCGGTCCTCGGCGACGCGGTGCTCGGCGATGTCGAGATCGTCCCGGCGAAGGAGTTCTATGACTACGAGGCGAAATACAAGGACGAGAATACCCGCTACATCCCCGATCCCGACTATGACCCGGCGATGCGCGATGCGATGCGGCGCGCGGCGCTCGAACTCCACCGGACGCTCGGATGCCGCGGGGCGACCCGTAGCGACTTCATCGTGGCGCCGGATCGTCACATCATGCTCGAGATCAACACCCACCCCGGCATGACGGGCCATTCGCTCGTCCCCATGGCGGCGGCGAAACGCGGCATCGACTATCTGGGACTCATCGAACGACTGCTCGCGGAGGCGCTCGCGGCATGAAACGGTTGGCACGGATAGCGACGGCGCTTTTCTTCGCGCTCTTCGTGTGGGTCGCCGTCGGGGTATTCTCGGCCCTGTTCGTGTACGGTGGCCGCCTGTCGTTCGCGATCTATGACAGCGAGTTCTTCGCGGTGACGCCCGAGAAGGTCGAGGTGACCGGCGCGGCGCGGCTCAGCCGCGAGGAGATACTGCTTCTGGCGGGGCTCGACCGTCGCGTCCGGTGGTTCGATCTCGACGAGCACCGGATAGGGCTCTTCATCCGTTCGAACGGCTGGATAAAGGAATGCGCGGTCTCCGCGCGGTTCCCCGACCGCGTCCATATCGCGGTCACCGAGTACCAGCCCGCCATCGTGGTCAACCGGCCGGAGGCGAGCGGCGAGCGCGGCGAGCGGCTCTACAGCATATGGTTCGCCGACGCCGAGGGGGCGGTATTCAAAAAGGCGTTCCCGTGCGAAGGTCGCGAGGCGCTGCCGCTCCTGTTCATTGAGGACGAGGTGGATGCGGGCCGCACCCGCGGCGTCATCCGGCAGGCGCTTTCGGTCGCCGAGGAGTGGCGGCCCCGTGCCGACATCTGCCGTCTGCGGAGCATCGCGTACGATGTGTTCGACGGCTTCTCGCTCGAATGCGAGTTCCCCGGTCGTCGCATCGCCCGCGTCGTGATCGGCGATCTCGCTGGGGATGACACACTGTTGCGTCGTCGCGGTCGGATCTTCTTCGAGTCGGCCGAGAAACTGCGCGAGCGGAGCCTGTTCGCCGCCGAATATCTGTTTGACCCGCACCGGGAGGACGACGCGCTCGTCGCCGGCAGGATCGTTCATTATGTACCGTAACGAGGGATAGCGATGTCGAAGAACGAAAGCATCATCACCGCGCTGGATGTCGGAACGAGCAAGGTCACGACGCTCGTGGCGAGCCGGAACGCCGCCGGCAGGATCCAGTTCATCGGGAAAGGGGTGGCGCGCAACCCCGACGGCATGATAAACGGCAATGTCGTCAACATGGAGGCGACCACGCGCGCCATCAACGAGTCGGTCACCGAGGCCGACAAGATCTGCGATGTGCGCATCCGGTCGGTCCTGCTCGGGCTGTCGGGCGAGCATATCAACTCGATGAACAGCCACGGCGTCTTCACCGTGCGGGGCCGCGAGGTGGCGCAGTCGGACATCGACCGCGTGGTGGAGCAGTCGAAGAACATCAGTCTGTCGGGCGAACGGCGCATCGTCGGCACCGAGATGGGCGAATTCGTGGTGGACGAACAGAGCGGCATCAAGAACCCGCGCGGCATGGCGGGCAGGCGGCTGGAGGTCAAGACCCATGTGGTGACCGCCTCGGTCGCGATGATACAGAACCTCGTGCGGAGCGTGACCGACGCCGGCCTGCAGGTCGACGAGATCGTCGTGAACGGTATCGCGTCGGCCGAATCGGTCCTGCAGGAGGACGAAAAACAACTCGGCGTCGCGCTCGTGGACATCGGTGACGGCACCGCCGACATCGTCGTGTACAAACAGGGAGCGCTCGTCTACACCGCCGTGGTGCCGATGGGCGGCCGCTACATCACCCGCGACATCTCCATCGCCCTGCGTATGCCGCCCGCTGAGGCGGAGCGGGTCAAATGCCGGTTCGGGTGCGCCGAGCCGAAATCGGTCAGCCCCGACGAGGAGATCGAGGTTTCCTGCATCGGCGACGAGGAAAAGAAGATCATCAAGGCGCAGTTCGTCGCCGAGGTCATCACGCCGCGCGTCGAAGAGATCATGGTCAACATCCGCAAGAAGATAAACGAGGACATCAAGGACAGTTTCATCTCGTCGGGCATCGTGCTGACCGGCGGTACGGCGAACCTGCGGTACATCAAGAACATCGCCGAGGATGTGCTCGGCCTGCCGGTCCGCATCGGGCGACCCGCCATCAGCGACGACGGCATGGGCTTCGCCGAACTGCTGCGCGACCCATCGTTCGCGTCGGCGGTCGGCATGGCCTACTACCACGGGCGCCGGGGCGGCGCCAAGAACGGGTCGTCACGCGGCGGCGTGTTCGGCTGGCTTGGCAGGGTCATGGAAAAATTCTTTCAATAGCGTAACGGGAGGACGGTCATGGAACAGACGAAAAGCATGCCGCTCGTCAGGATAGGCGTCATCGGCGTCGGCGGCGCCGGCGGCAACGCCATCAATCGCATCGTTGACGAGCGCGACCGTCTCGCCCGCGAGGGAGGCGAAAGCGTTTTCAGCGAGGTGACGCTCATCGCGGCGAACACCGACGCGCAGGACCTCGGCGCGTCGGGCGCGGCGCGGCGCGTGCAACTCGGCGTCAACAAGACCAAAGGGCGCGGCGCCGGTTCCTGCCCCGAGGTCGGCCGCGAATCGGCGGAGGAGAACCGCGTCGATATAGCGAACACCGTCGACGGGATAGAACTGCTGTTCATCACCGCCGGCATGGGGGGAGGCACCGGCACCGGCGCTTCGCCCATCATCGCCGAGGTGGCCCGTTCGGAGGGTGCGCTCGTCGTCGGGGTCGTCACCACGCCGTTCCGGTTCGAAGGAAAACACAAGATGAAGGTGGCGCAGGAGGGGCTCGACCGCCTGCGCGAACAGGTCGACGCGCTCGTCGTCATCCCGAACGAGAAACTGCTTGCGACGGGCGGCGAACGGCTCGGCGTCATCGACAGTTTCCGCCGGTCCGACGAGGTGCTCATCAGCGCGGTGCGGTCGGTATCCACCATCATCGCCAAGAAATCGCTCATCAATATAGACTTCGCCGATCTCTGCCACACGATGCGCGGCATGGGGACCGCCATGATCGGCATCGGCTCGGCGGCCGGCGAGAACGCCGCGGTCAATGCTATAAAGGAGGCGCTCGGCAACCCGCTCATGTCCGATGTCTCGATAAAGGGGGCGCGGCGCGCCCTGCTTCACATAGGCGGCATGCAGATCGCGCTCTGCGAACTCGACGAGGCGGCGAAGTACCTCGAAGGCCAGTTGCACGATGAGGCCAACCTTATCTGGGGGGCGGCGATAGACGAAACGGCCGATAAGATACAGGTGCTCGTGATCGCCGAGGCCACGCCGGCGCCGGCGACCGCCGCCGCGCGTCCCGCCGATACGGCGTTGCGCAATGTCACGAAGAATTCTCAGGTCTCGCTCCTCGACATGGCGAACGCCCCGGCGGCCGCACCGCAGGAAGCGAAGGCGCCCCCGGCGCCGGTGGAGCCGCCGCCGCTCGCGATACCCGCCGCCGCGGTCGCCCGTCAGTCGGTCCCCGAGGTGAAAGGGGTGTTCCGCGAGAAGGAACGACCGGTACGCGTCGATTATTCGGAGAAGATACTCGTCCACCTGCCCGACGAAACGCCGATCGACCCCAACAACAAGGAGATACCCGCCTATATGCGGCCCCGCCTGACAGGGCGCCAGAAGAACGGCGAGCCGCCCGCGCCTCGGCCGCCAGCGCCGCCGCGCCGGCAGGATGAGCGGCAGACGGTCCTGCAGACCTTCACCGGCGCCGCCGCCACCAAGAACGAAGAGTGAGGCGCGCGGTCGCCGCATACCTGTTCCCCGCGCCACGCCGCGTCGCGCTCTCCAATCTCGCCCCTCATTATTTCCTGAACGCCTTTCGCGACAGCCACGGCCTCGACCTGCTGTTCGAGGGGGAGGAGCGTTCGCTCCTCGACCGGCGCCGGCCCGGCGAGTTCGCGGTCATCTTCGTCGGGCTCTCCTACGAACCCTCCTACCTGAACTTCGCGAGGTACCTGCATCTTCACGGCATACCCATACTTAAAAAGGACCGGTCCGCCGGGAAGTTCCCGCGTATCATCGCGGGGGGTGTCGCCGCGTCGCTGAACCCCCGACCGCTCCTCGACATCTGCGACGCGGTACTCTGCGGCGAGGCCGAGCCGATGCACGGCGATCTGACGGCGCTGCTCGATGATCCCGCCGCGATACGGGAACTCGTCGCCGGGATCGGTTATGCCGCGAAGCCCGGTAAAAAAACGACCATCATACAGGCGTCGGCCGGTTCCTTCGCGGTGAGCAGCCACCCCGACCTTGCGAAGGAGGGGAACGAATTCGGCGGTCGCACGGTGCTTGAGATAGACCGCGGCTGTGTCGGGAACTGTTTCTTCTGCGCGGCGCGACACCTTTACGGCGAGAGTCGCGAGGCCGACCGCCACCGCATCACCCACGCGGCGGAGGGGGCGTTCAAACGCGGCGAGGACATCGCGCTCCTCGGTACCGGGCTTGAGAGCGTCTCCTACTTCGACGACCTTCTGGACCGCGCGATAGCGGCGGGGCGCACCGTGTCGCTCTCGTCGGTCCGTATCGCCGGTTTCACGCCGGAGCGGGCATCACGGCTCGCGGCGGCCGGGGTGAAGACGGTGACGCTCGCTCCCGAAAGCATGGTGGCGGCGACACGGACGCGCATTGGCAAACCGCTTACCGACGATGCACTCTTCGCCGCGTTCGCCATCGCCAAGGAACATCGCTTCAAGGTGAAACTCTATCTCATGGCGGGATTGCCGGGTGGTGATAGCGTCGCCGAGGCGCAGGAACTCATCGCCTTCTTCACCGAACTCAAGAAGCGCAAACTTACCGTGCCGCTCTCGCTTTCGGTATCGCCCTTCTGTCCCAAGCCGGGGACGCCCTTCCACAAAAAACAACTGATGCCGAAGAAGGAGTACGAGCGGTTCCGTTCGGCGGCGATGCGCGGGATCGGCGAACTCATGCCGCGCATGCCGGTCGAATGGTTCTCGTGGCGCGAGTCGCTTCTGCAGGTCGCCTTCGACCGGATGGATGCCGCGCAGGGCGCCGCGTTCCTCGCCGCCTATGCCGACGGAGGCGATATCCGATCCGCCGAAAAACGATCCGGCATCCGGCTGGATGATCTTTCCGGTTGACGGCACCAATAAAATAGGGTACCGTGAAACACTAAAGGGCATCATCTTTGCGGGAGGAGATACCATGCGACCTCTTTTTATTGGGTTTTTCGCGGTTCTGCTCTTCGCGGCGTGCGAAAACACGACGGCGAACAAGAGCGATGTCGATACGGTGGCCACCGATGGCGACACTGCGGCGGTCGTGGACGATGATCAGGCCGATCAGACCGATCAGTCGGATCTGACCGATCAGTCCGACGATATGATCACCGACAACCCGGTCACCGACGATATCGTCGACGAAATGCCCGACACCGACATGGCGGGCGCCGATTGCGCGACCAACGACCAGTGCGGCGAGGATGAGTTCTGCGCCAAACCGCTCGGCTCGTGCAGCGAGGCGATCGCGGGAAAATGCAATGGCCGGCCGACCGACTGTTTTATGACGCGCGCCGTCGTCCCGCAGTGTGGCTGTGACGACTACACCTACAGCAACGAGTGCTGGGCCGCCGCGAGCGGTGCGGTGATAGCGCATGCAGGTGAATGCGCGGGCGATGTCCTCTGTTTCCGAAACGACGAGTGCGGAGAGAACGAGTTCTGCGAGAAGAAGATGGGCGTCTGCAACATGGGGTTCGGCGTCTGCCGTCCGCAGCCGACCGACTGCCCCAAGCCGGAAGAACCGGCGCCGGTCTGCGGTTGCGACCTGCGCGATTACGGCGACGAATGCACCGCGTGGATGAACGATGTCCCGGTCAAACACGACGGGGAGTGCACCGGTCCCGACGATTCGATGGTCCGCTACTTCTACGCCGACAATGCCGAAACGCCCGATGGCTATCTGCGGATCGTCGTTTCGCCGACCGACATTCGCGAATTCTGGACGACCGATACCTTCACCGAGCAGTTCAACGGGAACAGTTCGGTGACGCTCACCGTCAGGTTCTATGAGAGCGATCTTCCCGAATCGGACTACGCCGAGTTGCAGTACACCCTCTCGCTCCCGCCGACGCTCCCGATGGGTGTCGGATTCGGCTATGAGGGAAGTTACCTCAGATGGTATTCCTTCAACGGAGTGGCATTGGGAGACATGCAGGGGACCGTCATCACCTACGAATATGTGCGGCACGACGCCGGCAACGAGGTCTCGACGCTGGTCGTCCGCGGGCTCAACCTCTGGGTGGGGGAATAAAAATATCCCTTGCTTTTTCTCCGTTTTCTGCTATAAAGGGCCCGTGATCGTTCGACGCTTCTGCATCCCGTCTGCAGTATCTGTCCATACCGATCGGTGATTTGAAAAACGATTTTTGGAGTATTGTTACATGACCATGACATCGAATTCGTTCGATAATTTGAACCTCATTCCTCAGATCCGCAAGGCGGTCGCTGAGGAGGGCTACGAGACCCCGACCCCCATCCAATCGCGCGCCATCCCGGTGGTGCTTGATGGGAAGGACCTCTTCGGCATCGCCCAGACCGGCACCGGCAAGACCGCTGCGTTCGCCATCCCCATTCTCCAGCGCCTCTCCATTGAGGGGGGCCATGAACGGGGTCGCCGCGTCATCAAGGCGCTCATATGCACCCCGACCCGCGAACTGGCGATCCAGATAGGGGAGAGTTTCTCCGCCTACGGACGCCACACCGGCATCCGCAACACCGTCATCTACGGCGGGGTGGGCCAACTGCCGCAGACCGACGCACTCAAACGCGGCGTCGATGTGCTCATCGCGACGCCGGGCCGCCTGCTCGACCTCATCGGGCAGGGCTACATCAAACTGGAGACGGTCAGCATCTTCGTCCTCGACGAGGCCGACCGGATGCTCGACATGGGCTTCATCCACGACATCCGCAAGATCATGGACAAGCTGCCCAAGAAACGGCAGACGCTCCTGTTCTCGGCGACCATGCCGCCCGATATCGTGTCGCTCGCGTCGGCCTATCTCATCAACCCGTCGCGCGTCGAGGTGACCCCGCAGGCGACCCCGGTCGAGGTGATCGAGCAGTCGGTCTACTTCGTCGAGAAGAACGACAAACGGCACCTGCTCGCCCATATCCTGAAAGATGAGGCGGTCGTGTCGGCGCTCGTTTTTACGCGCACCAAACACGGGGCCGACCGCGTCGTCAAGGACCTCCAACGGGCCGGCGTCAACGCGCAGGCGATCCACGGCAACAAGTCACAGAACGCCCGCCAACGGGCGCTCGGCGATTTCAAGAGCGGCCACACCCGGGTGCTCGTCGCGACCGATATCGCGGCGCGCGGCATCGATATCAACGAACTGTCGCATGTCATCAACTTCGACATACCCGAGGTCCCCGAGACCTATGTCCACCGCATCGGCCGCACCGGCCGCGCCGGGCTGTCGGGCATCGCGCTGACCTTCTGCGACGCCGATGAACGGGCGTATCTTCGCGATATACAGAAACTCATCGGGCGCGCCCTGCCGGTGGTCGAGGACCATCCCTACCGCTCGACCGTGCCGCTGACGAACATGGAGCCGCGTCGCGAGGAACGGCGGCCTGAACGCCGCCCCGAAAAAAGGAACGAACGCGAGCCGCGTCGTGAACGGCAACAGCGACCGCGCCACGAGCCGAAGAAGGAATCCAAGCGCGATCAGCCACGCCACGAGCCGAAAAAGGAACAGCCCCGGTCCGAACCGAAGCCCGAGCCGAAACCGGAACCGAAACCGGTGCAGGGACCGGAGCGGCGGCGCGACGACCGGCGCCCGCGTCCGCACGGCCCACGCCCCAAGGACGACCGCCCCTTCGGCAAACAGAAACGGGACGGACTGCCGCGCGTCGGATAAAAATATTTCTTTGTCTTGTTGACAAAAGTTTCGCTCTAAGGCAATATGAACTTAATTGCTCCCCGCTGGATTAGCCGAAAGGCTCCCAGCGGGGTTATGCTTTTAGAGGTATGGATTGTCGAAAATAGAACCTAAAGAAAAAAGAGTTGCAGCCTTTTTTGACGGTCAGAACTTGTTTCGAGCAGCGAAAGAATCTTTTGGCTGGAGTTACCCCAATTATGATCCGCTACGGTTGTCGCAGGCTATCTGTTCAGAAAAGGGATGGTCGTTAGAGACGGTTCATTTTTACACCGGCATTCCCGATGTGTCAGATTCACGTCATGCTTTCTGGACTAAAAAATTGCTTTTCATGGAACAGCAGGGGATCGTTGTTTTCAAAAGGCAGTTGAGATATCGTAATCAGGAAGTCTCCTTACCCGATGGTCGTAAAACCACGGTTCTTGTCGGGCAGGAGAAGGGTGTCGATGTCCGTATCGCGCTTGACATTGTCCGGTTGGCACGTCAGGCGATGTTCGATGTGGCGCTTATTTTCAGTCAAGATCAGGATCTTTCCGAAGTGGCCGACGAAGTGCGGGCGATATCGGACGAACAAAGCCGGTGGATTAAGATCGCCTCCGCCTTTCCGTTCGGCCCCGCGTCACGGAATAGGCGCGGTATCAACGGGACCGACTGGATAAAAATAGAACGCACTCTTTACGAATCCTGTATTGACCCCAACGATTATCGTTGATCTTTGCCGCTGATATTTGACTCTTTTTTGCGTGCCGGTTATACTGCGTTGTCATTTTTGAGGGAAGGGGGTGTACCATGAAAAGGCTCGTCGCGATCCTTGTTCCGCTTTTCTTCTGTCTGACACTCTGGGCCGATGTCTGTCCACGCACCGGATTTTTGGTTGAGCCGAAAAGTCTCGATCCTCAGGTGGACATGGGGATACAAGCAGCAAATGAGACCTATGTGGTCGACGATGGCGAAGAATATGGAAGCACCGAATGCGATTATTACGCCGCTTCGCTTTACGAAATATTCGAGGTTTCCTACACAGCCGATGGAATGGTCAGGGAGATGCGGAAACTTTCCTCGAACAATGGTCTCATTTCAACGATGGGGACCGAATGTACCGCTCCGGGGATATATCTTTTTTACGCGCCGTCTGCCAGACCCGGTATGTATGGGGGGAACTGCGGTTGCACATTTGTTTCGCATGGTGAGGAGTGCGGTGAAAAGGGAGAAGTGATCTCTCATGATGACTATAGATATAGTCATGTTCTTGATAGTTTGATAGGTTGCGACGGTTCTCTGGAAAACGCCATAGCCGAGAGCCAGAAAGAAGAGTATCAGGATACTAGTGCGATTACCGACAACGATTCAAAGAAAGGCGGCTGTTCACTGACGATCATCGATTAGGGAGGGTGCCATGAAAAGACTTCTGTTCCTTCTGCTTGCCCTGTTCGGTCTCGCGGCGTATGCCAATCCGATCAGCGATCCGGACAACTGGGTTGACGAAAGTTACGATGCTAACGACGTCGATACGCAAGTCACCGATCTGCTGAATGCCGACAGTGACAAAACCGGCGGTGACGAAGGTGGTTGCGCGCTGACGCTCCTTTAGATCTAACGAGGTCCCATGCCGCGCATCAACTGGCCGGTGCTGACCGTCACCTACGGGACTGCGTTCCTTCTGTCGTTCGCGATAGAGATACCGGTGCTGTTCCTGTTCCGCCGGTTCGGTCTGTTCAAGGCGACCGGCGGTCGCACCGTCGCGGCGGGGGTGGTCGCGCAGTGCCTGACTCACCCGCTCTTTATTCTGGTGGTGCCGCTCCTGACGGTCCTGTGGCGGTTCGATATGCCGCCCGCGCTTCAGATGGTCGATCCGATCTGGGTACGCGAACTCATCTTCATCCCGCTCATCGAGGCGGCGTGGTATTGGTTCTTCCTCCGGCCGAAGCGGTGGTGGCAGCCGCTCATCCTCTCCTACGGCGCGAACCTCGTGTCGTGGGGACTCGGGACCTTCGTGCCGTGGGGTTGGATAGCCGGCCTGGTCCGGTGACGACGAAAGGTCTTGTAAAAACAAATAGTTCTTGCAAAGTGTGCCCGAAAATGATAAAAAGAGCGGCGACCGGGTACCAAACCGGCGTCCTTTTTGAATGGAGGTTACCATGAGTTTCAGGCATTTCATTTATGTTATCGCGGGGTTGTTCGCGATACTGCTTCTCGGCTCCTGCGAGAACACCAAACAGTTGCCGAATGACGGGAGCGTTCCCGACGACACGACCGGCACCGGCGACATCGAGACGACCGACGAGGGTGAGTTCATCACCGCCGGCAATGCTTCGAACAGCAACAACTACGGTGAGGACGCCACCGCCGGGGGCACCGACGACGAAGGGGCGCCGAGCAACGAGGACGATAAGGGCGATGACGCGGCCCGCGAGATCGTCGAGGCCGACATCTACAAGGTCGAGGGGAACATCCTCTGGGTGCTCAACCAATACCGCGGTCTGGTCGCCATCGATGTGACCGAACCGACGGCGCTCAAGATACTCGGCCGCTCGTCGTTCAAGGGCTTCCCGTTCGAGATGTATGTGCAGGAGGGGCGCGCCTATGTCATGGTGACCGGCCTGCGGTACAACCCGTCGGAGAAAAGCGAGGACGGCGGCTACTACGACGCGTCGCGCACCTTCTCGGAACTCATCGTCGTCGATATCGCCGATCCGACCAAGCAGAAGATACTCGGTCGCTACATGATGGAAGGGACCATCATCGACTCGCGGCAGGTGGGCGATGTGCTCTATGTCGCGGCGAGCGAGACCCGCTACTACTGGTACTACTGCGATAACGCGGAAGAGCGCGGCAAGGACCAGATAACGCTCCTGTCGCTCAACATCGCCGACCCGAAGAACATCAAAAAGGCCGACGAGGAACATCTCGACGGCACCGGGTATGCGCTCTATGTGACCGACCACAGCATCTATGTCGCCGAGACCAACCTGTACTACTGGCAGGATGGTTACTACACCGACGGCGTGCCGGTGCATTACTTCGACATCAGCGACCCGGCCGGCGCCATCGAGAAGAAGGGGGTCATCAAGACCCGCGGCTACATCGGCGACCGTTGGAAGATGCATGAGAAGGACGGCGCCTTCTTCGCGGTGACCTCCACGAGCCAGTGGTGGAACGGTGAGAACGCGGTCGAGTCGTTCGATGTGACCGATCCGTCGAACCCGAAAAAGATAAGCGAGTTCACCTTCATGACCAACCAGGAACTGCATGGCGCGCGGTTCGATGGGAACCGGCTCTACGCCGTCACCTATTTTCAGCAGGACCCGCTCCATGTGATCGACATCACCGATCCGGCCAAGATGAAGGAACTTGGCCAACTCGCGGTCCCCGGCTGGTCGACCCACATCGAGATACGCGGCACCAAACTCCTCACCGTCGGCATCGACGATCAGGACGGCTGGAACGCGAAGGTCTCCATGTACGATGTGGCCGACCCGACGAACCCGACCGAGATGACCACCGTCGAGTTGGGCGGCGCCGAGAACGGCTACTCGTGGAGCGAGGCGACCAACGACTGGAAGGCCTTCAAGATCTACGATGCCATCGGGCTCATCCTCGTTCCAACGAGCGAGTGGAACTACAACACCTATCGCGAGGTCAATAGACTGCACCTCATCGACTTCGACCTCGAGTCCGGCCTTACCAAGCGCGGCTCGGTCGAGAGTCCGGGCTATGTGCGGCGCGGCGTCGTGGTGGGCGACCACATCGCCTCGGTCGGCGACACCACCGTCATGATGATAGACTACAGCGACCGCGACAACCCCGAGATACTGTCGAGCCTGCCGGTCGCCTACGCCGTCGAGAACCTCTTCTCGTGCGCCGGGAAACTGTGCGGCACAAAGGGGACCTCGTGGTACGACAGCGACATCCGTCTGGTCACCTACGATGCGTCGAAGGACTATCCGGTGAACTGGTCGAGCGACCGGGTCCGCGGCCAGTATGTCTACGCGATGCAGAACGACGCGAAGGCGGTCCACATGTTCTCGTACGACAGTTCCTACACCTATGACGAGGAGAAAGGTGGGGAATACTACGAGGAGAATGTCTACGCGACCCGCTTCGACCTCGCCGAGGGTAAGGACCCGAAACCGGCCGGCTCGCTCAAACTCGAACTGCCTCCGCAGGATCAAGAGGGCGAATACTGGTACTGGTACGGTCGCGCCTTCGCGGTGGCCGAGAGCAAGGCGGCCGGCATGATGAGCACCCGCTACGACTATTACTGCCTCGCCGACGACGCCATGGTCGACTGCGCGATGGAAGGGGTGAATTACGAGAACTACTACTACTTCAATAAGTCGAAACTGGCGGTGTACGACCTGCGCGATCTTTCCAAAGAGTCGGCCGCGCCGGTGCTGTTCGACAAGGAGTTCCGCGGCGTCACCTACAACAACACCGTGATCGCGCGCGGCGACAAACTGTGGGCCACCGACTGCAAACTGCACGCGTGGGACGACGAAGGGCGCGAACTGCTCATCTGCTACGCGCAGGCGGTCGATGTCGCCGACCCGGCCAAGCCGGCGCTCGCCGAAAAATACAATATCCCGGGCGAACTGGTCGGCATGAGCGACGACGGGACCATATTCTACACCCTGATGCGCACCTGGATAAAGACCGACGAGGACGGCAAACGCGGCGACTACTACTACTCGAGCAATTACCTGTATCACCTGAACATCCTCAAGAAGAGCGCCGACGGCAAGAAACTGACGCTCGTCAAGGTCATCCCGTACCATGAGGAGTACACCTACACAGAGAACACCTCCGAATACCTCTGGAGCAGTTACCTCATTCAGGATAAAAAGGTGTTCCTGAACACCATCCAGCAGACCTACCACTGGGAAGAGCAGCAGTGCTCCTACTACTCGACCACCGTCGAGCGCACCTCGACCGTGGCGGCCTACGACGGCGCGACCGGCGCGAAGATCATGGAAGATGTGGTCCCCGACGGCATCGGCATGAGCGGCGTCGACGGCGGCGGCGTGCTCATCCAGCGCCAGACCGACGCGTTCTACTATTACTACTACGGTAGCGAAGGGCGCGAATACACCTACATCGCCCCCGACGGCACGATGACCGAACTCGCGTTGCCCGAGGTCTCCTACTACGCCGATTACTACTATTACTACAACGGTAACAAGGCGGTCCGGCAGGGCGACAACCTCGTCATCGCGCGCGGCTGGGAAGGTCTCACCACCGTTTCACTGAAACCGTAAGCGTCACGGGAGTTCCCGAAACATCACACGGGGGGCCTGCGGGTCCCCCGTTCTTTTTATCTCCTTTCTTGACAAGTACCTTTTTCGTCACCGCCAAGAAATGACCATGACTCGATTCTCCGAACGAGTGGAACAGCGGCACGGCAACTTGCAAGAGCGATTGTTCCGGCTATAATACCGGTAACTGTTACTGGAGTGGGTGCTAAAGAATGAAGAAAACAATTATCGGGGGCGGGTTGACCTTCCCCCTACTCGTTTCTTTTCTCATAATAGGGGCGACGGTGTTGGGTGCGTGCAAAGAAAACCCCCAAGCACCGAAAGATGATGCCCTGATGGATTTTGAAATCGTTCCCGATTCCGATCAAACAGAGTTCCCGGATCACAAGGAAACGGACTCTGTTGATTTGGATATTACGGAAGATGCCACGACCGATACCGATGGCAACATATGGAAAGATGTCGATTGTGTCGATGCGCCACAGCCATGGATGGCCGAGGGCGACCCATACGATGACCGTGATATTTTATATCAATACTACGGCGATTTCGATGTGGTGGTGCAAGACCCGGAGAATGTTCGCGGGCTATGGGACGACATGTTTGTTGGTTACGATAATGGTATGATTCTTGACATTTGCAATTGCTCCTGGTGGAGCCCTTCCTTCGCTTGCGCGAAAAACACCCCATTTGAACCAATACTCAGCGAACCCGACCCGAATAGACCAGAAGGCGTAAATTTCAAAAGTGAAATCATTACCGCTTTTGATTGCGATGAACTATTGACCCCTCCTATGAGTTGGCAGATATCTTGGCGATATGGAAGCGACCCGAAATATAATGCAAAAAACGGAAAAGTCTTGTTTCCCATGTGGTCGACCTATTCTTTGTCGCCCTATGGTAGCGGGCAAACTTTTCTTTTTAATGTGGAGGAAAAACGATTAACCGCCATCGCCATTTTCTATTCCAATGCTTACTTTAATGGACGCTATGCTTTCATGACACTTCGTGATGCCGCAAAAAATTATGAGGAACCCGACAAGAACTACTATGAACCCGTACCGTGGTCGAAGTTGGTCTATTACGATACCGTCGAACACAAGTATGGCTACGCATGGTATGGACCGGACTTTTACCACGGCGGATCGATCCACGCGAGCGAGACATATATCATCATGAGTATCCAGCAATTGCCCGATGTTTCGGGGGGGCGGGTCGTTTACACCAAGATCGGCGACTGGCAGAACTGGAAAGAACTAAATTTCATGACCGCCTCGTCACAGGGGCACATTGATGCCGGATTTCCCTCGATGATGGGATCATATGTCGTCTTCTATAACTGGGATGCCGAGGTTGCCTTCTGCGATCTCGAGAAGGGGGACCCCGGATGTTTCAAGGTATCGCGGGATGACGAGAATGGACGGATGCCGAAGATTCTTGATAGCAAAGCGGTTTATTACTCTGCCGAAGACAAAACCACGAAAATCTTTTCTCTCGTCAAAGCCGACATTACCGACCCGCAGGCGATCAAGTACACGACTATTGTTTCGCACGACAAAGTGTTAGATATAGATGACATAGACCAGGATTTTCTCCTTTACGGGAAGGAGATAGACAAGCGATCCAACGGCGACCCCCTTATGATAAACTGCTTTTATCGTTTCAGCGACGACAAGTCGTTCTGCATGGACGATGCCGACCATGACGCGAAGATACCGACCGACTATTCCTATCTGCCCGGCGGCCATTATATCGTTTATCAGTCGTGGTACGATCTGGTTCTGCGCGACATGGAATGTTACTGCGACCAGTTCCCGTTGCGATGCCCTTATACCGACTACACGCCGAAGAAAGCAAAATCCTTGCTTCAGGGTAGCAACGAAAGACGCTAGAATTCGCGGCGTAAAAGAGAAGAAGCCCGAAAGATCGTCTGGAGAAACACTCGTTTTCTCTTCCCCGTTCTTTTCTTGACTAACCGGTCCCGCTTTGCAATGATGCATGCGCTGAAACACTGTGGAGGTCACGATGCGTTCTCTTTCGGGTATCAAGCCGACCGGCACCCTGCACATCGGCAACTACTTCGGCGCCGCCAAACAGTTCGAGGAACTCCAAAAAAAGGGGTATGACTGCTTCTACTTCGTCGCCGACTACCACACGCTGAACACCACGCCCGACCCGGGCGAACTGACCGAGAACTCGTGGGGCGTCGTGCTCGACTATCTCGCCTTCGGACTCGACCCGGAGAAGAGTACGCTGTTCCTCCAGTCGCAGGTACCCGAGGTGATCGAACTCGCCTTCATCCTCGGCAATGTGACGCCGATGGGGCTCATGCAGCGGGCCCACAGTTACAAGGAGAAGAGCGACAAAGGGGAACTGATAAATGTCGGGCTCTTCTACTATCCGCTCCTGATGGCGGCCGACATCCTGCTCTACGATTCGGATGTGGTGCCGGTGGGGCAGGACCAGAAACAGCATGTCGAGATGGCGCGCGACATCGCCCAGAAGTTCAACCAGCAGTACAACAGCGAGGTCTTCAAACTGCCCGAACCGCTCATCCGCGAGGATGTCGCGGTGGTGCCGGGGACCGATGGCCGCAAGATGTCGAAAAGTTACGGCAATACGATAGAGATGTTCGCGTCGGAAAAGGAACTCAAAAAGCAGGTGATGGGTATCGTCACCGATTCGACGCCGCTCGAACAGCCGAAGGATCCCGACACATGCAAGGTCTTCGCTCTCTACAAACTCTTCGCGACGCCGCAGGAACAGGCGCTGATGAAAGAGAAATACCGCGCCGGCAACTACGGCTACGGCACGGCGAAGAAGGAACTGCTGGAAAAACTCATGCAGTTCTTCAAGCCGATGCGCGAGAAGAGAGAGGAACTCGACAGGAACCGCTACTATGTCGAACGGGTGCTCCGCGAAGGGGCGCAACGGGCGCGGACCGCGGCGGTCGAGAAGATAAAGAAGGTCAAGAAGGTCGCCGGGCTCGTCGGCAATATATACTAGGCCTTATTTCCGTTTTCTTCCTCGCCCTGTTCAGGGAGAGGAATGAGGTGAGGGTGTTCGGTCGAAGGTCTCATTTCTTCCCCGCCTGTTCGACCACCGTCTCCGCGATGAAGGCGGCCATATCATCGAGGAACTGCTCGTTCTCTATGTGGGCGCGGTCGTCGGGTGAGGTGAGGTAGCCGATCTCGAGCAGGAGCCCCGGCGTCGCGGTCAGCCGGAATATCTTGAGGTCGCGTTGGGCGAACATGTTGAGGTCGTGCTTCCAGACGGTGAAGAGTTCCGACTTGAGATAGCGGTCGCGCATCATCTTACCGAACGCGAAGGAGCGGTTGTTCCGGTGGTAGAGCGAAAGGGATTCCTCGGGCGCCTTCGCGAGGTCGTCGGCGGGATAGTATATCTCCAGACCGCGCGTCTCGGCGAGCATGAAGACATCGATGTTGAAGTGTATCGACAGGAACAGGTCGGCCTTCGCCTCGGCGATCGCGCGGGCCCGCTCCTCGATCGGGAGCGTGCGGTCCTCCCCGCGGGTCATGACGGCGCGGATGCCCGGTCGCTTGGCGAGCCGGGTCTGTATCTTGCGGGCGAGCCGCAGAGAAAGGTCCTTCTCGATGAGCGAGCCCTGCACCGCGCCCTTTTCGGTCCCGCCGTGCCCCGCGTCGATGACGACGGTGAAGGAGTAGGTTGAAAAGGGGAACAGGAGAAGGAAAAGCAAGCAGAACACCTCACCCGCCGTTACACGCCACCCTCTCCTTGACAAGGAGAGGGTCGGGGTGAGGTCGGTACCGGCCGAGGTGAGGTTTGCAGAAGGCGGGATGAGGTTAGCGTTTCTTGAGTTCATTGATGAAATTCTGGAAGTCCTTCATTTTGATGAACTCGAACATCACGACGATCTTCCGCATCCGCCGCTTGATGCGCACCGGTATCTGCAGTTTCCGGAAAAGTTCGGTCTCGAGCGGGGCAAAGGCGTCGTCCCGCTCTTTTTCCTCCTTCGCCGGGGCGGTCGCCGGGCTCCGGCGGGTCAGCGCCTCGACCTGCCGCGCCGAGAGTTCTTCGGCGACGATGCGTTCGACGAGCGGGTACTGCTCGCCGGCCGGAAGCACCGTGAGCGGGCGTACCTGTCCCACCGACACCGCGCCGGTCGCGAGGAGTTTCTTGACCCGGTCGGAAAGCGACAGGAGTCGCAGGTAGTTCGATATCTCGGGACGCGACTTGCCGACCTGATCGGCGAGTTGCTGTTGGGTGTAGCCGTTCCGCTTCATCAGTTCGCCGTATGCCTCGGCGACCTCGAGCGGGTTCAGGTTCTCCCGTTGCAGGTTCTCGGTCAGCGCGATGAGATAGTCCTTTTCGCCTTGATACAGGACCGCCGGCAGTTCCTTCAGTCCGGCGATCTTCGCGGCCCGGTACCGCCGCTCGCCGGCGATGATGCGGTATCGCGATCCCTCCTTCTTGACGACGATGGGCTGGATGAGCCCGTGCTCCTTTATCGAGAGCGCGAGTTCCTTCAGTTTCTCGTCGTCGAAATAGGCGCGCGGCTGTTTGGCGCTCGGCAGTATCTGATCGATCCGGAGCGTGAGTATCGGCTTGCCCGCAGAGGTCGGCAGCAACTCGTCCAGCCCGCGGCCCAGTTTGCCGAATGATCCCTTGTCCTTCCTGTCAGCCACCTGTCCCTCCCTTTCCGATGCGTTTAAGGTATTCCTCGGCGAGCGCGAGGTACTGCCGCGCGCCGGTCGAGGCGATGTCGTAGAGTATGATCGGTTTGCCGAAACTCGGCGATTCCGAGAGTTTGACATTGCGCGCGATGACCGTTTCGAACACGGTCTTCTTGAAATGCCGCCGCACCTCCTGTTCGACATCGAAGGTGAGTTTCACCCGCTTGTCGTACATCGTGAGGATGATGCCGTCTATGGCCAGATGCGGGTTCAGGGGGCGGATGCGCTCGATGGTCTCGAGTATCCGCGACACCCCTTCGAGCGCGAAGTATTCGCACTGTATCGGGACGATGAGCCCGTCGGCCGCCGCGAGGTTGTTGACGGTGAGGATGTTGAGCGAAGGCGGCGAGTCGATGATGATGAGGTCGAACTTCCGCTTGACGCGATCGAGTATGCCGCGCAGGACGAATTCGCGCTTTTCGAGGTCCAGCAGTTCTATCTCGGCGCCCGTGAGGTCACGGTTGGCCGGCATCACCTTGAGATAGGGGAGTTCGGTGTCATAGACGGCGGTGAGCGACGGGTCGCCCATCATGTCGTAGACGGTGCGGCTGACCGGCGCGGTCAGGGCGCTCATCGAGGTCGCGTTGCCCTGCGGGTCCATGTCGACGAGCAGGACGCGCTTTTCGAGCGCGCCGAGACAGGCGGCGAGATTGACGGCGGTCGTCGTCTTGCCGACGCCGCCTTTCTGGTTGACGATGGTGACGATGCGTGTCATGGGTCCTCTCTCAGGGCAGGGAGTAGGTTATGATGCGGTGTTTTTTGCGCAGGGAGTCGAACCACTCGTCGAGCGCCTTCTTTTTCTCCTCCTCGGTCGGCTTCGCGGGCGGCGGGAAACGCCGTTTCAGGAGGTCGTCCATCATCGATCGGACGATGAGCCGCTTCTTGACGATCATGCGGAATTCGAGCGGAGAGATGCCGAAACTCTTGAATAGATCGGCCAGATAGGGAAGTTTCTCGTAGGTGGCAACCATCTCCTGTACCATCCGGTCGTCAAGGGGAAGATCACGGTCCCGCGACGCGAAGAACAGGATAGCCCGGAGGATGAGAGAGTCAAGGATCCTCTCCTTGAGTTCGCGTGAGAGCGGCGTATGCAGCGGGGCGCCGTTCTCGAGATTCAGGAGCGCCGCCTCCTGCAGGATATCGGAATAGGTGATGACGGTCGCATCGTCTATCTTCGCCGCGACGCTCTCTATGACCTGCTGAGCCGTCGTGAGGACCGGCGCCGCGAGCAGGATCAGCCCCAGTATCGTTCGATATGCGCCCATGTCTCTTCCTTCCCCTCGCCGGTGGTCGCCGAAACGCACGGTGCGTCGGGGTTGCCGCGGCGCAGGCGCTGTTTCTCGGTGGTCGAGAGTTTGTCTATCTTGGTGAAGACCGGCAACCACGGGAGCCGGTGGTGATCGAGGAATTCGATCATCTGCCCGTCGTTCGGCTGGGGGCCGTGCCGTCCGTCGATGAGCAGGAGGATGAGCCGCAGATTTTCGCGCCGGGTGAGGTAGGACTCTATGGTCCGTCGCCAGGCCTCCTGTTCGCTTTTCGATCGTTTGGCGAACCCGTAGCCGGGGAGGTCGACGAAGCGGAACGCCCCGTTGATGTCGAAGAAGTTGATCGTCACCGTCTTGCCGGGGGTCTTGCTCGTCTTGACGAGGTTCCGACGACCGAGCAGGAGGTTCATAAGACTGGACTTGCCGACATTGGAACGGCCGATGAAAGCGTATTCGGGAAGCGTCGGGGGCGGCAGGTCGGCGGGATGGGCGGCGCTTTTCAGGAAGGTGGCGGTGCGTATCTCTATCATGGGCGGCGCAGGTCCCGGTGGCCGATGTCGCGGCGGAAGAACGAGTTCTCCCACGAGATGCGGGCGGCGTTGTCGGTGGCGCGCGCGGTCGCCTCTGCGAGCGTATCGCCGCGGGCGGTCACCATGAGGACACGGCCCCCGATGGCTATCAGACGGCCGTTCGGATCGCGCGCGGTGCCGGCGTGGAACACCGTGACGGCGGGGTCGACGGCGTCGAGTCCCGTTATGGGCAGACCGCGCCGGTACGATCCGGGATAGCCGCCCGAGGCGAGCACGACGGTCGCCGAGGCGCCGGGGTGCCACGACAGCGCGGGCAATGAGCCGAGCGAGCCGTTCGCGACGGCGCGCAGGTAGGGGACGAGGTCGTCCTCGAGAAGATAGAGGAGCGCCTCGGTCTCGGGGTCGCCGAACCGGACATTGTATTCGAGCACGAACGGTTCCCCGTTCACGATCATGAGTCCGATGTAGAGGATGCCGCGGTAGGGGATGCCGCGCTTGGCGAGCGTGGCGAGCAGCGGCTTGATGATGCGCTCTTCGCACCGGGCCAGCAGCGAGGGGGTGCCGATGCTCACCGGCGCGTAGGAGCCCATGCCTCCGGTGTTGGGGCCGGTGTCTCTCTCGCCAGCCCGTTTGTGGTCCTGCGCGAAGGTGAAGGGGCGCCACGAGACGCCGTCGGTGAGTATGAGGAGCGACAGTTCCTCGCCGCTCAGGAACTCCTCGATGATGACCTCCTTTCCCGCATCCTTGAATCGTTCCCCCATGAGTTCGCGGAGTTCCCTCTCGGCGGTCTCGGCGTCCTCTACGATGGCGACCCCCTTGCCCTCGGCCAGCCCGTCGGCCTTGAGGACGAGCGGGTAGTGCGCGGTCGAGTGGATCAGCCGCAGGCCGGTGTCGAGGTCCTGTACCGCGGCGTAACGCGCGGTCGGTATGCCCGCCTCTTTCATGATCTGTTTCGCGAACGCCTTGGAGGATTCGAGCCGCGCGGCGGCGGCGGTGACGCCGAATATCGGGAGCCCCGCCTCGGCGAACCGGTCGGCGATGCCGAGGGCGAGGTACTTCTCGGGGCCGACGACCGTCAGATCGATGTGCATCCGTTCCGCGTAATCGCAGAGGGTCTCGGGCAGGTCGTCGAGCAGTTTCGGTATCCGCGCGACCTCGGCGATGCCGGCGTTCCCGGGGAATGCGTGCAGTTCGGTGACCGCCGGGCTCTGGGCTATCTTCCAGCACAGCGCGTGTTCGCGGCCGCCGCCGCCGATGACAAGGATCTTCATGTCCGCCTCCTACAGGTGTCTGAAACTCCGGATACCGGTGAAGGCCATTGCGATGCCGTGCTCGTCGCATGCGGTGATGACTTCCTCGTCGCGGACCGATCCCCCGGGTTGGACGATCGCCCGTATCCCCTTGGACGCGGCGAGGTCTATCGAGTCGCGGAACGGGAAGAACGCATCGCTCGCGAGCGCGAGACCCGTGATGTCGCGGCGCGCCTTGCGGACCGCGATCTCAAGCGCGTCGATGCGTGACATCTGCCCCGCGCCGATGCCGACCAGTTCGTCGGCGGTCGTGAGCGCGACGGCGTTGGACTTTATGTGTTTGACGATGCGTTGACCGAAAAGCATCATCCTCTTTTCCCCCTCGGTCGGTGCGCGGCGCGTGACGATACGCAGGTCGTCCGGGCCGATGACGCGACGGTCGGCATCCTCAACGAGCAGTCCGCCCGATATCTTCTTGAACTCGTGGTCGTACGGGATATCGCGGCGCGGGGCGCCCAGTTCGATGATCCGCAGGTTCTTTTTGCGGTGCAGGAGTTCAAGCGCCGCCTCGTCGAAGGAGGGTGCGATGATCGCCTCGACGAAGAGTTTCGACAGCAGGGTCGCGGTCGCCACATCGACCGGCCGGTTGAAGCCGATGATGGAGCCGAAGGCCGAAACCGGGTCGCATGCGAGCGCCCGTTCGTAAGCCTCGGCGATGGTCGCGCCGCGGGCCGCCCCGCAGGGGTTGGTGTGCTTGAGTATCGCGCAGGCCGGCTCGTCGAGGTCGAACACGAGGTTCTTGGCCGCCTCGAGATCGAGATAGTTGTTGAACGACAGTTCCTTGCCGCCCAGTTGTTTTGCGGCCGCGACGGTGCCGGCGACGGCCGGCGTGTCGAGGTAGAGTGTGCCGCGCTGGTGGGGGTTCTCGCCGTACCGCAGGGTCTCCTTGCGCGAGAACTGGAGCGTCATGATGTCGGCGCCCGACAGCCACGCGGCGACCGCGCCGTCGTACCGGGCGGTCAGCGCGAAGGCCTTCGTGGCGAGCGCACGGCGGGTCTCCGGGGTCGTCGTGCCGCCGTTCCTCTTCAGTTCCTCGAGCACCGCCGGGTAATCGTCGGGCGAGGTGACCACCGTCACGGCCGCGTGGTTCTTCGCCGCCGAACGGATCATCGAGGGGCCGCCGATGTCTATGTTCTCGACGATCTCGGCGGGAGGCGCGCCGCGGGCGACCGTCTCCTCGAACGGGTAGAGGTTGACGACGACAAGGTCGAACAGCGCGATGCCGTGACCGAGCGCCTCGGCCAGATGCGCCGGGTCGTCCCGTTTTGCGAGTATGCCGCCGTGGATGAGCGGGTGGAGTGTTTTGACGCGTCCGCCGAGCATTTCGGGGAACTTGGTGTGATCCTCGATGAGGCGGGCGGGGATGCCCTCTTTTTTCAGCAGGGCGTAGGTGCCGCCCGAGGCGAATATGGTGACGCCCTGTGCCGCGAGTCCCGCGGCGAACTCGGTGACGCCCCGTTTGTCGTGGACGCTGATGATGGCGTTGCGTTCAGTGGTCATGCGCCTCTCCATGAAAGAGCCGGCCCTGCGCAGGCTCCCTTTCATTTAACAGAGAGCAGGTCGAAAAGCAACATTCCTTGACAAGGACGGGGGCTTTTCCTAAAATCCGCCGGTATGCCAACGACCGGATGACGATGAACACCGAAACGATGGTCCTGCTCGCCCTGAGACAGGGGAACTGGCGGCACGCCGCCGAAACGGCCGACAAGATCGCGAAGGACGGGGGCGATCCCCTCCTATCGGCGGTGGCGCGCGCGGCGCGCCGGATCGAGTCGGGCGACGAACGGGCGCGATCGCTCCTGCGGTTCTGGTGCGCCCTGCGATGGGAGGAGAAATCATGAGTATTTTCGGATGGAAACAGGATCCGCCGTTCCTCGTGCTCGACCGTCACGGCCTGCCGGTCGCCGGCGAGGGGATCGACGCGGCCCGCCTGCTCCCGCTCCTTGAAACGCTCCATGACGCGCTGGAGCGTGGCGAGACCGACTATGCCGTCTGGGGCGCGGGGGCCGACCGCTATGTCGCCATCGCGCTCGCGGAGGGGGTGGCGATCATCAAGTGCGGGGCCGATGCGCCGCTCACCAAGATCCTGTTCTCGCGCGAAGACATCCGCGAGCGCTGTGCGCGCCTCCAGACAACAAAAAATTGACTTGTCTTTCCCAAGACATTAGTATGACCACGATTTAAAGGTACTAGGGATCGCCTTAATGGCTGAGAACATCATCAAACTCCCGCGACTGTTCGGTAAATACTACCTGTTGGAACTCATCAATGTCGGCGGCATGGCCGAGGTGTACAAGGCCAAGATGTTCGGCGTCGAGGGTTTCGAGAAGATCGTCGCCATCAAGAAGATCCTGCCCGAGGTCGCCGAGGACGGCGACTTCATCAGCATGTTCATCGACGAGGCGAAGATAGCGGTACAACTCCAACACCCGAACATCGTGCAGATCCTCGAACTGGGTAAGATAGAGGACAGTTTCTTCATCGCGATGGAACTGGTCAACGGCAAGGACCTCAAAACGATACGAAAGCGGCTCAAGAAGGTCGAGATCAACATGGCGGTCGAGCAGTCGGCCTACATCATCTCTCAGGTCTGCGACGGTCTCGACTACGCGCACCGCAAGACCGACGAAAAGATGAACCCGCTCAACATCGTCCACCGCGACATATCGCCGCAGAACATCATCATCTCCTACGAAGGCAATGTGAAACTGATAGACTTCGGCATCGCCAAGGCGAAGTCGAAATCGACCAAGACGCAGGCCGGCATGCTGAAAGGCAAATTCAGTTACATGGCGCCCGAACAGGTCGCCGCGATGCCGCTCGATCGCCGGTCCGATATCTTCTCGCTCGGCGTCGTGCTGTTCGAGATGCTGACCGGCAAGCGGCTGTTCCTGGGCAAGAACGATGTCGAGACGCTCGAGAAGATACGCAAGGCGGAGGTCCCGCCCCCGTCGGTGTTCAACCACGATGTGGCCCCGGAACTCGACCGCATCGTCCTGAAGGCTCTTGCGCGCGACCGCGACGAACGATACCAGTGGGCGAGCGAGTTCGCCGACGATCTCAAACGGCACATCTTCTCGCTCCAGCGCCGGTTCGACCGTCAGGATGTCATGAACTTCATGAGCGAGTTCTTCGCCGACGAACTCGAGGAGGATTCGGCGAAACTGGCGGAATACGCCAAGCTCAAGATGCCCAAACAGCAGGCGCCGCAGATAGTCGCCCCGACCGTCAGGTCCGACGACGACGATGACGATGACGATCATCCGTCGCCCCGTCGTCGTTCGGGGAGCGGCGCGAAGACCTGGTTGATACTTCTCGCTGCCATGGTCGGCGCCGCGGTGCTCGGCGTCGCGGGCTGGAACATCGTGAAGGACCAGCAGAACGCTGCGGCGCTCATCGTCGATTCCAATGTCTTCGCGACGGTGGTGGAACTCGACAAGAACACCACACAGCACAAACGGTGCGAGACCCCCTGCAAACTGGATGGGATACTGCCGGGCCAGCATGAGATAGAACTCCGCAAGGACGGGTACATCACCCAGCAGGAGACCCTCATGCTCAAGACGGGCGAGACCCAGACGAAGGTCGCCAAGATGTTCAAGGTCGGCGAACAGACGACGATGGTCGAGGTGCGATCCGAACCGGGCGGCGCGCGGATATTCGTCAACGACAAGGATTCCGGGTTCGATACGCCGTTCGCGGTGAATGTGCCGGCCGGTGTCGAGGTCACCATCCGCGTGGAGAAGAAGGGCTTCCTTCCGGTCCAGCAGTCGCTCGGGGTCATTCCGGTGACCGAGAGCCGCAAGGTCAGTTTTATCATGAAGGACTCGAAGGGTAAGGATCCCTCTACGGTGAAACCCATTCACGAGAAGAAAGAGGAGCAGATCGCCTCGAAAAAAGAGCAGCACGCCGAGGATGGGTTGAAGTCCGACCGCGCCTATCTCACCGTCATGACGACCCCGGTCACGCAGGTCTTCATCGACGACAAGGCGGTCGGCAACTCCCCGATCCAGAGATACGAACTCTCGCCCG
Organism: bacterium; assembly: GCA_022711315.1. GTDB lineage: Bacteria > UBP6 > UBA1177 > UBA1177 > JAKLFG01 > JAKLFG01. The sequence goes on along the minus strand of JAKLFG010000001.1, from coordinate 29,821 downwards.
GCGAGCACAAGATACGGCTGAGGAACAGCACCTACAATATCGATAAGATGGTGCCGGTCGAACTCAAGGCGGGCCAGCACGAGAAACTGGTCCGTAACCTTTTCTGACATTCGTAACGAGAAGGAGCGCACGATCATGGTGAAAAAGGAGATCGAAACGAACAAGGTTCCCGACCCCTCTCTCCCTGCGGAAAAGAAGAAGGCCCGTCTCAGCAGCGCCACCGCCATGATAGGCAAGTCGGCGACGCTCGAGATCGCCGCGAAGGCAAAGGCGATGAACGAGCGTGGCGTCAATGTCATCAGTTTCTCGGCGGGCGAGCCCGATTTCGACACCCCGAAGCGGATCAAGGAGGCGGCGAAGAAGGCGATAGACCTCGGCTTCACCAAATACACCGATTCCTCCGGCATCAAGGATCTCAAAACGGCGATACGCCAGAAATTCCTGCGCGAGAACAACCTGCACTACGAGGAGGCGAACATCGCGGTGACGCCGGGCGCCAAGTACGGCATCTACGCGCTCCTGCAGTCGATCATATCGCCGGGCGACGAGGTGATCATCCCGGTGCCCTACTGGGTGAGTTATGTCAGCATGGTGAAACTCTCTCGCGGCGTGCCGGTGTTCTGCCAGCCCACGGAGGAGTACGGGTTCCGGCTCACGCTGAACGATATCAAGTCGGTCATCACCGAAAAGACGCGCGCCGTCATCATCAACACCCCGAACAATCCGACCGGCGCGGTCTACCGCGTCCACGACCTCGAGGAGATCGTCAACTACCTCGCCGAGCGCGACATCTATGTCATCAGCGACGAGATATACGAACGGCTCACCTACGACACCAACGCCCATGTTTCGGCCGCATCGGTGGTCAGCGAGAAACTGCGCCGCAATGTCGTCGTGGTGAACGGCTTCTCGAAGGCCTATGCGATGACCGGCTGGCGCATCGGGTATGTCGCCGGGCCGCGCGATGTCATGGACCGGGCGAAGCATTTCCTCGACCATACCACCTCGAATACCAACACCATCACTCAGTACGCCGCGATCGAGGCGCTGAACGGCCCGCAGACCGATGTCGAGTCGATGGTCAGCAAGTTCGATCGTCGCCGCCGTTTCATCTACGAAGAGGTCTCCAAGATACCGCACCTGCGATGCATCAGGCCCGACGGCGCCTTCTACCTGTTCGTGAACTTCCAGAAGTACCTCGGCGGCACGATCGGCGACCACAAGGTGAACAGCACGATAGAACTCGCCGGTCTCCTGCTCGACGAGGCGCATATCGCGGTGGTCCCGGGCGAGGCGTTCGGCGCCCCCGGCTACATCCGCTTCTCCTACGCGACGAGCCTTGACAACATCGCGGAGGGGCTCGATCACCTGCGGCACATGCTCGCCGACGCCTCGTTAGGCGACTGACCCGGTACCGGAGGCGTAGATGCGGTTCAACTACAAGAGTCTTATCATCTGGGCGGTCCTGCTCGTCATCCTGTTCGTGATATTCAACCTGTCGAAACTCACCGAGCAGAACGCGGTCGAGGAGATAGACATGACGACCTTCCTCAACCGCGTCGGCAACGGCGAGGTGAAGCAGGTCGAGATAGACGGCGTCGAGTACAAGGGCAGTTTCGTCGACGGCAAGCAGTTCATCGCCATCGGCCCGTCGGGCGAGGAGGTGATGAAGATACTCGCCGACAAGAAGGTCATCGCCCGCTACAAGAAGCCGGAGGACAATTCGCTCCTGCAGGCGATATTCGCCTCGTGGCTCCCGATGATCATCCTCATCGCGTTCTTCGTCTTTTTCATGCGCCAGTTGCAAGGGGGGAGCGGCAAGGCCTTCACCTTCGGCAAATCGAAGCATCGGGTCATATCCAAGGACAAGAACCCAATCACCTTCAAGGATGTCGCGGGGGTGGATGAATCGAAGGAGGAACTCGAGGAGATCGTCGATTTCCTGCGCCGCCCGCAGTCCTACACCCGGATGGGGGCTAAGATACCGCGCGGGGTGTTGCTCGTCGGCGCGCCCGGCACCGGCAAGACCCTGCTCGCCAAGGCGATAGCGGGCGAGGCGAGCGTACCGTTCTTCTCCATCAGCGGCAGCGATTTCGTCGAGATGTTCGTGGGCGTCGGCGCGAGCCGCGTGCGCGACCTGTTCCAGCAGGCGAAATCGAGCGCCCCCTGCATCGTGTTCGTCGATGAGATAGACGCGGTCGGCCGTCAGCGCGGCGCGGGGCTTGGCGGCGGTCATGACGAGCGCGAACAGACGCTCAACCAGTTGCTCGTCGAGATGGACGGGTTCGGCACCGATGCCGGCGTCATCGTGATGGCGGCGACCAACCGGCCCGATGTGCTCGACCCGGCGCTCTTGCGGCCCGGCCGCTTCGACCGGCAGGTCTATGTCCCCATGCCCGATGTGAGAGGGCGCGAAGAGATACTCAAGGTCCACATCAACAGCATCCGCCACGACGACGGGGTCGATCTGGCCCGCATCGCGCGGGGCACCCCCGGGTTCTCGGGCGCCGATCTCGCGAACCTGCTGAACGAGGCGGCCCTGCTCGCCGCGAAGCGCGGCAAGGAGAAGGTCGGCATGGCCGAGGTCGAAGAGGCCAAGGACAAGGTGCTCATGGGCAAGGAACGACGGTCGCTCGTGCTGACCGACGACGAGAAGCGGGTCACCGCCTACCATGAAACGGGCCACGCGGTGGTCGGCTACTTCACCCCCGGCAGCGACCCGATATACAAGATATCCATCATCCCCCGAGGCCGTGCGCTCGGCGTGACCCAGATGCTGCCGGAGAAGGACCGGTACGACCATACCCGTGAGGAACTGGTCGCGAAGGTGTCGGTGCTCATGGGCGGCCGGTGCGCCGAGGAGCTGTTCCTCGGCAAGGTGACGACCGGCGCCGGCAACGACATCGAGCGGGCGAGCCGTCTCGTCCGCAGCATGGTCATGAACTGGGGCATGAGCCCCGAGATGGGGCCGATCAATTACGGCGAACACGAGGAAGAGGTGTTCCTCGGACGGGAACTCACCCGTCGCGCCCACATGAGTGAATATACCGCCGAGCGGATAGACCGCGAGATACACCGCATCATCACCGAAGCGTACAACGCCGCCGCGGCGATACTCAACAAACACCGCGGAAAGGTCGAAGCGATGGTCGCGCTCCTCATGGAGAAAGAGACCATCCAGAAGGACGATGTCGACGCCATCTTCGGCGATCCGAAGGCCGCGGAGGCTCCGGCGGAGCCGATCTCCCCCCGTATCGACGGAAGCCCCGCATGAGTTCGCTTTTCCGCATCACCCTCGTCGCGGCACTGCTCCTTGCCTCGTGCGGTCCCCGATTCATCTCGCGCATAGACCTCACCCGCGAACAGAACTGGCGACCGGAACAGGTGACGGTGAACCCCGAACTCGACACCTTCCTCGCCGAAGGCGAACTTTCCCTGCTGGCGGGCGAGAAACGGTACAAGGTCGATTACCAGATACTCTGCGCCGAGCCGTCGCTGTGGCGCATCGATGTGTTCGGGTTCTTCCATGTGCACGGCGCTACCATCATCATGCGGGGCCTTGCCTCCCATGTGTTCCATGACGGCATCTGGGAAGAGCCGAAGCCGTGGCCGGCGATATCGGCGAGCGTGTTCGGCATCGTTCTTCCGTACAAGGTCCTCTCGCTCATGGTGGGCGGGCGGTTCGATCTGTCGGGCGAATGCGCCGAAACGGTCGAGGGCAAGGTCTGTCGTGAATATGACCTGCATTACCTGCTCAAACAGGGCGAGATCGTCGAGATAAAGAGCGAGGCGATAGAGATCATCAAGGTCGACGGCACCTGGCGCGGCACGAGCGCGGGGTCGCCCGAGCCGTTCTACCTGTGGCCCGAGCGCATCGAGAAGAAGACCGACTTCGACCCCGCGATGTTCCAGCCCAAGCAGGAAAAGGACATCTTCGACGAGATATGATACCCGGGTACTCCCTCATCAGTTACATGTCGGATAAGGTCAAGGCGGGGGGCGGTCTCAACCTCGCGCAGGGGCTCCCCGGCTTCCCGCCGCCCGATGAACTGACCGCGATACTGCGCGAACTCGCGGCGGGGCCGGTGCATCAGTACGCCCCGGGAAGCGGCGATGCCGAACTGCGCGCGATCATCCCGTCGCTGTTCGGGGGTGGCGGCCTGTCGGCGGATCGGTGCATCGTGACCAACGGCGCCACCGAGGCGGTCACGCTCGTCTATCTCTACCTGCGGAGCCGCGCGAACGGTCCTTTCTCGACGCTCGCCTTTGATCCGGCCTACGAGAGTTACCGTCACCTCCCGCGCATCTTCGGCGACCGCTTCTATTCGTTCGCCGCCGAGGGGCCGCTCACCGGGCATGTCGGCGAATTTCGCCGCGCCGTCCGTGAGAACGGCGTCAGACTGGTCTGCGTCGCCTCGCCGGGCAACCCGTGGGGCCGCATCTTCTCGGAAAAGGAGTGGGGGACGCTCCTCGATCTGGCCGAAGAACTGGACTTCTCGGTGCTCGCCGACGGGGTGTACCGCGAACTATATCTCGGCGACCGGCCCTACCTGCCGGTCGATCGCATCTCGCCGCGCCTCTTTTACGCCGACAGTTTCTCCAAGACGCTCTCGATAACGGGCTGGCGCGTCGGGTTCCTCGCGGCGCACGAGGAGCATCTGCCCGCCCTGCGGCAGATACACGACTACACCGCGCTCTCGTCACCCTCGGTACTCCAGAAGGCGATAGCGCGCTACCTCGCGGTGCACGGCGGCGGAAAGAGCTATCTCTCGTCGCTCCGTGAGCGGGTGAAGGACTCGTTCGGGCATCTGCATGCGGCGCTGACGGGACTCGGGTTCCGGATACCGCCCATCGGGGGCGGCTACTTCATCTGGGCGCGCCTGCCGGACGGGTGGTCAGACGGGCTCGACTTCGCCGAGCGGCTCTACGAAAAGGAGCGCGTCGCGGTCGTGCCGGGCATCCATTTTTCCGAAGGTGGCGGCCCATTCGTCCGCTTCAACATCGCGCGACCGCTGGACGAGATACAGGAGGCGGCCCGCCGGGTCGCCGGTTTTATAGGGGCAGAAAGACCCTGAAGAGCGCGCCGCCTTCCGGCGCGTCGTCCACTTCGATGAACCCTTTGTGTTGATCGGCGATGCGCGCCGCTATCGAGAGTCCCAAACCCGTTCCGTCGGGCTTGGTGGTGAAGAAGGGATTGAATATCTTCTCGCGGCTCCCGGCTGGGATCCCCGCTCCCCGGTCGGCGACCGTGATGCAGGCGTAGTCGCTCTTCCCCTTGCGCCGTTTCTCGGTCGAGACCGTCACCGTCGATCCTTCGGGCGAGGCATCCACCGCGTTGAGAAGGATGTTGAGGAGCAGTTGCGTCAGTTTCTCGCGGTCGGCCGGGACCGTCAGCGGCTCAAATCTCGTCTCAAGGCGTACATTCTTCTTCGCCGCCTGCGGCGCGATGAAGGCGACGGTGTCGGTGAGAAGCGCGGCGATATCGACCGCCGCCACGACGAAATCCTTGGGCCGCGCGAAATTCAGGAACCGTTCGAGAAGCGCGGTGAGCCGCTCTATCTCGGCGCGCTGGATATCGACCATCCGGCGGCGCGGCGAATCGGCGGGGATACCGTCGGCCACGATCTCGGCCGCCCCTTTGATTGACGCAAGCGGATTTTTTATCTCGTGGGCGAGCCCCGCGGTCATCTCGCCGAGCGCCTGCAGACGCCCCGTGCGGATGAGCTGTTCGTCGAGCAGTTTCATCTCGTCGAGCGTTTCCGATAGCTTCCGTGCGATCTCCTCCTGCCGCCGCCGCTCGCGCCGTTCGCGTTCGACGAGCACTCCGGCGATGAGGGCGATGATGTTGAACAGGAGTATCTCGAGTATCTTCTCGGTCGAACCGCCCGGATCGTGGTGGAAATGGTGCACGAACATCTGGAACGCGTGCGGCAGATAGACGATCGACGAGGCGATGGATGCGGCGAGCGCCCCGTGCAGACCCCAACCGAAAGCGCCCAGCACTATCGGGATGTAGTAGAGCCGTCGCAGGATGTCGTGGACCCACACCAGTTCATCGCTGGTCAGGAAATGGGCCGTGGTGATGGCGAGTATCGGCACCCAGATGAGTCCCCACGCCCGGAGCGAAAGCAGTTCACTGACCTTTTTCATCGTTCCCCTTCCCGGCGATGCCGTGCTGTTCCAGCCGGTAGAGAAGGATGTGACGCGGGATGCGCAGTAGTCGCGCCGCCTGCGCCTTGTTCCCGCCGCTCCTTTCCAGCGCCTGCACGATCACCTCTTTCTCCAGTTCCATGAGCGATATCCCTCCGGCGGGCAGTTGGATGCGCCCCGCCGCGCTCACCACCATCCCCTCCGTCTCGGGCGCCGTTTCCGGTATCAGGTCGATCGGCACCACCCCGCCCTCGGCAAGGAGCGTCACCCGCTGGCAGATGTTCTCCAGTTCGCGGATATTGCCGGGCCACCGGTACCGCCGCATCCGGCGCAACGCCTCGTCGCCCAGTTCGAACGGCCGTCCGCCGCCGTAGGCCGTGAGGAAATGTTTGGCGAGCGGCGCGATATCCTCGCTCCGCTCCCGTAGCGGCGGTATATGGAGGACGATGACATTGAGCCGGTAGAACAGGTCGAGCCGGAACTTCCCCTCGTCGACCAGTTTCGACAGATCGCGGTTGGTCGCCGCGATGACGCGGACATCGACCGGCACCGGCTCTTCGCCGCCCACGACATCTATCGCCTGTTCTTGGAGTGCGCGCAGAAGCCGCGGCTGAAGATTCGGCGGCAGTTCGGCCACCTCGTCGAGAAAGAGCGTCCCGCCGTGGGCCAGTTCGAACTTCCCCCGGGCGTCGCGCGTCGCGCCGGTGAAGGCCCCCTTGCGGTGACCGAAGAGTTCGCTCTCGATGAGTTCCGCCGGTATCGCCGCGCAGTTGACCGCGATGAGCGGACCCGACGCGCGGGCCGAATGGCGGTGGATGCGGCGGGCGAGCAGTTCCTTGCCGGTGCCGCTCTCGCCGGTGATGAGCAGGGTCGAATCGCTTTCGGCGACGCGGTCGGCGACCCCCACCACCGTCTGCATCGCGGTCGAACGGTAGATCAGTTCCTTTCCTTCGCTCGACGGCGCCCGCTTGAGCACCGCGTTCTCGTCGGCGAGCCGCGCGTGTTCGAAGGCGCGTTCCACCACGATCTTGAGATGATCGCGGTCGCACGGTTTGGGGATGAAGTCGAACGCCCCCGCCTTCATCGCCGCCACGGCCGTATCGACCTCGCCGAATGCCGTTATCACGATGACCGGCGTCCCCGGCGCCAGAGCGTTCACCCGTTTGACGAGCGCCATCCCGTCCATCCCCGGCATCTTGAGATCGGTGACGACCACCGGATGACGCCGACGGCGGAACAGATCGAGCGCCGCCATCCCGTCGGCCGCCGCATCGACGGTGTAGCCCGCCTCGGTGAGAGTGAACGACATCACCTCCCGGAAGCTCGCGTCGTCGTCGGCTATGAGTAATCTTCTCTCCATCATGAAGACTATTCTACGAAAGTGATGATGAAAAGTCTACACTTTTCTTTTAGCAAACTGCCGATAATATCTCAACTATCTGATATCACTATAAACTATAAACGCTTTTCCGTTGGCACGCATCATGCTCTAGTAAGGTCGCTGTTTGGTAACCTTTGAAAGGAGAGAAGCGATGAAGAAAATGTTGGCGATGGCGCTGATGCTGACGGCGATGACGCTCGGCACGGCGAATCTGATGGCGGGCGACGGCTGCGGTTGCGGCAAGGGCGCGAAGTCGGAGTGCAAGTGTGGCAAGGATTGCAAGTGCGGTTGTCAGGAAGGCAAAGAATGCACCTGCGGTTGCGGCAAGAAGAAGTAAGTCCCTCGCTCTTTGTCCATCTCAAAGGCCGGCCGGGATCATCCCGGCCGGTTTCTTATTGACTTCGCCGCACACAGAAAGTAGAATGCGATGCTCATTCGGGAGGATGATGTGAACCTGTTATTTGCGGCCGCCGCCGACATCTGTAAGTTCTTCGACAGCAAGGGCTGGAATTACTGTGTCATCGGTGGGTTGGCCTTGCAGCGGTGGGGTGAACCGCGTACCACGCTCGATGTCGATCTGACGCTTCTTACCCAATTCGGCAACGAACAGAAATACATCGACGCGATCCTCGCGAACTATGAAAGCCGCGTGGCCGATGCCCCGGCCTTCGCCCTGCGCAATCGCATTCTTCTCATAAAGGCGAAGAACGGTAAGGATGTCGATGTCGCACTCGGCGGCCTTCCCTTTGAAGAGGAGATGATAGCGCGGGCCGCGCCGTTCACCTTCGCCGAGGGGGTAACGCTACGCACCTGTTCAGCCGACGATCTCTTCATCATGAAGATCTTCGCGGGACGCCCCAAAGATATCGGCGACGCCGAATGGATCGCCGTGCGCCAGAAATTGGATGCCGCCTATATCACCCGGCATCTGGAATTTCTGCTTGACGCCAAGGGTGCTTCAGAGATGATGGACATCGCGCGGAAGTTGTTGAGGGGGCGTTCATGACCACGATGACCAAAGAACAGATGCGTCAGATCGTCCGGCAGTGGGTGCAGGCGGGACCGGAACTGGAGCGGATAAAGCGGGAAGCGTTGCGCGACAAGCCATACGACGAGGCGGAGGTCAATGCATTGTTGGAACTGGGCGATCTTTTTCATGAGTCGCGCACCAGTTCGGGGCTTCAACAGATGCAGGAACGGCTTGCTCTCGCCTACGGGCGCTCCGCGACCTGAACAACTCTTTACCTTATTATATATAGTGTGCGGCGGGGGCGGGCGGTTCGACCTAAAAAGCGAAAAGATCAAGACAAGAATCTGCAAATGAAGAACTGAGTCGGACTACGTCTTTATTGATTACACTCTCCTTCAGAGGCGTTGGTTATAAAGTAATCTTCTCTATCAAAGATGTATGACACTGTCTTTTTTTTATAGCGCTTTTTTTTATTCTCGTCATACTCCCATCTGCCCCATTTACTTGTATATATTATACCCATCATGCCTCGTTCTGCCTTTAGACAAAGTTCGTTTTCGTTAAAATATCCGATGTCGTTCTTTTCGATAAAAAGGTATGCCTCATAAGGATAATATGGAATATTATATTCTCCCAAATAACCGTCCATATATATTGGTTTCTTAATATTTTTAAAGTTGTATTTTCTGAATATTCCGGTTTTAATTTTTGTTTTGTCAATATTAATAGATATGGTCTGTTTGTACGTGGAACTCGTGATGTTATTGAACAGAAACATCCATCCCCTTGCCACATATAACACGGTAGCTATTACAAGCGCCAAGATTACGGCGTGCTTCATTGCAGAATAAAACCAGTCTTCCAATGAATTCTTCTTGATATTAATGAAAAATACTTTGTAGTCGTGACATAGCATATCTATCAAAAAAAAGACAATCACATATACCACAACGAACAAAAGAGATAATATCTGATAATATATAACCTCATACCCCAGAATGTCCGCTTCGAATAGCGCATATAGAAAAACGCCAACGGCAGAAACGGCTGCCCAAGCAATATATATTATAATTGTCTTTTTTCTCATCTATTGTTCAGGGGCAGTTCTCAATAGTCAACATTCAATAACTCCGCTCTATCACGAAGCGGTCATTGAAATTCACGAGGTCAGCCTTCTCGACTCTGATGAGTTGCAGAGGAGAGTAGAACAACTGACCGGCATCAAGATGTTCGCTGTAGTAATGCGTCGTCGTGTAGACGAACAGCACATTGCGATGAATGTCGTCGGGATCGTCCGGCACCAACTTCTTGATACCGTCGAGTTGATAGATCGGCCGCAGACTCGGCCACATGCCATTGTAGAGTGCGATGACCATGTCTTTGTCGAAGTCGACCACTGGCGTATCCATCCCCAGGTCCAACGATGTGAAGAACAGCCCGAACGCCGTCTCATCACGGAACACCTCGTACCGCTTTTCCTCGAAAGGCAACCCTCCCGGCGTCCCCTCCAACAGATCGGTGAAGGCGACATCGACCAGCGTGTAAAGTGGCGCCACCACATCGGCATCAGTCAACACGATCTCGTCGACAGGCGCCGTATCTTCGGTTAAGGTATCGTCGTCACAGAGGATCTTCGTGCATAGGAATTTGCCGTTCTCCTCGCATTCGCATTGATTGCACTGGTCTATCTGTATCGTGTCGCCGATGTGATAGGTGACGCCGTCCCGCTCGCAAGTAACGTCGGTGACGTCGCCATCGGGTAACACCGTGTCCCCGTCATTCGTCGTCTTCTCCTCGCCGCACGCGATGAACAAGGCCATCACCGCAAGCGGTGCGAGTAAGATCAGGTACTTGATCATGGAACCCTCCCGTTATTGATCACGCTCATCTCACACACCGGGCATATGTAGTGCTGCTCTTAGGGCTGATGCTCATATTGCCATCGCCGGAACTCACGACCCATGCATGGCCGGTTAAGTTCACATTAGACGAGGAGGACCAGAAGGTTTGGGCCACCGGCATCCCCGGAAAACTGCTGGCCGGGAGCTTGAGGGTGTCATCTATCAACGATCTCGACTCCTCGATGTTGGGAAGCCGCCAATCAGCAGAGCCGCCGTAGTCCAGACTTTCACAGTAGTTGAGGGCATTCTGCCAGGTAAGCGGAGCACTGTACTCCTTCGTCCAGATGAGTCCCGTAAAGGTATCGATCACGATAACTTTGCCGGCGACGGTTGCCTCGGCAAAGACGCTGCCGGACAAAACTTCGCCTCTTACACACCGGGCATGGGACGCAACCTCCTTAGAAAAATCGGTCACCATGCCACTGCTGAAACTCACGCTCCATGCTTCGGAGACAAGGGACACATAGGGAGAGGAGGACCAAAATAGCCCTGTCGAAGTGTCGGGGAAAACGGCGGTATTTATGGCCGGGTCATAACGCCCGTAGTCGGGAAGTGTCGCCAGTTCTTTGCGGGTCGGCAGACGCCAGTCGTCGTAGCCGCCGTAGGTCAGGTCGGCACAATGGTCTATGGCCCCCTGCCACTGATAGGTGCTTCCCGTCAGCGTCCGTTGCCATATCAGCCCGGTCATCTCGTCGGTAACGATATCGGAGCCGTCGGAACCGCTGACGGTGTAATTCCTCGGCGCGCATTTCCCCAGCGCCGCATACTGGGCATCCTGTCCGTAGAAAGCGTTCCCTTCGGCTGGGCATATCATTTCGGCGGAGCCGTCGTAACACTTCGTCTGGCCGGTGCAAAGAACGGCCATGGTCACCACATCCTCATCGACGCTGAAACCATCATCGGTCAGCAGGTCGTCGGTGGCGTCCTCATCAAGGAGAAGGGAGTCATCGGCCACCACCGCACTGTCGTCATCCACCATTGGGTCATCATCGGTCTCCACAATGTCGTCACCGGTCACCGCCGCACTGTCGTCGTTCGTTTGATCCGACTGGTCTGTCATGTCGGGCAGAGCATCATCGGTGGTCTCGTCGGTGACGGTGTTGTCGGTCGCGCCGTCGTCGGGCACCTGTTCATTATCCGACGAGGTTTTCCCGTTGTTGCAACCAGATAACGCCAACATCAGCATTGCAAGGATCAGCGTGGTCTGTGGGGGTAGGGCGTTGAAACGACACATTTGATTAATAACTCCTCTCTATCACGAAGCGGTCATTGAAATTCACGAACTCGGCCTTCTCGACCTTGATGATGTGGATCGGATGGTAAAAGGCTTGGTTGGCCGGAAGTTTGTCGCTGCGGTAAAGCGTCGTCGTCTCGACGAAAAGCACGGTGTAGTGGATATCTTTGATGTCGTCCGGCACCATTTTCTTGATGCTGTCGATAGTGTAGAGGGGACGCTGTTCGGACCAAGTGCCATTGTAAAGGGCGATGATCATATCTTTGTCAAAATCGACCGTCGGCACCTCGGCACTTTCTTCCAGTTGCGCGAGGAACGCCTCGAAGGCGGTCTTGTCGCGGAATATCTCATAGCGTTTCCGGTCGATGTTCACGCTTCCCCAATCGAGGGACAGATCGGTGTAGGCGACATCGACCAGCGTGTAGAGTGGCGTCGCCGTGTCGGCATCCACCGTTACCGCTTCGTCAAGAGTGCTTTCGGTCTCCACTTGAATGGTCTCCTCACCGCACGCGATGAACAAGGCCATAGCCGCAAGCGGTGCGAGTAAGATCGGGTACTTGATCATGGAACCCTCCCGTTCGTTGCATATATAAGATACCAGATATCGGGAAAAAGATTCTATTTTCTTACAATTTTTTTTTCGCCAGTTCCTTCTTGGCCCTCTGCCAGAGCGCCTCAAGGTCGTCGAGCGAATGCTTGCCGTCGGTGACGGTCGGGTCGAGTTCTTCCATCTTGTTGAACCGTGCGCGGAACCGGAGCGCGCAGTGACGCAGGGAATCCTCGGGGTTGACGCCGAGTTTGCGCGAAAGGTTCACGACCGCCGCGAGGAGGTCGCCCATCTCGTGAAAGGTCTTATCCCTGTCGCCCGAGGCGACCGCTTCTTTGAGTTCGGCCGTTTCTTCCGCTATCTTGGCGAGCGTGTCTTCCCACCTGCCCCAGTCGAACCCGACCGACGCGGCGCGGTCGGCGTAGCGCTGGGTGAGGAGCGTTGCGGGCATCGCGGTCGGTATGCCGTCCATGAGATATTTCTTCGCCTCTTTGTCTTTTTTTATCTGGTTCCAGTTCTGCACCACCTCGTCGGCGTCCTTCACCTGCGTCGTGCCGAACACATGGGGGTGGCGGCGCACCAGTTTGTCGGATATCCGCTCGGCGACCGAATCGAAATCGAAGAGTCCCTGCTCCTGTGCCATCTGCGCGATGAACACGACCTGCAGCAGGAGATCGCCCAGTTCGTCCTGCAGTTCATCGGGTCCCTGATCCATCGCCTCGACCACCTCGTAGGCCTCTTCGATGACATAGGGTTTGAGCGACGGGATGGTCTGTTTGCGGTCCCACGGACAGCCGCACTCGCCGCGCAGGGTCGCCATGATGGTCTTGAGTCGTTCGATGCCGCGCGGTGAGGTCATGAGGGTTCAACAGCCGGGAGCGTTGGTCTTGACGAACGAGTCGGGGACATAGATGTAGTCGCCGCTGAAGCAGGCGTTGCAGAAGTCGTCGGGCCGCGCGAGGAGCGACAGCAGATCGGGGAGCGTGATGTGGCGCAGGGTGTCGGCCGACAGGTACTCGGCGGTCTCCGCTATCGATTTGTTGTTCGCGATGAGTTCCGAACGGGTCGGCGTGTCGATGCCGTAGAAGCACGAGCCGGTGACGCGCGGCGAGCCGATGCGGACATGGACCTCCTTCGCGCCGTTCGTCTTGATCATGCGGACGATCTTGCGGAGCGTCGTGCCGCGGACGATCGAGTCGTCGACGAGTATCACCCGCTTGCCGGGGAAGAAACCGGGGAGCGGGTTGAACTTTTGCTTGACCCCTTCGTCGCGCTTCTCCTGATGGGGGCGGATGAAGGTACGGCCGACATAGTGATTGCGGATGAGTCCCATGTCGAATAGGGCTTTCTTCTCGGCCGCATAACCGAGCGCCACGAAGTTCGACGAATCGGGGACCGCCATGACCACGAGGTCGTCGCCCGGCGGGATGTCGCGGTCACCGCGGGCGAGCGTCGCGCCGATCTTTTTGCGCATGTCGTGGACGAACTCGCCGAAGGTGAGCGTGTCGGGACGCGAGAAGTATATGAGTTCGAATACGCTGTGACGCGGCCGCAGGCCGTTCACCGCGACCGTCGTGACGGGACGGTTGCGTTCGAGTTTCAGTATCTCGCCCGGCTTCAGTTCGCGGACGAAGCGGGCGCCGATGATGCCGAAGGCGCACGACTCGGAGGCGAAGCAGGTCCCCTCGGCCGGCATCTCGCCCGTTCCCTGCCAGGTCAGATGGCCCATGACATACGGGCGGAAGCCGTGCGGGTCGCGGAAGGCGTACATCCGTTCGCGGTGGATGAGGAGCGCCGAAAAGGCCCCCTTGAGGTCGCTCTGCGCCCGGGCTATGGCCTCCTCGATGGTCAGCCCCTCGACGGCGTGGCGGTGGGCGATGAGCCGCGCGATGAGTTCCCCGTCGTTATTGCTCGTGAAGGTGACCCCCTCGTGCTCGAGGCGGGTGCGCCATTCGGCGTAGTTGACGATATCGCCGTTCGCGCAGAGGGCGAGCGTCGAGCCGTCGGGCAACGGGATGGCGTGCGGTTGGCTGTTGAGTATGTCGCTCGACCCGGCGGTCGGATAGCGGACATGACCGATGGCGGAAAGCCCGGTGAAACGGTCGAGCGTCTCGGGGGTGAAGACATGTTTGACGAGCCCCATCTGCTTCTGGGTCGCGATGGTGTCATCGTCGCGGCGCACCGATATGCCGCACGACTCCTGACCGCGGTGCTGTATCGCGAAGAGGAGGTCGGCGACATAGCGCTCCGCCCCCGGCACCCAGAACATACCGGCGATACCGCACATCGAACTTCACCTCATAATGATCGATCCGGGCCAGTTATAGCCACCGTCGGGCCAAAAAGCAAGGAATCGGGGCATAGCCCCTTTTCGCTTGACTTTGCCCGGCGCCGGGGATACAATGCCTCCTGTTTTTATTCGATTTTTTCGCGAGGGAGGAGAGCATGAGATCGTTCAGTCGCATCGTCGTCCTGTTTTTCGTGGCGGCGGCCATCGCCTCCTGCGAACCGGGGACCCGCCGGATATTCCCGCCGACCAACGATCAGGGGAGCGGTAACGCCGATACGGACGATCCCTTTCTCGACAGCGACGATCTGCTTCCCGACGATCCGGTGAGCGATACCGGAGGAACGGAGACCGATCCGCTCGTGAACGACGACGGCCAGTTGATAAACGATGACGGCGAACTCGTGAATGACGACGGCCAGGTCATCAACGACGACGGTCAGGTGGTGAATGACGATGGCGAGGTGGTGACCGATGATATCGTGAGCGATGATGTGACCACCGACGAAGTGGTCACCGATGATATCCTCACCGACGGGATCGTGACCGACGATGATACCGTGGTCACCGATGACGGCACCGTGGTCACCGATGACGGCACCGTGATCACCGACGACGGCACCGTGGTCACCGACGATGCGGTCGTGCCCGATGTCGATATGGCGATCTGCGAATGTACGACCGGCGCCTGTTGCGACGGCTGTCATTACCGTACGGCGGATTCAAATTATGTCTGCCGCCCCGCCGCCCACCCGGTGTGCGATGTGGCCGAGACCTGTCCCGGCAATAGCGCCGCCTGTCCGCCCGACGGGTTCGCCTCCGGTGACACCGCGTGCGATGACGGCGTCTTCTGCAACGGCCCCGACACCTGTAACGGTGGTAGCGCCGCCTGCGATGGCCATGACGGTCATCCCTGCGGTGACTTCGTGTGCAGCGAGAGCCAAGGCGAGTGCTGTGACGCCGGCTGGGCCGGCGCCGACTGCGAGATATGCGTGCGGTTCCTCAAGCCCGCATCCATCATGCCGGTCACCGGCGATGGCTTGTCGTGGAACACCGCCTTCAACGACCTGCAGGCGGCGATAGATTCGGCCAACGGCTCCAGCGCCGCGACCTGCGAGGTATGGGCCGCCGCGGGGACCTATTATGCCTACAAGAACGCGACCGGTAACTACATCCAGTTGCGCGGCAAAGTGCCGCTCTACGGCGGGTTCGCGGGGACCGAGGCGCTCCGCGAGGGTCGCGACTGGACGGCGAATGTCTCCATCATCGACGGGCGGCAGTCATCGGGAAGCACCAATCACGTTTCCCACATACTGTACGGCGCGAACAGCGCGTTGCTAGACGGCTTCACCCTTACTGAAGGTCGTGCGATCACCGGTAGTCTCAGCAACATCGTCGAGGGTGGTGCGATGTATCTGAACAATGTCTCTATGACGGTGCGCAACTGCATCTTCACTAACAACAGCGCTCCGGTGCAGGGGGATGACAACACCGCCCGCGGCGGTGCGGTGTCGATCGTTGGAGGCGGGAGCAACCTGTTCGAGAATTGCCTGTTCTCTAAGAACACGGTCACGGCGGGCAACTATGATGCCGCGTTCGGCGGCGCGATCTACGCGACCGGCGGCGGCACGACCACCGTGCGCAACACGGTCTTTGCCGAGAACACGGTCACCGGCGGCACCGGGACCGAAGGCGGCGGTGGCGCGCTCAACGGCTTTGACAGCGGCACGGTCCTGCAGGTCGTCAACTCGCTGTTCTATGGCAACACGGTCACCGCGCCGACCGCCAACGGCGGCGCGATACGGGCGAACGACGCATCGGCGATACAGATCACCAACAGCACCTTCTCAAAGAACAGCGCACAGGATAACGGTGGTGCGGTGGCGAACATGGGGGGCACCAATACGACGATCGTCAACTCCATCTTCTGGGCCGACGCGGCGGCAACGGTGCAGAATAACACGGACGAACTCTGGGACGAAGGCGGCGGCGGCACGATCACCGCGACCTACAGCGGCATACAGATGACGAACACCTCCGTTTTCACCGGCACCGGCAATAAGAACACCGATCCGCTGTTCGTCGACGCGACGAATAACAACTTCCACCTGACGGCCGACGCGGGAAGCATGCAGATATCGCCCTGCATCGATGCGGCGAATGATGCATCGGCGCCGACGACCGACATGGAAGGCCAGACCCGTTTCGATGTGCCGATGTACGGCACCGGCATCGCCGATATGGGCTGTTACGAGTTCGTCTACTAGACCTTTTTAGGGAAGATACCGGACAGTCTTTTTTCGATGTCTGCGGCGATATCACTCATCGCCACCTCGCCGTCGAGCCGCACGATGTTCACCTTGCCGGTATACTTTTTGAAGACCTTTTCATAGTTCGCCCTGAGTTTTTCGAGGAAGGCGCGCGTCTCGAATATCTCGGTCCCCTGGCGGAACCGGGCAAGGCGCGACAATGCCGTGTCCACGCTTACCTCGATGTAGAGGACGGTGTCGGGGAGCCGCGCGAACCGGTTGAGCCCCGCGACCCACTCGTAGGGCAGGTCGACCGACTGATAGGCGAGCGACGAGAAAAGATAGCGGTCGGTGAGCACCGTCTTCCCGGCGGCGAGCGCCGGCTCGACCTCTTCCTCAAGGTGGCGCAGGCGGTCGGCGGCGAACAGGAGCGCCAGTTCGTGTCGCGTGTAGGGCCGCTCGTTCTTCTGGCCGAGCAGTTCTCGGATGGCGCGGCCGGTGTCGAGTTTCGTCGGCTCGGCGGTCCGATGCACCGCGTGGCCCCGAGCCGTCAGGAACTTCTCGAGTTCGGCGATCGTCGTCGATTTGCCGGAGCCGTCTATCCCCTCGACCGCGATGAACATGAGGTCTCCTATTCTATCTTCGCTATCTTCAGGTCGTCGAAATAGGCCATGCTTTCCCAGTTGGCGAAACTCAGATATTTGTATCCGGCGGTCGCTGCGAGCGGCTTCGGGTCGAGGTAGGCGAGGAATATCTCGTCGTTGACGAACCACCATATCCTCCCGCCGATACGGATCACCTTCACGCGATAGACCTCGTCCTGCGCTAGTCGCGTGGCGCGATCCTCGACGCGGCTTTTCTCGTGTTCGTGCAGTTTCGCGATGACCGATACGCGGTTCTTCCAGCCGCCGAGGATGAAACTGTAGCCGTCGCCGTGGTCGTGCTCTCCGCCGTCGCCCCACGCATTGAATTTGATGTCGACGAAGTCCGATCCGCTCCACATCTTCAGTTCTATCATCGCGTTGTCGGGCAGGGCCGCACCGGTCAGGACGAGGTTCTTGTTGTTCGCCTTCATCGACTGGACCACGCCGTCCTCAAGCCGCCAATCGCCGCCCTGCACCTGCCAGTTGGGCCCGAGATCGGGACGGTCGAAGGTGTCGGTAAAGAGCGGCGTCACCGTTTTCCCGGCAAGGATGCTCTCGGCGGTCACCGGACTTTTCTCCCAGATGAGTCCGGTCTCCACCCTCTTCCCCTTCGTGAAGAAGGTGTTCTCCCCCTCCTTTTTGCATGAAACGATGCCGAGTGTCAGTATGAGGGCCAGCGCGAGATATCTCATGTCAGCCCCGGTACACGACGGTCTCTATCTCGACCAGAGCGCCCTTCGGCAGGGCGCAGACCTGATAGGCGGCGCGCGCCGGGAAGTCGCCGGCGAAGTGCCGGGCGTAGACCTCGTTCATCGCCGCGAACTCCTTCATGTCGGTCAGGAGCACCGTCATCTTGACGATATGCTCAAAGCCCAACCCCTCCGCCTTTAGTATCGCGCCGATGTTCCGGAAGACCTGCGCCGTCTGCTCGGTCGTCGTCGCGCCGACCATGGCGCCGGTCGCCGGATCGAGCGGTATCTGGCCCGAGATGTAGAGCGTATCGCCAGCCCACACGGCCTGCGAATAGGGGCCGACCGCCTTCGGGGCGTCGGGCGTCGAAACGATCTTTTTCATCTCATTCTCCCTTGACCGGTGATAATTGCCATATCTCGCCGATACGCCGCAGAAGATGGGCGAAGGCGGCGTCCTGATCGTCGAATTTGCGGACCAGCGAGCCCTTCTCGAAATAGAGCGCCGAGCCGTGACCGAGCGCGATGCCGAGGTCGGCCTCCTTCGCTTCGCCGGGGCCGTTCACCTCGCACCCCATGAGCGCGACGGTGAGCCGGGGGCGGAGCCACCACCGATGTTCATCGAAGAATTTTTCGAGTTTATCGTGGTAGGCGAAGAGCGTTCCGTGGGTTCGGCCACAGGTGGGGCAGGATACGATCTCGCCGCCGCCGTCGAGCAGGCCGTACGCCTTGAGGATGTGCATGCCGGTCACGATCTCGTCCTCTATCGGTGCGGTGAGACTCACGCGGAAAGTGTCGACAAGACCTTCGTGGAGCAAGATCGCGATGCCGGCCGCCGACCGGATGCGGCCGCCGATGCCGCCGCCCGCTTCGGTGATGCCGACATGGAACGGCGCATCGGTGAACGCGGCGAGCGCGCGGCACGCCTCGACCGTTTCAGGCACCGCGTGCGATTTGACCGACAGTTTGAAGTTGAGATATTTGAGGTCGCGCTCAAGGTATTCGACCCAGCGCCGCGTACTCTCCACGAGCGCCGCGGCGGTCGGCCCGCCGTGCTTTTCGAGGATATCCTTTTCGAGCGACCCGGCGTTGACGCCGATGCGGAGCGCGAGATCGGGCCGCGTACGGGCCGCCTCGACGATCTGCGCCACACGATCCTTCCCGCCGATGTTACCGGGGTTGAAACGGACCCCCGCGATGCCGCACCCGATGGCGGCGAGCGCGAGCCGGTGGTCGAAGTGGATGTCGGCGATGAGGTCGCCGCCGAAACGCTTCGCCAGTTCGGTCAGCCCCGCGATCTCGGCCTCGCTTCTCACCGCGGTACGGACGATGCGGCACCCTAGGGCGAGCCCCCGGTCGGCCTCGGCAAACGCCTCATCGGGTCGCGTGAGCGGGGTGGTGATCATCGTCTGGATGAGCGGTGGGCGACCGCCGCCGATGGTGCTTTTCCCCAGTCGTATCTCGCGGCTTGCGCGCCGGGTCATCGCGATACCCTCCGGAGCGCCTCGACGAGCGCGGTCAATCCGACGCCGTACCGTTCGCGCAGTTCTTTCTGGCTTCCGTGCGGGATGAACTCGTCGGGCAGTCCCACCAGTTCCGTGCGTACCTGCATGCGGCGCCGTGAAAGTTCCTCGAGTATCGCGCTGCCGGCGCCGCCGGCGACGACATTCTCCTCGATGACGACGAGTTTCCGTATCTTCCGCTTCCTGATGAGGTCGAACAGTTCTGACGGGAGCGGCTTGACATAGCGGAGGTCGTAGACCGAGTAGGCGATGGCTTCCTTGTTGAGCACGGCGTGTTGAGACATGGCGTACTGGTCGCCGATGCCGACGGTAACGACGAGCGTGTCGCCCGGCGCGTCGAGCAGGAGTTCGCCGCGTCCTTCGGGAAGAGGCGTCTCCTGCGGCGAGAACGATACGCCGGTGCTGCTGCCGCGCGGATAGCGTATCGCGAAGGGGCGGTCGCTCCGTATCGCCCGCTCGATGGCGCCCGCCATCTCGGTCTCGGTGCGCGGGGCGACGACCGTCAGTCCGGGGATGATGCGCAGGTATGAGAGATCGAACACGCCGTGGTGGGTCGCGCCGTCCTCGCCGACAAGCCCCCCGCGATCTATGAGGAACACCACCGGGAGTCCCTGCAGAGCGACATCGTGTATGATGGAGTCGAAGGCGCGCTGGAGAAAGGTCGAGTAGATGAGGACGAGCGGGCGTCTGCCGGCCGCCGCGAGTCCCGCCGCGAAGGTGACGGCGTGGCCTTCCGACATGCCGACATCGTAGACGCGGTCGGGCATCTCTTTCTGCAGGCGGGTGAGCCCGGTGCCGTCGGGCATCGCCGCGGTGATGGCGACGAGACGCTCATCGCGCCGGAACAGGTGCGGCAGGTATTCGCCGAGGTGGTCGGTGAAGCCCGATCTGACATCCTTGAGCGGCTTGCCGGTCCGGCGGTCGAACGGGCCGACGCCGTGGAAACTGCGCGGATTCTCCTCGGCGGGCGGATAGCCTTTACCCTTTTGCGTATGGACATGGA
This sequence comes from bacterium, assembly GCA_022711315.1. Classification (GTDB taxonomy): domain Bacteria; phylum UBP6; class UBA1177; order UBA1177; family JAKLFG01; genus JAKLFG01. The sequence goes on along the minus strand of JAKLFG010000001.1, from coordinate 9,243 downwards.
GCAGTATCGGTTCCTCGTTGGGCTTCAGGTCCTCGAGCGTTTCGACGAGTTGTGTCAGGTCGTGGCCGTCCACCGGGCCGACATACTGGAAGCCGAAGCCCTCGAACAGGATGCCGGGGGTGAGCAGGGTCTTGGACGATTCGAGCGCCTTGCGAAGTATCTCGATGATCCGTTCGCCGCGGAAGAAGGGGGGCAGGTGGGAGAGCACGCTCTTTATCTCGGTGCGCAACCCGGCGTAGGCGGGACCGGTGAGTTTGCGGGAGAACCAGTGCGACAGTCCGCCGACGCTCGTCGAGATGAACATGTCGTTGTCGTTGAGCACCGTCAGGGTGTTGCGACCCCACGACTCGATGTTGTTCATTCCCTCGAAGGCGAGCCCGTTCGTCATCGAGCCGTCGCCGATGATCGCGATGACCTTGCCGTCACTGCCCGCCGCCTTGATCGCCTCCTTGATGCCGAGCGCCGCCGATATCGAGGTGCCGCCGTGACCGGTACCGAAGACATCGTACGGCGACTCGCTCCGCTTAGGGAAGCCGCTGATGCCGCCCATGGTCCGCAGGGTGTGGAAACGTGTCTTGCGGTCGGTCAGTATCTTGTACGCGTAGGACTGGTGGCCGACATCCCAGACGATCCGGTCGCGATCGAGGTCGAACACCTTGAGCAGGGCGAGCGTCAGTTCCACCGTGCCGAGCGACGGAGCAAGATGCCCGCCGTTCTTGGAGCAGGTCTCTATGATGAGTTCGCGCGTCTCGGCCGCGAGTTTGGCCAATTCCTCGGGGGAGGCGTTACGGATATGTTCGAGCATGGGGACTCCTCAGAAACAGAACGGCACCCATCATAGCAAGGCGGCGGAAGTTGTCAATACAAAGGAGCGGTTCAGGAGACCAACCGGCGGGCCGTTTCGGATATAACGCCGGTATCGTCGATGATATGACAGTTGCGGAACTCGCCGATGTTCTCCCGGTTGACCGAGGTGTTCTCGGTGTTGAAGAGCACGATGGGGGTGTCGGCGAGCAGGCCGTTGTTGGTGACCGCGCAGCAGAAATGGCTGGTGGAGAACCACGGGACGGAGGAATTGAGCACGATGAGATCGGGTTTCTCGGTGCAGAGCATCGAGAGCAGTTTGAAGGGGGATGATACCGTGCGGACCGAGAATTCCTCCGCGAGCCCCTGCGATATCGTCTCGATGCGCGGCGACGAGTCGTCTATGACGACGGCGCGTTTTTTGCGGTCAGACGCTTTCTTTTCCCAGTTCATGTTCCTCTTTGTTCGTCACCGAGCCGTCGGCCCCGATGACCTGTATCTTCTTTTCCGCCTTGGCGAGATAATCGCGTATCTCGGCCGCGAGTTTCATCCCTTTCTCGTAGAGTTTCATCGCCTCCTCAAGTTCGGCGCCGCCCGACAGTTTCTCGGCGATCCTGTCGAGTTCCGCGAACTTCGCGGCGATACCGCCTTTCTTTTCCACCGGCACTTTTCTCCGTTCAACAGCATATACTATGGCCGTCCGAATGAAAAAGTCAAGCATTACAATAAGGTAAGTCGCATTGAAAACCGAATGTATCCCTTTAGGTCACTATGAGCAAAAAGTTGCAAGCGTTCCGCGCGTCGCTATGATGCTTCCATCCCACGGCGCGAAGGAGAAGAGCGATGCCGAAGAAAGAGACCGATGTCCTCTGCAAGATAACCTGCAACCGGTGCGGCAAGGAATCGTATGTCCCCTTCGTCGCCGACGGTTCGCGGAGTTACTACTGCGCCGACTGCCTCAAGGAGTTCAATGCCGGGAAGAAGCGTGGCACCGTCAAGCAGGTGACCGATCCCAAGGGGCGTCGGCGCTATGAATATATCTGCGATGTCTGCCTCCGGCTCCGGCGGGCGGGCACCCCGCCGAGAAAGGACCGTGACCGGCTGATCTGCGGCGAATGCGCCGAAAAAGAGGCGCGCGAACGGAAGGCGAGCGGTCGCAAACGGGTGGTGATAGCAAAAAAGGGTGACTAGCGGATCCGGTGCGGCGGCACTTCGGCCGGCATTTCCATCGATATCTCGACAAGACCCTTGAAGGTGCCCTCTTCGAACCACGGCGCCTGATAGATGAGTTTTTTGACGCCCTTCTTCTCTATCGTGTAGACATGGGGCTTCTTGGTCGCCATCATCGCCCGGATCATCTCCTGCGACGCCTGTTTGTGACACTCGAACATGCTCTTGCCGACGAGCGGCGCGTTCTCGGGCGTCTCAAAGATGCTCCGAGCCTTTTCGTTGAGATAAAGCAATACCCCGTTCTCGTCGCAGACGGTGATCGAGGCGCCGAATTCCTTTGCCCAGTCGGGTATCATGGCATCACTCCGTTCCGTATATCTCGGTGCGACGCGCGTCGAAATCGCTCTTGCCGCACAGCATCATCATCGTGAGGGGGGCGACCTTCTCGGCCGCCTCGCGCATGAGCCGGGCCGTTTCGCGGATATCCCACTGGGCGTGCTCGTCCTCGCGCAGGGCGGCGAAGTGGTACAGTTCGCGGGCGTTGAGTTTGGTGAGCACCCGGCGCCGGTGGGCGTTGGTGAGGATGTAGTCCCTCTCTTCGGGCACCTTCCCGGCGATCGTCGCGTAGCATTCTTCGCCGCGGGCGATCGCCGCATGGAATTCTTTTTCCCTCCCGATCTCGACGACATTGGGTGGTACGGTAACACCAAGCGCGGGGTCATAGTCCTGCACGAGTTGCGTCGTCATGCGGTGGCGCTTGAGTTGCGCGTAGTTGGTGGCGCTCACCGTCAGTTCGAAGATGAACTCCATCGCCTCGAAGGCGCGATCGGCATGGTCCCAGCAGGATCGCTCTGAGAGCGCCGTCCGGACGAGTTCTCGTCGAGCCGCGGTGCTCATCTCGGCCGCCGCCACATAGGCCGCGTCGTAGGCGACGCCGCCGTAGCGGAACAGCAACGCCGCGCAGAGGGCGAGATCCGGATCGTCGGTGTGCGCCACGAGCCGCACGGGTTCGCCGGAACTTCCGGCCGTGTGAGAGATGGTTCTCTGCGCAAGAAGGGCCAGTTCTTCGACGCGGTCGGTGTCGTAGGCGGTTGGCCGCGCGTACTTGATGATGGAAGGCGACAGCGCCGCAAGCGGGGCATGGAGCGCTTCGGCCAACGCGCGTATCTCGCCTCGCCGGTCGGCGCGGAGGCGTCGCAGGACATGCTCCAGTTCGCGGGCGTTCACCGTCATGCCGAACTGCGTCGCGGTGGCGAGACCCACCACATAACGGGCGTCCTCTTTCGCCCAGCCGTCGACCGTCCGTTCGCCGTTCTTGGTCGCGAGGAGAGCGGCGTGCTTTTTGAACAGATGGGTCTTGAGCGCCGCGTAGAGTTCGCGATAGGTGTCGTTCTGAAAGGCGACCGCCGCGCGGAATTCCTTTTCGAACCCCGCCGCGGCGATGCCGGGGGGCGTCACGAAATCGCCGTCGAGCGTGATGTAGCGCTGTGATTTCTCCGTGTAGGCGGCGAGTCGGAACTGTTGGACCGCCTCGGCGGCGAGGCGCGAGACCCCGATGATGTCGAGGTTGAATACGGCGTGTTCGGCGACCGACGCGTGGCCGAGTCCGAAGATGATCGTTTCGTTCGAGCGCCGCGCCTTGTCGGTCGCGGTGCGCGAATCGGCGCGCAACTCCTCGATGTCTCGGGGGTCGCGCGATATGCGGGCATAGGCGGCCGAAAGCGTCTCGGGCGTCACATTGTCGGCGTCCCAGCGCGCCTTTTCCTTCAGTTCGCGCAGTATCTCGGCATCGACATTGTACCCGGCCAGCACAACCTTCATGGTTGCCTCAGCGTATCTGGTATGCATCGACGGTGATATCGACGATGCGGGGGTCGAACTGCTTGCCGGCGTTCTCGCGCAGTTCGCGCAGAGCCATCTGCCAGTCGCGTTTGCGGTGATAGATCCGTTCCGAGGTCATCGCCTCGAACGCGTCGGCGACCCGCAGGATGCGCGAGGCGAGCGGTATCTTCTCTCCCGACAGGCCTTCGGGGTACCCGGAGCCGTCGTAATTCTCGTGGTGATGCAGGACATAGAAGGCGATCTCCTGCAGGCCCGAAACGGCGTTGAGCGTCTCGTAACCTTTTTCGGGGTGGGCGCGGATGGCGCGCCATTCGATGTCGGAGAGTTTCTCCGACTTGGTGTAGATCATGCGGTTGCTCGTCACCTTGCCGATATCGTGCAGGAGCGCCGCCCACCGCATCTGCAGGATCAGGCTCTGTTCGAGTTTGAGCGACAGGGCGATCTGCTCGGCGAATTCGGCGACCCGCAGGGAATGCTGTTTCCCGACGGTCGTCACATTGTCGATGAGCATCGCCGCCATCTCGAAGAAGCGGTTGAGCGAGTCGGAGGCGGAGAAATAATACTGATCGGTCATCGACAGGCATATCTCCCGGAACCGTTCACGCACAAGGTTCTCGTCGAGCAGAAGCGGCAGTGTGTCGGGGCGGCCCAGCAGGGAGACGAACCGCTCGTAGGACTGAGGGTCGAACTCCTCGCCGGCGCTGATGTCGAGGAAACTCTTGATCTCCTCTCCGTTCTGTATCTCATGGAGCCGCAGGATGATGTCGGTGGTGTCGGCTATGCGTATGATGCGGGCAAGGAGCGGGATATCATCGCCCTTGAGCCCCTGCGGGAAGCCCGAGCCGTCATAGAACTCATGATGGGTGTAGACCACCTCCGCTATCTTGCGGAGGGTGGGGAATCGGCTCAGGACGGCATACCCCCGTGCCGAGTGGAAGAATATGCGGAAATCGGTCTTCTGGCCGAAGATGTCGGGGACCTCGGTGAGCCGTTTCCAGATGTGTCCGGCGGTGGAGATGCCGCCGATATCGTGCAGCAGCGAGGCGAAAAAAAGCTCCTTCTGCGTCTCCTGCGGCAGGCGCATCTCCTGCCCGATCAGGTGGGCGAGCAGGGTGACCCGCGTACTGTGGCCGATGGCCTGCCCCTTTTCGCGTTCGAAGGCGCCGATGAGCGCCGTGACGAAATCGGCGGCGAAGGTGGGGGGCAGACTGAGATCGTGGAGCGATATGAGGGTGAGTCGTGCGCGGGAGGAGGGGTGGCGGGTCACGGTCAGATGGCTCCGGACTCGGAAAGCACCTTTTTCCAGCGATCGAGTTTCTGCACCGACAGGTCGATGACCGAGATGAGTTCGTCGATATTATCGAACGGTTTGAGCAGGAAGTCGTTCGCGCCGCTCTCAAGCGCCGAAACGATGCGGTCTATCGTGCTGTAGGCGCTCATCATGATGACCTGCGTGAGGCCGCTGATCTCCTTAACGATATTGAGCACCGTGATGCCGTCCATGTTGGGCATGAGGATGTCGAGAAGCGCGACATGCACGATGTTGTTACGGATATAGTCGATCGCCTCCTCGGGTTTCGATTTGACAATGACCGTGTAACCGCGCGCCTCGATGGCGCGTTTGAGCGAGGAAAGGATGTTCTCCTCGTCGTCGAGGACCAGTATGCGGATATTCTTCTTGTTCATCGTCGCCCCCCTTATATGTTGAAGAAATCTTTTACGATGTCGCGCGAGTGTATCATCTTGAGGATCGTCTTGTAGTTGTTCCAGAAGTAGTTGCGATCCACGAACTCGACGACATCGCTTTCGGAAAGATTGAGGGTGTCTATCACTTTTATCTGCACATTGAATCCGGTCTTTTCGGCGATGTACTCTTTCATCTCCGGCACCGAAAGGGAGTGGGCGATGATCGTGAGCACCACATCGCTCCGCAGGTAGGTCACGAAGCCGGCCAGCGTCTTGGGAGCGTATTCTTCGACATAGGATCCGGCGGTCTTCATGATGCGGCTGATGGTCCGCTCCTCCTCCTTGAAGAGGTTGAGGACCGCATCGTGCAGGATATGGTTCTCGTTAAGCCGGTAGTGATAGGCATTCCCGATATGTTCGCGGCTCACGAGTCCGGTGCCGAGTAGGAAGTCGAGCGCCTTCTTGTTCGAGTTCGGGTTGGTGCTCGAGAGCGTCGCGATCTTGCGACCGGTGTAGTTCTGCTTGCTCACGAGGATCCTCAGGATATCCACCTTCGCGCGGGACCCGAGAAGATACGAAAGCGGCAGATAGGTCATCTAGCCCTCCACGATCGGACAATAAAAGTAAAACGAATATAACACAAAGATACAGAAAGTCCACTAAAATTATACAAAAAGAGCATGTCCTCCCGGAGATGGTTCGGGAAAAGTTTGTGTTTCTCCGCGCTTTGCACTAGTATCGGGTTCCGTAACCACTTTATTACCGGTGAACCGGAAGGAGGACCGCCATGGCCCGCAAGAAGAGCGTCACCCAGAAAAAAGCGACCGATGCCAAGCAACTGGCCGAGAAACTTTGTCATAAGAAACGGTCGGGTTGGAACGGCCTCTCTGTCGCCGAAGAGCGAGAGATAATGGAGTTCGCCGACGACTACAAGCGATTCCTCGATGACAGCAAGACCGAGCGCGAGGCGGTCGTCACCATCGGTCGCATCGCCCGCCGCAGCGGCTATCGCCCCATCGGTGAGGCGACCAAGAAGGATGACCGGCTCTTCATCGACTTCCACGGCGTCTCCTGTGTGCTCGCCCGGATAGCCGACCCGAAGAAGTTCGCCGAAGGGTTCCTGATGGTCGGCGCCCACATCGACACGCCGCGACTCGACCTCAAGGGGGCGCCGCTCTACGAGGCGGAGGACATGGCCTATCTCAAGACCCACTACTACGGCGGCATCAAGAAGTACCAGTGGGTCACCCGGCCGCTGGCGATGCACGGCGTGGTGATCCTCGAGAGCGGTAAAAAGATAGGGGTGGTCATCGGCGAGGAGGAGGGCGATCCGGTCTTCACGATAAACGACCTCCTGCCGCACCTCGCGCAGGAGCAGATGGAGAAGAACGCCCGCAAGGTGATCGAGGGTGAGAACCTCAACATCCTCGTCGGCTCGATACCCTATCAGTTCAAACCCGAATCGAACGCGGTCAAGGTGAACATCCTCAAAATGCTCCACGACCGGTACGGGTTCGCGGAACAGGATCTTGTCAGCGCCGAACTGCAACTGGTCCCGGCGGGAAACGCGCGTGATGTCGGGCTCGACCGCTCGTTCGTCGGTTCGCACGGTCAGGACGACCGCATCTGCGCCTTCGCCGGAATGCGGGCGCTTCTCGACCTGCCCAAAAGCGACAAGAACATCGTCGCCGTCTTTTTCGACAAGGAGGAGATCGGGTCGAAAGGTAACGCCGGCGCGAACTCCAACCTGCTTGAACTGGCGGTCGCCGAGATACTGGGCCATTACGGCGTGACCGACTACGCGACGGTCCTCAAGGCGCTCCGTAATTCCAAATTCCTTTCGGCCGATGTCAACGCCGGCATCGATCCCGAATGGGCGGGCGTCGTCGAGAAGATGAACGCCGCCAAGATAGGCTACGGCGTCTGCCTGACCAAGTTCACCGGCTCGGGCGGCAAGTCGAACTCCTCAGAAGCGCACGCCGAGTTCGTCGCGCAGGTCCGCAAGGCCTTCAACAGGGACGGCGCGCTCTGGCAGACGGCCGAACTGGGCAAGGTCGATCTGGGCGGCGGCGGCACCATCGCGATGTACATCGCCGAATACGGGATGGATGTCCTCGATGTCGGTACCGCGCTCCTGTCGATGCACTCGCCGTTCGAGGTCGCCTCGAAAGCCGATCTCTACCACACCTACAAGGCCTACAAGGCCTTCTACAAGTACTGCTGACGATGATGCGCCCGGCGATGGAACCCATCCGTGAGGCGGCCCAGTTCCTCGGTGAACGGCTTGCCGCGGCGGGTCTCGAGAGCGGGAACCTCGCGGTCGTCCTCGGATCGGGGCTCGGCAAATTCGCCGGGTCGGTCGAAGCGCCGGTCCTTTTCCCGTACCGGACGATACCCAACTTCCCCGTTTCGACCGTTGTGGGCCACTCGGGGAAACTCCTGCTCGCTGTCGAACCGAAAAGCAACAAGCCCTTCTGGATCATGCAGGGGAGGGTCCACTGCTACGAAGGCTACACCCCGCAACAGGCCGTTTTCCCGCTTCGGGTCCTTCGCCTGCTCGGGGTCGAGACGGTGCTCCTGACCAACGCGGCGGGCGGGATCCGGGACGATCTTGCGCCGGGATCCTTCATGCTCGTCGCCGACCATCTGAACCTGACCGGGATGAACCCGCTCACGGGCCCGAACCTCGACGAGATGGGAACGCGGTTCCCCGATATGACCGATGCGTATGACCCCGCATTGCGCCGGTTGATACGGACCGTCGCGGCCGAACAGGGGATCGCGATGACCGAAGGTGTCTACGCGGGACTTGCGGGCCCCAGTTTCGAGACGCCGGCCGAGATACGGATGCTCGAAAAACTCGGCGCCGACGCGGTCGGTATGTCGACCGTTCCCGAGACGATAGCGGCGCGTCACGCCGGGATGCGGGTCGCGGCGGTGTCGTTCATCGCCAATCGCGCCGCCGGCAAGAGCGCGGGCAAACTCTCGCACGAAGAGGTGTTCGATACCGCCAAGGCGGCCGAGGGACGGTTCGGTGCTCTCATGCTCGCCGTCGTCAACCGGGCACTGGAGGAGGATGCGTAAGGAACTCGTCAAAAAAGCGGTCGCGGCGGCGCTCAGGGTCCGCCGGTATGCCCGCGCCCCGTACTCCGGCTTCATGGTCGGGGCGGCGGTCGTCACGAAGGGGGGCCGGATATTCACCGGCGTCAATGTCGAGAACTCGTCGTTCGGCGCGACCGTCTGCGCCGAGCGGGTGGCGCTTTTTTCGGCCATCACGGCGGGGCGGGACGATGTCGTGGCGGTCGTCGTCGCGGCGGCACTCGACGGCCACGCGGTAAGCCCCTGCGGCATTTGTCGTCAGACGCTCGCCGATCTCAACCCGGAGATGCAGGTCATACTCGTCAACGCCGAGACCGGCGAGATAGAGAAGGAAACGACCGTCGCGGCACTTCTGCCCGACCGTTTTTCGTTCGATATACCCAACCCATAACGGAGGCAGCACCATGCATGAGATCATTGAGGTAAGATCACGCGAGATCCTCGATTCACGCGGCAATCCCACCGTCGAGGTCGAGGTCGAACTCGAATCGGGCGACACCGGCGTCGCGATGGTGCCGTCGGGGGCATCGACCGGCGTCCATGAGGCGCTCGAACTGCGCGACGGCGACAAGGCGCGCTACCTCGGCAAGGGCGTCCTCAAGGCGGTCGAGAATGTTCAGCGCGCGGCACAGGAGGTGGTCG